>DLHV01000157.1:20470-54720 GCA_002483395.1 Chloracidobacterium sp. UBA7659 | reverse complement strand
AAACAGGGTCGCGACGATCATTCGGCCCTAAACACGATCGGGATGGCCGCGTGCTATTCAGCGAGAGGAACGGATTTCGATCTGCCGTTCGATCTCGAAACGGGCGAAATTCGTGAAGATGTTTGGGCTCGATGGCTGGAACACGACCCTGTCAGGCTTGTGGAAAAACATGTGAAAAACCTGAAGTCGCTGAAATTGCTGTTTATCGACGCCGGAACAAGCGATGAATTCGCATTGGATGTCGGGTCGAGAATTCTATCAAGCAAGCTGACCGATCTCGGCGTTCCACACATTCACGAAGAATTCGACGACGGGCATTTTAGCATCGCTTACCGCTATGATCGCTCGCTGGAGCTAATATCGAAGAGCGTTTTCGCCCCGGATTAACGCGGATCGCACGGATCTGAATTTCGTTTTCAATCTGCGTCATCCGCGCAAATCCGCGGCTAAACTTCTTTCAGAACTCGAGTAACCTCGCCGCCCATCCGCCCCGTCACCATGTACCACATCATCTTGAAATCACTTATAAACGACCAGAGCGGATATTTGAAACTGGCCGGTTTGTTCTTTTCGACAACAAAATGAGCGAACCACGCGAAGCCGTAACCGATCACAAAGAAGATTGGAAAAAAGTACCACTGTCCGCGAGCGACGAAGAATACGAGCAGGATAATTCCGAGCGATGTGCCGATAAAATGAAGCAGCCTTGTCAATGGCTTGGAATGTTCCTGAACATAGAAATCCCAGAATTCTCCGTAGTTTTGTGGGTTCGTCGTCATCTGTGGCCTCCGTTCCCGAATACTAATACTTTATGCCGTCTGATTCAATTCCACGGCGGCCGGTTTGAAATCGGGTGTCTTGATCTGTTTTGCCCAGCCGAGCTTTTCGAATACGCGGATGGCGATCCAGTTCATGTCAAATTGATACCATTGCAGGCCGTGGCGGGCCGACGTCGGAAAAGCGTGGTGATTGTTATGCCAGCCCTCGCCAAACGTGAGCAATGCAACAAACCAGTTGTTTGTCGAATCGTCATCAGTATTGTGTGGCTTCGAACCGTAGATGTGCGAGAGCGAATTGACAAACCACGTCGTGTGCCAGCCAACTACGACGCGAGCGAATACGCCCCAGACAATCATCGTCCAACCGCCGATCGCGAATAAAATGAAGGCGGAAACAACGATCGGCACGTAATAAAAACGCGATATCAGCGCATGGCCCTTGTCTTTGAGAAGATCTGGAACATAGCGTTGCAGCGTCGCCTGGTCATGGTCCTGTGCGGTGCCCCAAACGATCCATCCGATCTGTGCCCACCAAAACCCTGGCCGCGTCGAATGCGGGTCCTTATCGGTTTCGACAAATGCGTGATGCATTCGATGAGTCGCCGCCCATTTATCCGGCGAATCCTGCACAGACATCGTACCCAAGGCCGCCAACAGATATTCAAGCCATTTTGGAACAACAAAACTCCGATGCGTCAGCAATCGATGCCAGCCAAGCCCGACGCCGAGGCTGCCAACGATCCAGTTTCCGATCAAAAGCGCCACAGCATTCTGCCAGTTAAATGTATAAAAAACAGGTATTGCGAGTAGATGAAAAAACGTCACAATCGCGACGTTTTTCCGATTTATTGTTTGGCGGACCCGCTCAAACGTAAGGACATTTTGCATTAGGGATTCAAATGAAACGCTAAATTAAGACAATATTAGAGTAACAAGTTGGTTGGTTTGGGATTGTAATAGTTGGGTAAGAATTACGCCGCAAGGAAAACATAAAATTTGACGGGCCACGCCGTGGTTCGCATGGCCCGCGTTCGCTCGATCTCCTGATCTCGATCAAATTTTTATTCACTCGTTCATTGTGTTTCAGCTTAGGAAACCGAATTTGCCCTGTTGATAATCGTCAATCGCCAGTGCGATCTCTGCCTTCGTGTTCATAAGGAACGGGCCGTATTGGGCGATCGGCTCATTCAGCGGTTCGCCGCACATCAGCAGAAAGATGCCGTCCTCAATTGCCGCAACCCGAAATTCTTCTCCGTCTCGTTCGAATAGAGCGAGGTTGTCGAGCGGCAGCTTTTCACTATAGTTTATGAGAGCGGAACCCTCAAGGGCAAGTAAAGCCGTTGTATATCCTGACGGGAACGACAGGTTGACGGTCTCGCCTTGCTTCATTTTCAGGTTATAAAGATGAACCGGCGTAAACGTCGTCGCAGGCCCTTTTACTCCTTCGAACTCGCCGGCGATGATCTCAATTTCACCTCCAAGCGGCAGCTTGACGCGGCCCATTTCAGGGTTGGTGATCGCCTGATATTTTGGCGGCGTCATCTTGTCTTTGGCCGGCAGATTGACCCAAAGCTGCACCATTTGGAATGGCCCGCCTTGGCGATTAGATTCCTGCTCGTGAAACTCCTTGTGCAGCAATCCGCTGCCGGCGGTCATCCATTGCACATCGCCCTCGCCGATGATCCCGCCGCCTCCGCGGCTGTCGTGATGCTCGACCTTGCCTTTGTAGGCGATAGTCACCGTCTCGAACCCTCGATGCGGGTGCGGCCCGACGCCGAACGGCTCCTCACGCGGCGGAAAATTGGTGAGCGCGTTGTAATCGAGCAAAAAGAAAGGGCTCATCCTCTCACCCGTCAGCGGCCCGTGCGGGAAAAATCCGTGTACGTTAAAACCGTCACCAACCCAATGCCGAGGCGGCGGGGCGATGATCTTCTCAACTTTTTTGATCTGTTTAGCCTTCTTTGACTGAGCTGTCATTTCGTTCCTCCTTGTTTCCTTTGCGTCTCTGCGACTTGCGGGAAGTCTTTCCCCGCAAAGTCGCAAAGCCATTACGAGAAGTTTATCGATTCAGAAGAGGAATGTAATCATCAATTGCGGTGGGCAATGTCTAATACTTTTGGGTGAGGGTACCTCATTTTTCCGCACACAGGGTGAAGGGAAATTGGAGTTCCACGCCAGATGTTTCGGACGCGGATTCGATCATACGACGAGGTGTTTGGGGAAACGGCAATTTAGCCCGCTCGGTTTCAAGCTGAATTGCCTTGACGCGATCCCGGCAATTACGAAAAACCCACGTATTAAGCGGAACATATCCATAAATCAACCCTTTCTGTCCCTTCAGTACATTGAGTCTAAAATTCCCCGTTTTGTCTGGGTAGGCGTAGGCGTCGCCAGGCAAGCGCACCTCACCGTTGCCCGTAACAAACCTAACGGTGCCTGTCGTCACCGGACTTCCATCTTCGAAACGCAGGACACCTGAAATCAAGATGGTCTCAACCGGTCTGGATGCCCGCACGACGAAGCCGTCAAGTACATCGCCGGGGCCGATCGTGATCTCTGGCGCTTGCGCACGGTCGTCTGTTCCAGAGGCATAAAACCTCGGGTAGGGATATTCGGCCGTAATGACATTGTCTCTGTTGCCGACAATGACATAGGTGCCTTTTGGAACTCGTTCAAATTTGAATGTTCCGTCTTTTTCGGAATAGTCGGTTTTAACAAAGTACTTGGCAGGCTTACCATGCGCCGGTATCAGGTCGAGCCGAACTCGTTCGAGAGGCTTCCCGCCAGCGCTCAGCAGCTTTCCACTGATCGCGTTATCAATATCATAATGGAAATCCTTTTCGGCATGACCGTTAGCGAGCAAAACAACATTAGCCGAATCAGTCCTCGTTCTAATTTCATTAGTCGGTACAAAGCCAGCGATTCTTTCCGGTTCAATACGATAATTGCCGGGCGGCAGGTCATACGTCTCATAAACGCCATTCTTGTTCGTTTTCACCTGAATGTTTCGACCATGTCCGGTGATTCGTACATTATGACCCGCGAGGGGTGTGGTTCGCGACTCCTCGCCTTCCAAGGAAGCTACCTGGCCTTGACCAACGAAACCAGAGATCCGTGTCAAACCGCGAACCCTGCGTATGTTCTCGAGATACAGAATGTCAGCGGCTCTCCACTCGGCGGCTCCCGACCGAGTGCACATCGGCACAATCTCGAACCGGTCGTCTCCGAAATAATAGATCAGATACTCTCTGCCAAGGTCGCGCGTCTCAAAATCAAAACTGCACATTCCGGTTGAGATCATGGGAAACTGCTGCCCTGACTTAAGCGCGGAACCCTTGAATACCTTCTGCACGACGAAATTGAAACCAGATACTCTGTCCGCAGGGCTATTCGAATTCTTCGGCGTTTCCAGGTATGAGGCAGCTTTGAGTATCGCAACATGCTTCGATGTCACGAATTCTTTGTCGACCGTCGGACTTTCAGCGCACGAGCAGGCAAAAGCCGTTGTTGCTGAAGCCATGAGAATAGAAGTTATTAAAATGTCTATCAGGCTAATCTTGGTCCTCATGTTCTGATCGCGAATACGTCTACGATGACAAAGGTATGGAAAATGTTGCCGGTGGGTGCGGAAGCAATTTGCGCAGAAAAGCCGTTAGTCTTTACAGACAACCATCAGACCGTCCCGTATCGGCAACAGGACATTCGACACTCGGTCGTCTGCAAAAACCATTTGGTTAAACTCGTGGAGAGACTGTGTGTTTTCGTCTTTGTCGGCATCGAGGACTTTGCCGCTCCAGAGAACGTTGTCGGCGATGATGAAGCCGCCTGGGCGGACGCGGTTGAAANNTAGATTGTAGTAGTTGGAATAGTTGGGTTTATCGGCGTCGATGAAGACCAGGTCGAAGGTTTCGGGGAGCGTAGGAATGATATCGACGGCATTGCCGAGGTGAAATTCTATCTTGTCTTTGTACGCCGATTTTTCGACAAATGAGCGTGCGACCTTGTTCGTGTCCTCCTGTATGTCCAATGTAATTACCTTGCCGCCATCAGCCAAGCCTTCCGCAAAGCATAGGGCCGAATATCCGAGGTAGGTGCCGATCTCGAGCACGATTTTGGGTCGGATCATCTTCGAGAACATCGCCAGCAGGCGGCCCTGGTAAAAGCCCGAGAGCATCGACGAATCCTCGTAATGCGCGTAACAATGCTCGCGAAGCTCCTGAAGAACCTTGCTTTCACCCGACGTAAACGACTCGGCATAATCGGTCAATTCGTTTTTGATCTCATTCATACTGTATCGAACTGGCCGTCCGCCTACGCGAGGCGGTTCTGACTAGAGGTCTACTCTTACCAATCCCCTTTTGATCGCCGTCGTGGCTGCTGACGTTCTGTCAGACACTCCGATCTTCCCGAATATATTTTGGACGTGCGACTTTACGGTGTTTTCCGTAACGTCCAGAGCAAACGCGATCTCTTTGTTCGACATTCCACCGACGATCATCCGCAGCACGTTAGCCTCGGCCGGCGTCAGCTCTTCCTGGCCGATATTTTCGCTAAGAATTGCCGCAATCTCACCCGGAATGAATTTGCGCCCGGCATTCACCGTGCGAATCGCTTTAACAAGATCTTCCGGCGACACGTCTTTGCAGATATAGCCAAGAGCACCTTTTTTCAAGGCTTTTGTGATCTCGGCGTCACCGGCGTGTTCGGCGANNTGCCCGACCGTCGGCAACATGTACGACAAGCTGATTCCTGAAGGCGTCACCGGCGTGTTCGGCGAGAACGATGATCTTCGCCTTCGGGTTCTCTATGAAATAATTGTCGAGATCGTCGATTGAGCAGGAATCTGGGAGTCGAAGGCCGAGAATAGTAACGTCGGGTTTGAGTTCGCGGAAACTGCTGAAACCGTCAGCGGCATTGTCCTGTTCACTTATGATCTCGATATCGGCTTCGCTCGCAACCACTGTCCGCACACCGATGCGGGTGAGCGCCTGATTTTCGATCAGCAAGATTCGGATCGGATCGCTCATAATACAATTTTGAACACGGATCCGCCGGATGAGGCGGATTCGCGCGGATAAGAAAGCGAAAAAAATACCCTGCCATCTACTTTCAAATCCATAATTATCCACCAAATCCGTTGAATCCGCATTCTAATTCGATTTTGAAAGCGAAGCAGTAAATTCAACGATCGGGCGGATCAGATCGGTGTCGTAGTTTGTCTTAACGCCTTGCAGAACTGCCGTGATGCGCTCGAGTCCCATTCCGGTATCGACGGACGGTGCGGGCAGCGGCGTAAGTTTGAACGAGCCGTCCGGTTCCTGCGTGCGGTTATATTGCATAAAGACGAGGTTCCAGATTTCCATTGTCGTGTCGCCTTCGCCGTTGACCCATTTCGGATGGTTCAGCTCCGGGTCTTCGGGGTTGTCGCCCATGTAGTAATGGATCTCCGAGCACGGCCCGCAGGGTCCCGTGTCGCCCATCTGCCAGAAATTATCCTTACGGCCAAAGCCCAATATCCGTTCGGGCTTTGCTCCGGCCTTTTTCCATAAGGCGCGTGCTTCGTCGTCCGGCCCGACCTCGGCGTCGCCCTCGAACACGGAGAACCAGAGCCGCGATTCTTCGAGTTTGAATTCATTTACAAGCAGGTCCCAGGCAAAGCGGATCGCATCTTCCTTAAAATAATCGCCAAACGAGAAATTGCCGAGCATCTCAAAAAAAGTGTGATGTCGGGCGGTCTTGCCCACTTCGTCGAGATCGTTATGCTTGCCGCCCGCCCGGATGCATTTCTGCGACGAAGCCGCGCGTCTGTAATCACGCTTCTCTTCGCCAAGAAAAACATCCTTGAACTGGTTCATCCCGGCGTTTGTGAACAAAAGCGTCGGATCGTTTGCGGGCAACAGCGGCGAGGAATGAACGAGCTTGTGTCCGGTCTTTTCAAAATATTCCAAAAATTTGCGTCGAATCTCATTTCCAGTCATAAAAAATCAGACAATTGTGAATTTTATAATCCGTATATCTACAATACCTAAATTTCAACGAAGAAGTCATCAATAACTGCAACGGCCTGACTCAAGAATTGCAGCGACTCGTCGCATTACTACGAATTAAGCAGATTCTTTGACTGTGTTTAGCCCGTTGTTTTCCAAGTCGAGCCGCGCGAACTTGGCAACGAGCGGACTAACGGTAGATTATCTATAAAGGTGAATAATCGAGTACTCATCCGACCCGCTACGGCATACGGTAGGCCGGGTCCATTGCTCATCCACCCTTTGTCGCGGCGGCCATTGGTAAGCCGGCCGCCTGCCACGCTGTCGTTCCGCCGGCGATGCTTATCGACTGCGAGAATCCGGCTTGATTCAATATCTCCGCCGCCTGCATTGACCTCTTTCCGCTCTGACAGATCAGGTAAACCGGTTCGTTTTTTTCAAGTTTATCCAGGTTCGTCAGAAGTGTGTCGAGCGGAATATTGATCGCCCGATAGGCATGACCGGACGCATACTCTTCCGGCGTTCGTACATCCACAAATTGAGAATACGCTGCTTCAACCGCGGGACGCGCTTCCAATGGAGAGATTTCGCTCATACCCATTTTCGTCACGATCGCCGGAGAATCGGTTTTCTTCGCGGTATCTACCTGACAGGAGCCGAATACCANNCCAAAACCGCCATTGCCGTTACAAATAAGAATTTCATGATTTTCACCTACTTGGTCGTTGCACAGGCGGTTGCCGAACTCTCGGTTTCGAGGCCAGCCTCGATCCAGGCAGCCGTTCCGCCCGTAACGTTGTATATTTTCCTGAATCCCGCGTTTTCGAGAATGCTTGTTCCGAGGCTTGATCGATATCCGGTCTGGCAGATGACATAGGTCGGCACGACGGGATCGAGCATGTCGAAATCGCTTGAGAGCTTGTCCAGCGGAATGTTAAAAGTCCGTACGGCGTGTCCGTTTGCGTGCTCGGCCGGCCGGCGGACATCGACGAACTGCAGGTATTTTTCGGTCTGCGTCAATTCGTTCACTTCCCCGACCGAAACCTGTTCGATCAGCTTTTTCTCGCCGGTGTAATCGCCGATCAAGATGAATCCGGCTACCGACTCATGGCCGACGCGTGCCAGCCGTGTGAATGCCTCATCAACCTGCTCCCGCGATTCCGCAACGACCGCTATTCGAGTGCCGATCGGGACCATCGTCCCGGCCCATGAAGCGAATNNGCCGAGGCCAATGTTTATCGAGTTCGGCACGTGTCCGGACCCGTACTCGGAATTGATGCGGATGTCCAAAACCACCCCGTCAAAATTGTCGATCTCAGTTGTCGAAAGCTGTTTCGGTTGTTCGAGCTCGGCCAGCGAAGCCGAGCCTTCGAGATTTTTGGCCGCGCTCCGTGGAAAATATGCGGGAACCTCAGGCTGGTTGGCGGCAACTATCTTCACAAACTCGTCCTTGCTCATCGGCTGAAGGGCGTAGTTGAATTTTCGCTGGATGCCGAGCGTCGACCATGTTTCGCTCGAAAGCGATTTTCCGCACAAGCTGCCCGCACCGTGGGCCGGATAAACCTCTGTCTCATCCGGGAGCGGAAGTATCTTGTTGCAAAGCGAATCGTAGAGCATCTCGCCCATCTGGACGGCGGTAAAGCCTTTGGAACCTATAAGATCGGGCCGGCCGACATCACCAATAAAAAGCGTGTCGCCCGTGAAGAGTTTCCTGGGTTCCGCTGGTGCGGCTGTGTTTTCGGCAAGGATAGCGATACCTTCGGGCGTGTGCCCGGGCGTTTCAAAAAACGTCAGCTTGATTTCGCCGACATTCAATTCATCGCCGTCTTTGACTTTGTGCGTCGCAAATTTAGTATTCGCACGCTGGCCGAATATGATCTCGGCACCGGTCTTTTCGGCCAATTCGACGTGACCGCTGACGAAATCCGCATGAGAATGCGTCTCGATGATGTATTTGATCCGCTGGCCATTGGTATCGGCCTCGTCGATGTATTGTTGAACGTCACGCTGCGGATCGATGATTGCCGCCTCGCTCTTCGAGCCGAGATAGTATGACGCGTGTGATAGACAACCCAGATAAAATTGTTTGAATTGCATGACCTTACTTCTCCAATTTTGACCTTTGCGATTTGGTCAGTTCGGGCCTCAAAAAGCAACTTGAGGTGCAGCAAAACGCTCGGGCGAATATCTTCCCATAAAATGAAGTTACTGTTTCCAAACATAGAATCTCACTTCATATATGGGAGTGCAAATACTCATTGTAGTACGATCAAAAGGCNNGGTTCATGTGGGTAGCTGTCCGTCTGCCGCTAAAGAAGTAATTGGTTCGAAACGCTCGCAATTCGGCTCCGATCGATAATTGCGGGGTCACCTTATAAATTGCATCGAAGGCATATGCCAGATTTCTCGTCCGCCAATCGCGTGCTGAAATACTGACAAGATCCAGATCGTTCGGATCGTCCAGCCCGATCGAAGCGTAGAGGCCAAGCCGGTCGTTCGCCACATTCGGCGTAACACCAAGCTGGACCCAACCTCCACGAGTTCCGATCGAACGAACACCGCCAGGTACAAGCGAACTTCCTTGCCTGTATGCGAAATCGTTGTTGTAGCTTTGGAAAATACCCGACTGAAACCCGCCCAGGTTTCGGCCGAAAAACGCCTCGCCGGCCAGGCTGATGCGTTTCGCGAGCGGAAAATTCCAGTCCAGGGCAACGCCGACCGAGTCGATGTCGTTTTTGAGATTCGCCGCCCCGGTAAATACTCGCGACTGTCCGTAGTGGCCGGATAAGGCGATCGTTCCGGCTTTTTTCGTTCCCAGCCAGTTCTTGTCACCAAATGCAAGGCGGCTTTGGAAAAAAGGAAGGCGCGAACTCGCTCCGCTATTTGGCTGCATCAGAAATGCCGAGTTGGCCGCTGAATCGCCGGTCTGCGGTGCGAGGACCGCGCCTTGCCAGGTAAAGTGTGAACCAAATTTCCGTTCGACCTTCACCTGCGGAAGCCGAGCCCAGTTGTTTCCAGCGGATGCCATCTGCGGGATCGCCGCGGCGGCGAGGGACGTCGGGTTTTGCGGGGCAAAGACCATCCAATCCTGTCCGATAGTCAGTGACGTTTTCTCCCAATCGATCCGCGCGTTGGCTAGCCTGATCCGAACAACGCCGAAATTCTCACCGATGCCTATAGCCGGGAAGCCGCCGAAGAAGTCTGCCTCAACTACCGCTCCAAGCCTCGTGTTGCCAACCTTGGCGCCTTCAAGTTTGACGCCCAGCCGGGTCTGACGGACGCTGGCACTGACATTTCCGCCCCCCGTGGGTGTAGCCCAAAGCGGTACGTCCGCGTTGTTTGTACCGCTGCTGTTGCCGAAGGCATTAAAAAAAATAGTGCCGTATGGCGTAAGGCGGGCGCTGCCAACATCGACGCCGAGATCTTTCTTTTTTGCCGGTTCCGATTGGTTCTTTGCCGCAGGTTCGCCTCTTACAGGTTCGGTCGGTGAATTAACCGGCAATGGGGGATCACCTTTCGAGACCGTCCCGTCAGCGCTCGTCGGTCTTAATTTTGATAGTTCCTGGCTTATCGCCCTGAGTTGGGTCTCAAGTTCAACAATTCGCTTCTGCAAATCGTCTAGTTTCGGCTGATCTGCATTCTGTGCCGAACCAACAGCAACAAGAATCACGACAATAAATACCACTGAAAGCGCTTTTGAGATCTTTCCCATTTTGTCACCTCGCTCCTGATTTTTGTGGGCCGACGCAGCCAAAGCGATTCACATTTCGCGGCAATCATCGAGCATATGTCAATAAACATTTTGCCTGTGCGAGCGGCGTTGCTCGGTTCAACGGTATCTTCGTATGGAACCGCCAGTAAACAGTTTTTCAGAAATGTGTGATATTTTTATGACTTGTGTCATAAAACAGAGAAAGTTGGTTTTTTTAATTGGAGTTCATAAGCCATTGCGAAGAGTAAGCGCCTGATAGACTCGAATGAAACCTTTACTGCAAAACTTCGATCAGGAATTGAGCCAAAAGTTGCTGAAACTGGGCTTCAAAAGAATCTTTGGCGCAAATGAGCAGATATTTGGCGAAGGAGACGAGGCAACGTTTCTACCCATAGTTCTGGCTGGCAAGGTGAAACTTGTTCGATACCCCGAAGTGGGCAAAGAGGTTATCCTTGGTGTTTTTTCCGCAGGCGAGATATTTGCGATTCCGCCCGCTTTGGACGGTAAGCGGTTTCCGGCAACGGCGGTAGCGATCGGGGAAAGTCAGCTTTTGATGCTCCCGCGTAAGGATTTTCTTGGGTTGATGGAGTCCTCGAAAGCATTCTCGTCTATTATTATGAGCCGCATGTGCGGTCTCTTGAGGGATCGGGCCGACACCGTTCAAATACTTGCCACACCCTCTGCCGAACATCGCGTCGCAAGTGTGCTTTTGAGGTTGGCTGGAGAGGTAAAAAGCAGCGAGGCCCGAAAAATTTCGCATCGCAGGCAGGACATTGCTGAAATGTCGGGCCTTTCAACGGAGACAACTATCCGCGCGATCCGCAAACTTGCCGATAAGGGCTTTCTAAACATTGTCCAGGGCAAGATTTATTTAGAGACGGTCGAACATCTTCGCGATTTCCTTCAGGAAGACACTTCACAAATCAAGCGGAAAGCGACCGGAAAGTGATTTGAATCATAATTTATTTGCGTTCTTCGTGATAAGTTCGAGCTTGATTTGATCTTGTTGAGTCGACGATTATGAAACTTAGAATAAAGGGAAACTCATTGCGGATACGTTTGAGTAGATCGGAAGTCGAAGAATTTGGCAGGGCGGGAAAAATTGAAGAGAGTGTTACGTTCGGCCTACAGCCACAAAACACATTCCGATACAAAATAGAGAAAACCCCTAGCGACGACATTACGGCATCATTCCTGGATGGAAAGATTACGGTTTTTGTTCCAGATCGATTGGCCGGCACATGGGTTGAGAGCGAACAGATCGGGTTTGAGGGTAGACAGGTGCTGGATGAAGAAACCGTCTTGTCCATTCTGATAGAAAAAGATTTTGTCTGTCGCACGCCACGCGAAGATGAAGATCAATCCGACAGTTATCCGCATCCGAAGGGTGAAGATTTCTGCTAAATCCCTTCGACTCGCAGGGAACATGACCCAAATCATATTTCTTTAGAAATCAAACGGCGATAATTGTGCCTGAGTATGAATTTGGAGGAAGTTACTAATGCACAATTTTCAAACGAAGACGGTTCGAGAAATAGCACTTGAGATGCCCGTAACAACGAGGGTTTTTGAAGAATTCAAGATCGATTATTGCTGTCACGGAAACACGATGTTTGATGATGCCTGCCGGAATGTTGGGGCGAGCCCCGACGCCGTTATGCGGAAGATCGACGGCATTCTGGAGGTTTCGAACAATAAAGAGTTTGACTGGCTGGCCGATACCACGCTGACCGAATTGGTCGACTATATCCTTGACAAACATCACGTATATACTAAAGAAGAGATAAAACAACTGACCCCGTTGATGGCGAAGGTTGCCAGTCGGCATAGTGAGCACAACCCATATCTTTTAGAACTAAAGAATCTGTTTCAAGATATCTGTGATGACCTGGGACCGCATATGATGAAAGAAGAAATGGTTCTGTTTCCCTATATCGAGGAACTCGAATCGAATCTTTCCAAACACATACCGGGATTGTCACCGCCGTTTGGCACCGTACTTAATCCGGTGAGAATGATGAAAAACGAACACGAAGAAGTGGGCGAACTATTATCTAAAATGCGGGCGGTCTCAAACGACTACACGCTGCCCGAAGGCGCGTGTCCGAGTTTTACGGCACTTTATCACCGATTCGTCGAATTTGAACGCGATCTGCACCAGCACATTCATTTGGAAAACAATCTGCTCTTTCCCCGTGCCATAGAACTTGAGCAGGAGGCGATCTTGTTGATGGTCGCATAGTTTCCGGTTCATTTATGTCATCTGCTGCTCCTACCATCGCACCAGTCCGAACCTTCCGCGTTCGGCAGCTAGCCCTTCCGACAGAGCACGGCTCCTGGGGATTTTTGCTCGAACCGCTCGTGGCCGGTATGGCAATTGCTTTTTCCCCTGCCGCGCCGTGGATCGCGTTGATGGTGATCGGCGCTTTCCTTATGCGGCGGCCGTTACAGATTTTTGTAGCGGATCGACTTGCCCGGCGGCTACTACCGCAGACTGAAGCGGCGCTCAAATTTGCTCTCGGATTCTTGGTAATTTTTCTGGCCGGGCTTGCCGGCAGCCTGGTATTCGCCGAGAGGTCGAGTCTAATACCGTTTGTTTTGGTATTGCCACTTGCGGCCTATCAGATCTACTGCGATGTGTCCCGACAGAGCCGCGAGTTGCTGGCCGAAATGACCGGAGCGGTCGCAATGTCGTCTTCGGCCGCCGCGATCGCCCTTGCCGGCGGATTGCCATGGCAGAATGCAGCCGCGATCTGGTTTCTGTTTATTGCCCGGCTTATCCCTTCGATATTCTACGTGCGTAACCGTCTGCGGCTGGAAAAGGGAAAGGACTTTTCGATATTAATTCCGGCGGCGGCACATTTGGCCGGATTTGCAGGAGTCGCCGGACTTGTGTCCGCCGGCTTTTTGCCATTTCTGACAGTACCCGCGTTTATGATACTTTTCGCGAGATCCACAGTTGGCTTGTCGCGGTTCCGCACAAAGATGAAAGCGATGAAGATCGGTGTCTGGGAAGTTATTTACGGGACCCTGGCGGTGTTTTCGCTTATTATCGGCTATCACGCGGGTATCTGATTCGATGCTCCAGGTTCGAATGACCCAACTCACTAATCATCAATGCATGAAATAGATATCGACCTTGTTGAAATGACGCTCGACGTCATGAAATACGCGATTCAGCGGATTACCGATACAAATCCACCGCTCGGAACGCCAAAAAGCGAAAAAGAACTCAAATCGCTGGTCGGCGAAACCGTCACCCGAAAAGGCATCGGCGGAGAAAACGCGTTCCGACTTTTTCGCGATGTGCTTGTAAAGGCAAGCGTATCTATCGATCACCCGCGGCATCTCGCTTTTGTCCCTGCATCACCCACACGAGCGGCTGTTATGTTCGATCTTGTGACCTCGGCAACGAGCGTTCACGGGGCGTTCTGGATGGAAGGAGCGGGCTGTATTTTTGCGGAGAACGAGGCGATGCGATGGCTTGTCTCCCTGACAGGATTGCCGGAGGGAGCCTTCGGCGTATTCACCAGCGGAGGCACAGAAGCGAACCTGTCGGCGATGGTTACGGCAAGGGACGATTGGCGGCGGCACGACGCGAGCCGAGCGAACGTACGCGGCATAGTGGTAACGTCGGCAGGTGCACACTCATCGGTCAAGGCGATGGCAAAAGTAATCGACGCGGACGTGGTCATGATCGACACCGAAGGCCGGTTGGAGGGTGAAATGCTGGCCGATTGTTTAAAGCGGATGCCGCTCGAGGAACGAAAGCGAGTCTTCGCGGTCGTTGCCACGGCCGGCACGACGAATGCGGGCATTATCGACGACCTTTCGGGTATCGGCAAGATATGCAAGTCCAAAAACGTCTGGTTTCACGTTGACGCGGCATATGGAGGAGCGGCTCTTGCCGTTCGGTCTGTACGTCATTTATTTAATGGGATCGAGATGGCGGACAGCGTTACGATCGATCCTCACAAATGGCTGTTCTCGCCGTATGATTGCGGAGCGGTAATTTATCGCCAGCCTGAATTGGCTAGACGGGCGCATTCTCAAAGCGGTTCTTACCTCGACATCTTCCACGACGAAGGCGCGCGTGGATTTAATCCTTCGGACTATCAAATTCAATTAACCCGACGCGTAAGAGGTTTGCCGCTATGGTTTTCGCTGGCGCTGCACGGTACGGACCGGTATGAAAAAGCGATCTCACGCGGAATTGAACTCGCTCAAATTGCCGGAAAACTTATTACCGAAGCCCGTCACACCGAGCTGGTGCTCCCGCCGAATCTGTCGTGCGTATTGTTCAGACGTATCGGTTGGCGGCCCGAAGAGTACAAAGCGTGGACTTACATGAATCACCGGGTTGGTTTTGCCCTCGTCGCTCCGACCCAATGGCGAACGAATGGCGAATTTGAAACGGTTGCACGGTTCTGTTTTATCAATCCCGACACGACAGAGAAAGACATAAAGGCCATTTTGGCAACGATGGCCTGATCTGAAACACGCGGCTTACAAAGCCGCGCCGCCGCATTCGAACATCGACGCATCGTCGTCCTCAAGCACCGGTAGAAAAATCTGTTTTGGCTTATCTCTATCGGGTCCAACTCGATCAAAGAGAGCGGACCCCGCGAGAGCAAGGTAATCGATCCCTGACGCCGCTAGTAGTTTCGACAGCTTTTCCACGAATTTTGACAAATGTTCGTCGATGAACGTACACGAGGCTTTAAGCGATATGTCGGCGCTCTCTTTGTCGCCGCATTCCAGGCCATATAGCTCTTTCAATCGTAGATATGCAATGAAACCGGTTTCAACTCCTACGTGATCCGGAACCTCGCTTGTCACCGGTTTATAGGAAAACGCGTCATAAAAGCTCGAAAGCTCCGACAACAAATAGCCGGGCTGAACCCATCCGCGATAGCTTACTTCGCGGCCAGGTGCCGGCCCGCCCGGCCCGAATATTGAGTGGAACAACCCCTCACTTGCTTGTTTCTGAGCAAGCTTTGCTGCCCGTTTCAGGTGCTTGTCAGACACTTGTTTACCAAGAGCATCGACTTGTTCGAACCAATCGCCGGTCGGGCAATCGAAAAACAAGCTTATCAGCCGCCATTCGGCCGCCTCACGTAATAGATTGTTTCGTTTGTTATTCATAACTTTAGGTTGCCAAACCTCTTGTTAGCGATAGTTATTTGGTTTTCATTTCTTGTCTTACAATATTTTCAAATCTTGTCCTACTCAAATAATGGTCACCAAGCAATTTTCCGTCTTTGATTAAACTAAAAGTCCCAAAACCCGATGGTGTATTTTGAGCTTCCTTTGGCGTCGTCAGTTTTTTTACTTTCATGTCGATGCCGTTTTCCGAAGCCGATTGTTTCAAGTCTGTGATCGATTTTTCGTGCCAGGGACATTGGTCGGAATATATTAAATTCCATCCTTTATAACCCTTCTGTTTCTTTACCCAGTCAATAAACTTGGGGTGAGGATTCTTGTTATCAAGTGTCTTAACCATTAGTTCGAAACGGCCAAGCCTGTCGGCAATAAAGTAGTCATTCTTTTCAAACAATTTCTTGTTTGCCATCCAAGCGCCATCACTACTCATCACGCAAATCCCTGAACAGTCCTTTCTTATTGCCTCTCCTTCACATTCTTTGAGTAAGGTTGTCCCAATGCTGTTGTTTTTTGCTTCGCTGACAAAAAGTGCAATGCATTGAATAAATAGATAGTTGTCAGCCCTTATGGGTCTCCAAGCAAGTTCAGATGGAATAAACTCAATAAATCCCAATTGTTTATTTTTAGTGTCAGAGGCAATTTTGATTTGCAACCCTTTGTTTATTTTTGATTTAAACCAGTCCACTTTCGATTTGTATCCTGGAGATTTTTTGTCCTTAATACAGTAAATTCCAACATTAGAGACATTGTCTACAGTCACGTCAATAATAGTTATTTGGTCGGTTTGTTCTACCATATTCGACAATGTTGCTGTGTCGTCAATAATTACGGGCTAAAGCCCGGTTTACGCCCGCGGTACTGACCGATACTCGTTTTATTTCATCATCAAAATTACCCAACCGGTTCTCATTTTTCGCGCGCCGACCTCCGTGTGCGAACCTTCCCAAACGGCAAATGCGATCTGTGACGGCGTCGAAGCGGAAAAGCCGCTCGGCACCGGCCGGCTGATTACGACCGCCCAGCCCTTGGCGGTTTTCACGCCTTTGCCTTTTGAAACCGCGTTTGGTGCCGATGATAGCGTACTCGGGCCTTCGGCGATCAGATCTTCCACCGGCTGATCGCGCGGGCCAGAGCGCCGATTTCCAAGCGCGCGTGCCGGAGCATATCGCAGAGCGGTCTCACCTTGCGCTTGCGGGTCTTTTTCGAGCGGTTTCGCCTCCGACGGATAATGGTCGATCGACGCATTCGGATAAATGCTTGTTATTGAATCGGTCCTGCCCTCGACGATCGCCTGCCAGTCGGCCCGCCAATACGAGATCTCGACCGTTTTGCCAACCTCGCCCATCTGCGGGGCCGGAACGTTTGTCTCGACCTTCGCCGGTAGCTGTACAGCACAGCCATCGATAAAGGTTTTAGGGCCGGGCAGATCGTTTTGGGTCTCATCGATCCACTCAAGTCTGAACGCTATCTCCGTTCCGTTCGTGATGGCTTTGACCTGCACTTCCGGAGTTGACGGTTCCATCAAACGCGGCTCGACCAGATCCTGCAAGATCATTTTTGAGATGTGCAGCGAAACGTCATCCCAGACCGCGGCATTTGGGTCGAGCGTTATCTCCTTTACCTGCGCGACGTTCACTTCCGCGGTCGGAACCTGAGTTCTACGGCACGATATCAGGAATACCAGGCTCAATATGATTGCGAGTGTAAGAAATCGCATAGTAAAACCTCCTCACGGACAATTTGTACGCGTGATCTGATAAAGCTTGTCGTAAGCCGGCCGAATGTGAACCGGTTCTCGAAAAGGAACGCGAACGAGCTCCTTTCCGTTTTCGTCCATTCCCATCACAAGATCGCCGTTTCGCTTCCATTTCCGCATGATACTTTCGGTCGAACCAAACAGGCCCAGTAAGCTTGTGAGATCGGCATCGTTCGGAGCATTTCGGTAAACCTCAACCGCTTTATCGACGCCTGGGCCGAACATCTGTTTTGTAAACGCGGTCGGAACGTGGATCGGCGGTATGTAATAAACATTTGGCTCCAGACCGAATTGCGGGAACAACGGCAAAGCCACCTTCTTGATATGGACAAGATAATCGAGCGGGTTATCGGCCTGAGCTTTTTCGGGAGTATTAAGAAAGCCCGCCATTCGGATCTTCCCGATGCAATTTGCGAAGCACTGCGGCTGCAGTCCATCTTCGATCTTCGGGTAACAGGCGATACATTTCTCCGATGTCGAAGTCATCGGGTTAAAAAAGACCTTTTTGTACGGGCAGCCTCGGACGCACTCCTGATAACCGCGGCAGCGGCCCTGATCGACGAGCACAATGCCGTCTTCGGGTCGTTTGTAGATCGAACCGCGGGGACAGGACGCAAGACACGCCGGGTAAGTGCAATGGTTGCAGATACGAGCGAGGTAATAGAACCACGCCATCTGGTGCGGCACTTCCATGCTGGCTCCGCCGTCAACGCCGCCGGCACAATCATCCTCGCCGACATTGGGGTAAGCGTAATCCTCTGATGCCGGCCGCCATCCAAGAACACGCTCGCCGGCCGGAGCCGATTCGAAGATCGTGCTGCCGTCATAGACATGTTTTCCGTCCTTCTCGCTCCACTGCTGGCCGTCGAGCATTTCGAGCAGGTTCAGATCCCATGCAAGAGGATAAAAACCGTATGGTTTGGTTTCGACATTGTTCCAGAGCATGTACTCCTGCCCCTTGCCTGAGGTCCACGTCGTCTTGCACGCCAGTGTGCACGTCTGGCACGCGATGCACTTATTTGTATCGAATACGGCGGCAAATTGTTTTTGCGGACGGCTTTCCGGATACCAGTAAGACATCTCCCGTCCAAGCTGCCAATTATTTACGCGTGCCATAGTGTTATTCTCCTTTCGTTTAGAGTTAAGCGTTTACGCGGTGATTCAACGTAAGCCGTTAACAAGTTAGTTGAACGTTTGCAACGTATTTCAGGCCTGAAGGCGTAACTCTTAACCTAAAAATCCACCTGCCAAATACTTTTTCATTGCGTCGGATTCAGTCCGCGGGCGAATTCCCAGTTTCACCGGCCTCCAAAGCGGCTCGTCGCCAATCCCGCCGGGTTCTGCCTTTGTGATCTTGATAAACGATTCGCGCGGTGCCCCAGTCGGACAGTGAATATCTGCCGCAAACCCTTTGCCCATCCCTTGTCCGAACATTCCTTTTCGAACAAGCGAATCTGTCATCCACGTTGGTTTCAACCAACCGCGTGTCGCGGATTGATGCGAGCCGGAACGAAACATCGCCTGATAATTTGTTTTAGGATTCTTTGCCAATCCGTCTTTTCTTTCTCTTTGTCCCTGCTGCGAGCCCGGCGTTGCGGCGTACATGTTGAACCACATGCGGGTAACGCCACGCGGCGTCCCGGGATAATACCTCGCACGGCACAGTAAGCGGGCAAATTCGTAATTCTTCTTGTCCTTTTGCCAACCGCGAAACGGGCGGTCTTCGGGGTCGGCGTCTATCCAGACATAATCGCCGTCATTGACGCCGAGTTCCTGGGCGTCCGTCGGATTGATGTCAACATAGCCCTCGGTGACAAACGGCGAGCGTTTGTCGTGCCGGTAAATATCACCAAACGGGCCGAATAGCATAGCGTTCATGTCCGTGTCGATGGGCGTTGTATGCGAGCCGTGCCGGTATTTCGGCGTGTGGAAAATGAATTTGTAATCGTCCTTGATCAGCGGATGAGCTGTTTTCTTTGCTTCCGCCCAGGTATAGACAACATTCCGGCCGCACCGGGTTTCGCAGCTAAGATCATCTCGCTTCACACCGTAACTTTCAGGGCTTGCCGGACGCAAGGCCTCGTGAGGCGGAGAGATGATGATGTTCGGTTCGTAGAACGTAGAATCGACCGGCTCGCGATGCACGGGCAGGTTTTCGCCCGCTTCGATAAACTCATCTTCTTCACGGTAAGACTCCAGCCGGCCGCTCTTTGTGTACCAGGGCGTCGAGTCGACGATCTGGTCGTAGCCGACGTTCTTCGGCGTTGTGCGGCTGTTCATAACGGCCGGTACGCCGTCGAGGGCCTTGTCGTGAAGGTCCTTGAATGAATAACCCTTTGTGTTGGTCGAATTATCCAGAATCCGTTGGAGATAAACGTCCGTTTTATCTTCGTTAACAAATTTCCAGTAATCGTTGAAGCGGTTGTCGCCCGTCAGTTCCGCAAGTTTTGAGGCAACGAGGGCGTACACCTCAATATCACCCATCGTATTGAAGATACGAGGGATCGGCGTTTTCGGAAATACAAGCAAAAACGGATTTGTGACCGACGCGGTCATGTCAGGGTGTTTTAGCTCGGCCCATGAATCGACGCCGAAAACCACATCGGCATATTCGCAAGAGGTCGACCACCACCACTCATTTACAGCGATCAACTCTATCTTGGGTATAGCATTGACGACCATGTTGTAGTGCCATTTGACGTTGCCGAGGATCGAATTCGCGTTTGCGAACCAAAGCGATTTGGTCGGACATGGCATATGCGTCTTTCCGGTCAATAGCTTGTTGCCGACGCGAAGCGGATGGTCTTCGTGATTGTAGTAGTGTGCCGATTCGGCCTTCCAATACTGCTTCGGGCGGGCGGGTTTCGCCGGGTCGAGCTCAATATCGAACGGATTTTCGTTTATATATTGCGGAGCTCCATTAAAGAGCGCGGTTCGATAATTTCCCGCGTAAGAGCCGACGTTTCCGCCCATCTTTCCAACGTTTCCAGTCAAAGCCGCAAGCAGAAAAACGTCGCGGTCTTTGTTGTCGCTGTTGAAAAACTGGTTCGGTCCCATTCCCAATGCAAACAGCGTAGTGCCGAAATCCTTTGCAAAATGACGAGCCAGGTTTTGGACTGCGGCGGCCGGTGCCCAAGTGAGTTCCTCGACCGTTTTCGGGTCGAAATGCGCAGCGTATTCCTTGACCAGATCGAAAACGGGACGGCATTTCACCTTGCTGCCATCGGCCAGCGTGACTTCGACCGAGCCTTCGAGCAGGGCTTCGCCAATCTTTGAGTACTTACCAACTTCATCACGGGTCAGGGCTTTTGGCGAATTTGATTTGGTGTCCCACCAAACATAATCGCCCCATTCCGCCCGCAGCTTTTCGGGGACGACATTCTGCGTGGTCTGCTGGATCGGAGGCGGCTCTTTTTCGCCCTCCTTAACGATGAACGTCTGTTTCAGCACGGCCGGATCGCCGCCGAACACTTCGGCCGCCTTCAAATACTTGAGCGAATCCATCCGTACGAGGATCGGCATGTCGGTCCATTGGCGAACGTATTCTTTGTCGTAAAGATTTTCCTGTAAGATGACGTTGGCAAAACCGAGCGCGAGGGCCGGTGTTGTGCCGGGACGAACTACAACGACATCATCGGCCTTCGTCGCGGTTGCTGAGTATTCGCACGCGATGACGACGACACGGGTTCCTTTCATCCGAGCTTCGGTCAGCCAATGAGCGTCAGGCATCTTGGTCGTGATCCAGTTCATTCCCCAAACAACAACCGTTTTTGCGTATTCGACCGCGTTAAGATCAAATTCAACCGTCTGCTGGCCCGTGACCATCGGATGTCCCGGCGGCAGATCGGTGTGCCAGGAGTAGTTGTCAAATCCTTTTGGGCCCATCGCCTGATCTGGGCCGACTCCGCGAATATGCGAATCGAGCAGCGCGATAGAGTTCGCCATGCGGTACATGCCGAACACGCGGGTCATACCCAGCAGCGGCATTCCGCCGCGAAACTTCATCACCTGCGTTCCGACACCCTGCGTCGCCTCGATCGTCGCTTCGTCGTAGTGCTGTTCTTTGAGCTTGCGTTTGCCTTCGTCGCCGGTGTAGGTTTCCGCGATATTTTTGAGCGCCGCTGCGACAATGGTCGCTGCTTCGGCGTGCGGCATTCGGATCCATTCATCGCGGGCACGATTGAAATAACTCTCGTCGGGGCGCCCGTCCTTGCCACGGGGAAATCCGTCGTCATACCAACGTTTATAACCCGCACGAACCATCGTCCCATTTACCCGCCTGTCGCCGTAAAAACGCCTGGTTAAGGCCAATCCTTTTTGACAGACACGCGGGTCCCAACGGTGTGACGTTCCGTTGCCGAGCAGATCCGTCGCCTCGCCATACTTCATCGTCGGTCCGATGCGGGTGATAACGCCCTGACGAACGTGCGCGTTAAGCAAGCAGTTATGTGTGTCGTTCGGCGCGCATGTGAACGTGTAACGCGAGTCGTATTTCCATAGATCGCGATAGACCTTTTCCCAGTCGCGGTTCGGATAAACGGCGAGCGGATTTGTGATCGCCTCCAGCCCCCAAGCATTCGTTGTCGAGGCGACAAGTGCTCCAAAACCGGCTGCGGATATCCGCGCCATAAACTCGCGTCTTGAAATTTCTTTTTTCATATCGCTCCTTGAATATTGCTCACTTATTTCGGGTTCAGTGAACGTAAATAGACCACGATCGATTCGATCTCGGCTTGTGTTAAAACTTTTCGTATGGGTGACGGATTTCCGAAACCCTGCATCACCGTTCCCGCGCGTCCCCGTCTGATCGTTTCGACCAGGAAAGTGTCCGTGACGCTTGCAATAAAGACTTTGTTACTAAGCGCCGGGCCGTCGCCGCCCACGGCGTTTTTGCCGTGGCAGCCCGAACAATTTGACGCAAATAGTGCTCCGCCAAGCGCGGCGTCGCCTGTAGCCCAGATCTTAGGTTTGGGGTCAGGCTGAGCCTGCACATTACCGCCGAGCTGGCGGATAAACTCGATGACGAGGCGTATCTCATCGTCCGTAAACCCATTCTCCCGCTCACCCCACGGCAGCATCGGCCGGCCGGGCCGCCCGCTTCGAATTGTTTGAAGTAAAAAGTCATCCGACGCGAGTTCGAGAAAATCCGGATTCGTTATCGACGGATTAGGTACGAGACCCGANNACCCGGAAAACGCATGCCGCGCCCGTTTGCTCCGTGGCAGCTCGAACAAACGGCGGTGAAGATAGTTTCGCCATTGCTTGCAAATTCGCGTGCTCCGAAACGCATCGCCTTTACCCGGTCTTTCGGAAGATAAATATCCGGAAGCGTCCGTCGCCGAAGCGAAAGAGTATAGAGCGTAAGCAGATCGATCTGATTCTCCGAAAGTCCGAGTGCCGGCATTTGCGATCCGGCGACCGTCGATGATGGTGATCGAAAATGCTGGACGACCCAGTTTGAAAACGTGTGATCACCTTGCACCTTCGAAAAATTCAGTTGGTTTGGATCTTTTAGACCGGAGAGTGACAGATTTACGCCGGCGTCACCGCCAAAACTTCCTACGGTATGGCATCCGGTGCATCCGACCGTGTTAAATTGAGCCTTTGCCTCGATCAGTTTGGGTGCTCCCATCTGGGTATCGAGAAATATCTTTAGCGCCGCTCTGTCGGGCTCGCCGATCTCGCTGAATGAGCTTTTCCAGGCACCGTCAACCGCCTGCTGCGATTTTTGCAAGTGAGCGGCATACCATTCCAGGTTGTAGCCTTTCAGCCCGATGTGCGAAAGGTCAGGGCCTTCCATTCCCGTCAGATTGCCGCCTGGACGCAGCGTTCCGCCTCGTCCATCAAGACGGTGGCATGCATAACAATCGAGGCGCTCGAAGGTCTTGCGCGCATTTTCGAACGTAGGCTGATTCGGCACGTTCAGCGGCGTGTGACATGTGCCGCAGCTTGCATATGCGTATTTTGCCGGCAGCATCGGTTCGGTCCAAAAATGAACATTTCCATGTGCGTCGTCTTTCTCGGTTGCCTGGCCTTGTCCGCCGTGACAAACCGTGCAGCCGATATCGGTCGGTGAGTGAACAACAGGTTTGTGTGCCGCTCCGACCTTTAGCGGTGAAGTTATCTGCTCGCCGGCGGCCATGCCCGTGTGACAGGTGACACAGCGGTCGGCGGTTTTCAGATTGGGGTTGACGATCTGTCTGAGCCGCACGTCAACGGAGCCCTCGGTCGTGGACGCGCCCGCCTGTATCTGATGCCATTCCTTAAGAAAATTCTCAGAGACAGCCGCCGCCACCAGGAGCAGGAAAACTCCTATGCTTGAGATCATCAACAGATACTTGTTCTTGTTCATTACACTGTCCCAAATTTCGCGTTCGTCATCGACTACAATTCAGTAAATCCGCCCAAATCCTTCCTCTGTCGGAATCTCGAAAAGATTGCCCTGTGGCGTTCGCCTTACAAAGTCGAAATATTCCGCTATTTCACCATATTTCTTCTCGCTTCTATCCATGCCAGGATGATGCCGAAAACGATGGTGAAGCGAAACGATGTTTCCCAGTCTATGGTCGTTGTTCCGTGAAAAATGCTATTCCAAAGCAAAGTTAGAATGACGGAAACAACCAGTGTTGCTGCGAACACGGTTACAAAATCAATAAGTAGTTTTCCGGTGTTCATTTTTGATAAAAACATTTTCATATAACCTCCATACTCGAATTTCAAACTTTTAGTGTCCCGGCCACGACGACGGCGACCAGTAAAAATCCCAATTCGGGCCGCGGAAGTAAGTGCCGATCACCGTCAGCACAATGAATCCGCACAAAAAACATGTAAATAGGGCCAACGCTCCCGCTCGGGTCGAGTTGTAACGGCGCACCGCCCAGATTGAAAAGACGGCATAGATCAGTGTCAGGACTGTTCCCGGATTGATGAAAGTGATGAAGAGCTGCGGAATATCGGGGAACCATTCGCGAAGCCAGCCGAAACGAATCGCAAATGCCTCAACCGCGATCGACGAAACAAAGCCGACCACAAGCGACCACTTGACCAGCTTCCAACCGCCCGGCCCGCCGAACCATTCGCCCGTCCCTTCTTTTTCTCGATCCAGAAACGGGATTAGCCCCAAGCCAATAACGCACAACATCGGAATTCCGATCCCGCCCATGAAAGCCGAGAACGAAACGATTTCCTGCAGCCCGAGGAAATACCACGGAGCCTTCGCCGGGTTTTCTGGAACAAGCGGATTTGCCAGTTCTTTGAGCGGGGCGTCGGAAATGAACGCGAGGCCGACGCAGATCAGCGTCGTCAGCATCAGCACGCCCAGCTCGGCGTAGAAAAGGTGCGGCATCGACGGAACGGTGTGTTCCGGCCCGCTGCCGACCGCCGGGGTTTTGCCCTTAACTACGGCGGCCAGATGGTAGGTTTTCGCCGGTGCATCGGTGAAAACGGGATAGAATTCTTTCGCTTCGTCCGCAACACGTTCGTCGGCATCGTTGGGTTTTGCCAACCCGCCGTCCTTTCGGATACGCCAAAAATGTACCGCCATCAACATGACCAGAGCCAACGGCAAGATCATCACGTGGAGCAGATAGAATCTGATAAGAGCTTCCTCGCCGACCTTGTCGGAGCCAAGCAAAATCTCACGCTGAAGTCCGCCAATGTCGAACCATTCCGTGATACCAATTGCATCGGTGATCTCACGCGGTGATTGAGCGATATTCGCCCCGATCGTGATCGCCCAATATGCAAGTTGGTCCCACGGGAGCAAATAGCCTGTAAACGACAAACCCAAAGTGGTGACCAGCAGGCCCCATCCGATAAACCAGTTAAACTCTCGCGGGTTGCGGTAAGCGGCCGTATAAAACGCTCGAGCCATGTGCAGTATTACGGCAATGACCATCACGTTCGCCGCCCATCGATGAATATTTCGCATAAACCGTCCGGTCGGCACAATGAAGTGAATGTCCTTCATCGATTGATAGGCCACTTCCGGATACGGTTTGTAGTAGAACATCAAGAGAATGCCCGTGATCAGAGTTATCAGGAACGCGGCGGTCGTAATGATGCCGAGGCCCATCGTCGTGCTCCAACGCAGACTCCAAAGGTGTGTGCGGACGGAATGAAGATGCAGAAAGACGTTGCCAAAGATAAAGGATGACCGTGTGCGGTCCGTTTTCGGTGCACCGCCGCGAAACATTGCCCGATAAACATGGTTCGGGATAGTTCGCAGATTGATCCAAAATTCGTGTAATGCCGAATAGCCTTCTGCTTTCATGATCTACACCTTTGTTCCGGATTTGACCTTCGAATCTTCATCGACGGTTATCATTCCGCCGTTATTAGACACTTTCAGCCACGGAAGCGGCTTCGGGGCCGGCCCCTTTCTTACCGTTCCGTCTTTCGTAAAACCCGAGCCGTGGCAGGGACAATCAAAGCCATTTACGCTGGTTTTGACAATGCATCCCAAATGTGTGCAAACGGTCGAGATCGCAAATACGCCCTCGCCATCCCGAAAAACCGCGACGTTCCTACCGGGAGGAATAAATGCCTCCCCTTCCGCCAGTGTGTCCGGCAAGGCCACGTTGAATTTTTTCGCCAGCGAGGCAGACACGGCGGCCTTCGGAAGTTTGAGCATTCCGAGAATTGAAAGCCCGAAAGCCGCCGCCATTGAGCCAAGTGCCGCAATGCCCAGAAAATCACGCCGCGGCATTGGCTCCGGATCGAAGCGTGATTTTTTCTCTTCGGCTTTTGTCGTCATATTGAACTCCAAGTTGTTGAAAATGTGACTCGCTCCATCGAGATCGCATCCACCGGGCATCGGATCGCGCAAAGCGCGCATCGAATGCACCTATCTTCGTCTTTCAAGATCGCCGAGTTCTCACTTAGCTCGGAATCCCGGCCTATTGAACGGGTGATTAGATCGGATACTTCCATGTCGAAATCGAGATCATCGAGCGAGATCAGCTTTAAACATTCTGTCGGGCAAACATCGGCGCAACCACCGCACAAAACACAGCGATTTCCGTCAAAAACGGGTGTGACACCACAATCGAGACAGCGGGATGCCTCACGCATTGCTTCTTCCCGGCTGTAACCGACCTCAACCACGTTTTCGGGATGCTCCAGACGTTCGGCAGGATCAATCGTTCGCACTTCGACGCGCCGTATCGATTCGTAACCGCGCTCGCGCCGGTAACGATCGAGAACGATATGAGTTTTTACAAGTTCGTGTTCAAGCGCCTTACCGGTTATGTATTGATAAACGGAACGCGCCGCTGTCTTGCCAGAGGCGACGGCATCGATCAGCAAACGCGTTCCGTGGGCGAGGTCGCCGGCGACAAAAACACCCTTAGCCGTGGTTTGCAGCGTGGCGGCGTCAACCTTGAGCCAGTCGCCGCGCACTCGTTCAACGTCTTGTCCGCCGTCCTTGAGAAATGAAAGTGTCGGGGACTGGCCGACTGCAAGCAGGACCGTATCGCAGGGAATTATCTTCGTTTCTTCGTCGTCATAAACAGGCGAAAACTTCCGGTCTTCGTCATAAACCCGCAGGCATTTGCGAAAGGCGACACCTGTTACGCGCCCGCTCTCGTCGCGTACAATCTCCGTCGGCCCCCAGCCGTTGCTACGCTCGATGCCTTCCTCATCGCCTTCGACGATCTCGATCGTGTCGGCCGGCATTTCTTCGGCTCCTTCTAGCGAAACCAAATAGACACGGGCGGTCTCGGCAAGCCGGGCTGCCGTCCGGGCCGTATCGAAAGCGATCTGGCGAACGACCGATCTGGCAACGTCATAAGCAACATTGCCGCCGCCGATGACGACTATCTCACGGCCCATTTCGATCTTTTCACCAAGTGAAACGGCGCGAAGAAGGTCAACGCCGCCGATAACACCCGGCCCGTTCTCTCCGGTTAACCCCAATCCGCGCGAAGATTTGGCTCCGACAGCTATGATCACAGATGCGAAATCTTCGCGAAGCTCGGCAAACGAAATGTCTTTCCCCACCTGAACGCCGCAGCGGATCTCAACGCCGAGAGCTTCGATGACAGAGATCTCTTTTTCGATCAGTTCACGCGGCAGCCGGTAGGCCGGAACACCGACCGCCAGCATTCCCGCCGCGACGGGCTCTATCTCGAATACAACGGGCTTGAATCCCATCAGCGCCAGATCGTGTGCGGCAGAAAGCCCCGCGGGACCCGCACCGATGATCGCGATCCTTTTACCATCGGCTTTCTCGACGGTTCGGTTTATTCCCGATTTGAGAAGCGCCACCATTTCTTCGGCATCGGCGGCTATCGGCGGTACGAAGTTCTTTATCGAACTCAGGACCTCATCGATCGGCCGTGCTTCGGGCCCGGCCTGATCGCACGCAAACCGCTTCAACGCGCGGATCGCAATCGGGCGATCTTGCCCGACAAACATGCCGTCATCGTTAACTTTTGGAATTTTCCCGCGGCGGCAGGCTATTTCACACGGTGCTCCGCAAATGCGGCCGCAGATGGAAGCGAACGGATTCGGCCCGCGGGCGATCAGATACGCTTCGTCGAAACGCCCGTCCGCGATTGCCCGCACGTAACCGCGAGCATCGGTATGCACCGGACAGGCCACCTGGCATGAGATCAGGTTTTTATGGTAACTCGCGTCAGGGACGTGAATCTTAAGGGGTAACATTCCGTTCAGTTTCCCTGGAACCACTGAAAATGTTCACACTTTAGTGCGAATATTTCCACAAATCTACGTTAATTATCGGTGTGAAAAAGCTTCGTCACGTCGAACCTCGCAACTATCGTTCCGCTGCATTCGTTTCAGGCCGAATATGTTCCGGGCCGTTTGCATAAAGGATTCCGCAACCCGATAGTGAAAACACTTGCAAGTTTATGTGCGCGCTGAAGTGGAAAATATGATTTGAATCATAGAAATAGCGGTTATTGATAACTTTCGGATCGGGAAATCTGAGTAGGGTGCGGACTAGCCGCCGATCAGGCTCATCGAACGCGAGGCAGGTATAAAAACCGGCTGATTGATAGAGTGTCCGAACTCCTTCCGCAAAACGGCGGATCGAATAAAGTCGATAATGTCTGACCTTGTTCCGCCTCTTCGCACGACACCGCGGAGATCATACTCCTGACTGGAAAACAAACATGTGCGAATCTGTCCATCGGCGGTTAACCGAATGCGCGAACATGAGCCGCAAAACATATCGGAGACCGGGGCGATAATTCCTATTTCGCCCTTTTTACCGTCAGCGAAACGATATTGCCAGGCCGTCTTCATTCCGCGAGTAGGTTCTATTTGGACAAGCGGAAATACCTCATCAATTTTGTCGCGGATTTCCTGGCCGGAAACGACGAAATCCCGATTCCATTGATGCCCGGCATCAAGCGGCATGAACTCGATAAATCGGACTGAGAGTTCGTTTTGACGAGCAAAGAGCGCAAGGTCGACTATCTCATCGTCGTTTCGGCCGCGAATGATCACGGAATTGATCTTGATTCGCGAAAAACCCGAGCGCTTTGCGGCTTCGATAGCTTCAAGAACCTCGTCCATCCTATCGACGCCTGTGATTGCACGGAAATTCTCTCGTTTCAGACTGTCCAACGAAAACGTTACGCGATCCAGTCCGGCCAACTTCAACGCGGTGGCTCGACGCGAAAATGTCGAACCGTTCGTGGTCATTGCCAAGTCAAGCAGTCCGCGGCATGGTTCATCATTGTTCTGACGTTTGCCTTCAAAACCCGGATGTTTGAGCCTCGCAAGTTCTGCGATCAATATTTCGACCTCATTTCTAAGAAGCGGTTCACCGCCCGTTAGGTGTATCTTCTCAATACCAAGTGAAACAAAGATCTCGCAGATCGTTGAAATTTCTTCGAACGTAAGGATATCCGACCTGTCGGTAAGGGCCATTGTAGGTGCGGGCCTGCAGTAAAAACAACGAAAATTACAGCGATCCGTCAGGGAAATCCGCAAATCTCGAATCTGTCGATTGTAAGAATCAAGCAACATTTCTTCGTGAAGAACCGGAATCGTGTTCATCGATCAAGCGCGTTTCGCAAATACCGAAACCGGCTATCGTTAAGATAATCGTTACCCGTAGGCACACCCCGACGGACGATTTAAAATATGACCCGATTGAATGTAAAAAACATGATCTAGCTCATATTTCGCGGAAATTACTTCGGTTGAAACACTTAATGATTGGCGATTTGATCGGAAATAGCGTGCACGATGAGTTGGAACTATTAAATTGAAGTTAGCAAATGCGCGGAAGCTGCTCGCCGGAGAACATGTCGACGATGCGACTTGCTCCGATCAAGCTTTTCATTGTGACCAGGCCGGATGTTTTTTCGGAAACGACGCCGATCCTGGCCGCGGATGTGTCGAAGGCGTGGGCGCTCATTATTTCGATCGCTCGATCGGCATCCCCCGCCGGCACGAAGGCAATGAAGCGGCCCTCGTTAGCAAGGTACATCGGATCAAAGCCGAGTATCTCGCAGGCTCCCTGAACGTCCTCGCGGACGGCGATTTTTTCTTCCTCGATATTTATCTCGTGGCCGGACGCCTCGGCAATCTCGACAAGGGCACTCGCGAGGCCTCCGCGTGTCAGGTCACGGAGGCATCTGACTTCGATCCCAGCCGATATCAGGCCTCCGACGGCCGCAGCCAATGGAGCGCAATCGCTCTCGATCACGGTTTCGAACTCCAGCCCTTCGCGAGCAGCCATGATGGCGATTCCGTGGCGGCCGAGATCGCCGCTTAGAATAATCGCATCGCCGGGACGGACGCTGTTCGGGGAGATCGTGAGGCCGTGTTCGATAACGCCGACACCGGCGGTATTGATAAAGATCTCGTCACCTTTTCCACGATCGACGACCTTTGTATCGCCGGTAACGAGCTGGACGCCGACGGCATCAGCAGCCTGCCGCATCAATTGAACGATCCGCCAAAGTTTTTCCGTCTCAATGCCTTCTTCGAGAATAAATCCCGCGCTTAGGTAAAGCGGTTTTGCACCGCACATCGCGAGGTCGTTGACCGTACCCGTAACCGCCAGCGAACCGATGTCGCCGCCGGGGAAAAACAACGGCTTTACCACATAAGAATCGGTCGTGAACGCGAGCCGCGCGTCCTTTATGCCGAACACGGCCCCGTCATGACGGACGTCGATAAGCGTGTTATGAAAGGCGGGCACGAACATCTTCTCGATAAGATCGTGCATTAGTTTTCCGCCGCCGCCGTGAGCCATCTGAATCTGAGGGTACTGGCTTATCGGGAGCGGGCAGACCGGTGCAAATGCTGTGCTTTCGTTCATAAGTTGAGAGTCAGGCGGCCTTGTTTTTAGCCAGGTGCCTGCGATAACGGTAATAGGCAGCACACGCGCCTTCGTTCGAGACCATCGTCGCTCCGAACGGGTGTTCGGGTGTGCAGCGTGTTCCGAACGCCGTGCATTCGTTAGGTTTCTTGATGCCTTGCAGGATCAGGCCGCTAATGCACTCGGCCGGTTCCTCGGCGGTGTAGGCCGCAACGGCAAAACGCTTTTCGGCGTCGAATTCATCGTATGCTTCGGTCAATGCAAGGCCGCTTTCCGGTATCTCGCCGACGCCCCGCCATTTTCTCGGGACGATGCGGAAAACCTCCTGCACAAGCTGCTGTGCCGGCAGATTTCCTTCCTTTCTGACCGAGCGCGCGTATTGATTCTCGACCTCGCAGCGGCCTTCCTCAAGCTGCTTAACGCACATGTAAATGCCTTGAAGAATATCGACCGGTTCGAAACCCGTGACGACGATCGGTACGTTGTATTTTTTCGCGATCGGTTCGTATTCGGTGTAACCCATCACTGTACAGACGTGCCCAGCGGCAAGAAAGGCCTGCACGCGATTTTGCGGTGACGAAAGCACGGCTTCGATCGCCGGCGGAACGAGAACATGCGAAACGAGTATCGAAAAGTTCTTCACGCCGAGCTGTTTAGCCTGATGCACCGCCATTGCGTTTGCCGGTGCGGTCGTCTCAAACCCAACGGCGAAGAAAACGACCTCCTTGTCCGGGTTCTCACGCGCTATCCGCACTGCATCGAGCGGCGAATATACGATGCGAACGTCGCCGCCATTCGCCTTGACCATGAGAAGATCCATTTCCGAACCCGGAACACGCAGCATGTCGCCGAATGAACAGAAAATGGCCTTCGGACCCGACGCGATCATTATCGCCTTGTCGATAAGTTCGAGCGGGGTGACGCAAACCGGACAGCCGGGGCCGTGAACGAGCGTGATTTTATCCGGCAGAAGTTCGTCGATACCGAACTTGACGATGGAATGCGTCTGGCCGCCGCAGACTTCCATCAGCGTCCACTCGCGTGTCGTTATGCGCTCGATCGCTTCGCGAAACTTGTTAGAGGCGATCCCGTCGCGGTATTCGTCAATAAATTTCACGCGAAACCCTCCGTCAGCTCGGCTAGTTCGTCCATTTCCTTTAGATATGTAAACACCTTCGCCGCTTCCTCTTCATCGACGATGGTCAACGCGAATCCGACATGTACAAGCACGTAGTCTCCGACCTTCGCCTCACGAACGTAGGAGAGATTAATATCCTTTACGATGCCACCGAAATTGACCCTGCCCGTGCGGAAAGTCGGGTCGGATCCCTCGATGCTCACCAATTTGCCCGGAACGGCTAGACACATAATTCGCTTTACCTCCTACACACGTCTTAAACGATCCTAATGACTCACATTGCGGTTTCGTTCATCACCATGAGAGCCACTTGCGGCACGGCGTTCATCAGCTCCGGGGACAGTTCCATTACCATGTCCTGTATTTCCGGTATCGAAACGGCATAGAGCGTTACGTCCGGAACCTTTCCCATCAAATAAAATGCGTCGATAAGATCCTTTAGACCGATGTCGTGCGCCGTTAGGGTTTTTGGATAATCCGTCGAAAACTTCGGCCGCAGCCGGCGAATGCTCCCGGGCGCAAGACCGTCTATCGTCGCGTCGATAAGAATGACTCTCTCCGCGTTTTGCATTGGCTCTAGCAGGAGAAAGCTGCCTGTGCCTCCGTCCATGCATTCAACGTCTGTGGGCAAGGCGGCCTTCTCCAAAGTGTTGACGACGTGGACACCGACGCCCTCGTCGCCCATCAATATGTTCCCGATCCCAAGGACCAGGACTCTTGGCTTCTTATCGGTTGATTTCTTCATCTTTCTCGAATTTCCATCCGCCGAACATCGACGACGTGTCTCCGCGCCCCTCAATGTAGTCGTGATAGAAGATCAGGTACACATGGATCACCGTGAAGACTACAAAAGCCCACATAAACAAATGGTGCCACTCACGCACGTTTGCATCGCCCCCCATCAATGGAACGATCCATCTGAAAATACGCGGAATGTACGCGTCACTCATCCCGGAATAGAGAGCAAACCCCGAAATCACCTGAAACAGGAACACGCAGAAAAGTCCGATGTAGGTAAGACTTGCCAGATAATTGTGGCCGATCGATATCTTTCCCTTAAGCTTGAGTTGAAGAATGTCGATCCTGACCGTTTCCCAAAGGTCCAGGAATTGCTCCTTATTGACGGGAATAAAATTGGACCAGCGGGCGAATCGGTTTCCCGCGAAACCCCAATACACCCGGAAAATGAAATTGAAGAGTACAATGTAGGCGGTTGCGAAATGGACGAAACGCACCCATCCGAACCAGTATTGCTGGTATGCTTCATTTGAATGAAAGAGCACCTGTGGATTCCCGATCAGATAGCCTGTGGCAATAAGCAGGAAAATACCCAGGGCGTTCAACCAGTGAAAGATCCTCACCGGCAGCTCCCAGACATAGATACGGCGATACGGCAATGATTGTGCTGATGTTGCCATGGAACACCTCCTTAATTCACCGTTACCTGATGAATATGTTTTCCATCGGGATCATAAAGATGGACCGCGCACGCAAGACACGGGTCGAACGAATGGATAGTCCGAATTATCTCCAGCGGCTCGTCCTCTTTTGCTACCGGTGTTCCTATCAATGCCTCTTCGTACGCCGAGCGTTTTCCGTTGACGTCGCGAGGCGAGGCGTTCCAGGTGCTCGGCACGACAAGCTGGTAGTTCTCGATCATCCGGTCCTTGATGCGGATCCAATGGGCTAGTGCTCCGCGCGGTGCCTCGGAAAGGCCGACGCCTTCGCATTCCGCCGGCCACGTGGACGGCTCCCATTTCTCGCCGTTATGTGTCTTCATATCACCGCCTTTCAGATTGGCGAGAAGTTCGCCATAGAATTCCTGCATCCAGCGTGCGACTAGACGGGTTTCGAGACCGCGGGCCGCCGTGCGGCCGAGGGTCGAGAAAAGAGCGGTGACCGGAACATCCAGCTTTTTGAGGGCTTCGTCGACGACCTCCTTGACCTCGGCTTTGCCCTTGCCGTAGGCCACGAGAAGGCGTGCGAGCGGGCCGACTTCCATCGGATTGTCCCGCCATCGCGGCGTCTTCAGCCATGAATACTTGCCTTCGACATTAAGGTTCTCATACGGAGGCTGCGGGCCCGTGAAGTTGAATTCAGTCTCGCCCTTCCACGGATGCAGACCGGCACTGTCGCCCGCTTCATACTTGTACCAGGAATGAGCGATGTACTCCTTGATCTCGTTCTCGTCCTTGCCGTTTACGTCGTAGATCTTCGTCAGATCGCGGTCGAGAATTGCACCTCGCGGGAACTTGAAATAGTCTGGATACGCATAGCCCTTTGTAGGCAGATCGCCGTACGCAAGATAGTTCTTCAAACCTCCTCCGATCGCACCCCAGTCTTTATAAAAACCGGCGATCGCCATCAGATCGGGGATGTAAACCTGCTCGACGAAATTGACCGCCTCCTTGATCA
>DLHV01000157.1:14696-20456 GCA_002483395.1 Chloracidobacterium sp. UBA7659 | reverse complement strand
AGCACACCGCCCACCAGGTAATTCGGGTGCGGGTTTTTTCCGCCGAAAATCGTGTGGATCTTAACGATTTCCTTTTGCCATTCCAATGCCTCAAGATAATGAGCGACGCCGATAAGGTTGACCTCTTTTGGCAGTTTAAAGGCCGGGTGGCCCCAGTAGCCGTTGGCAAAAATGCCAAGCTGGCCGCTGTCAACAAAGCTCTTCAGCCGTTTTTGCAGGTCGGAGAAATAACCGGACGACGTTTTCGGCCAGTTAGAGAGCGACCGGGCGATCCGCGATGTTTCTTCCGGGTCTGCGGACAGCGCGCTCACCACATCTACCCAATCCAACGCGTGCAGATGATAAAAATGTATTACATGGTCCTGAATAAACTGTGTGCAGAACATCAGGTTGCGGACGAGTTCAGCATTTTTTGGGACGGAAATGTTAATGGCGTCCTCGACGCATCGTACGCTTGCGAGAGCGTGCACGGTCGTGCATACACCGCAAACCCGTTCGGTAAAGGCCCATGCATCGCGGGGATCGCGCCCTTTTAGGATTTTTTCAATTCCGCGGACCATCGTGCCCGCGCTATAGGCTTCCGTGATCTTGCCGCCTTCGACGACGGCCTCGATGCGTAAATGACCTTCAATGCGCGTCACCGGATCAACAACTATTCGTGTCATGATGCGTCACCTCCATTGTTCGGTTCAATCCCTGTGTTCGGCGGTTCAGCCCGATTCGGACTGGCCGATTCGTCCATATTTTCCTGGATCACCTTACGCTTGCGTATATTTGAGGTTATCGCGTGCAGTGTCACACCGCCCACGGTTGCGACCGTTGCAACAGTTCCGATCGTGTCGGCCGTAGTTTCAATGCCGAATCCCGGGAACGTTGACAAGTGTTGATAGAACGGCCCGTTGTCCCAAAAATCCTTCTCGCTGCAGCCGATACATCCATGTCCTGATTGGATCGGGTAACTGAGATTGCCGTTCCATTTGGTAACCGAGCAAGCGTTATACGTCACCGGTCCGCGGCAGCCCATCTTGTAGAGGCAATAGCCTTTCCTGGCGGCATCGTCGTCCCACGATTCGACAAATAATCCGGCGTCATAGTACGGCCGGCGATAGCACGTATCGTGTACGCGGCGTGAATAGAATTCCTTGGGGCGGCCCTGGGAATCGAGTTCCGGTATCTTTCCGAAGAGCAAGATGTGCGTGACCACACCAGTCATAACTTCGGCGATCGGCGGACATCCCGGTACGTTGATCACCGGTTTGTTTATGATCTTGTGGATCGGCGTCGCGGTTGTCGGATTCGGCTTCGCGGCTTGTATACAGCCGTGCGAAGCACAGCTTCCCCAGGCGATGACAGCGGCGGCACCGTCTGCAGCCTCTTTCAGAATGTCCAGAGCCGATCTTCCGCCGATCGTACAGCACGAGCCGCCATTGAGCATCGGTACAGAACCTTCAACGAGCAAGATATACTTGCCCTTGTTGTTGTTCATCGTGTCATGGAGTGCTTTTTCGGCCTGGAATCCCGAAGCGGCCATGAGTGTTTCAGTGTAATCGAGAGAGAGGGTATCAAATATGATATCGGCAACGATCGGGTGAGATGAGCGTATGAATGATTCGCTGCAGCAAGTGCATTCCTGGAAGTGCAGCCAGACGACGGGCGGGCGGGCCTTCTTTTCAAATGTGTCCACGACCTGGCCAAATGCGGAAGCTTGTATTCCGGCGCTCGCGACCGCGACTCCGCAAAAATACATGAATTCGCGGCGGCTATATCCCTTCGCCTTCATGGCACGCCAAATAGAAGGAACATTGTTCTCCATAAAACCTCCTGTAGTCGGAAGGCTTTAGGCGAAGTGATCAAGATTGACGCCGATTCGGATCGAACTTCGAGTCCTACCAATCTCCGGGTTCGCTTCGTCTGCTGCCTACCCGAGAAGAATTCTAAACGTCTGCGTGGCGGTCCGGGGCCGGACCGACCGGTTTGTGGTGCTGCGGTTAGCAACTTGGTAGATGGATTTGCAACCCGCGTTCCAACTTGTGTTTATTAGGTTTGGGTTGTATTCAGAGGTGGAAATTATAGGGATGCGTGGACAATTTCGCGGTTTTACGTAGCCTCCGCGAAGTATTTCACAGCATTCTTAACCTCGTGAGCAGTTTCAGCGAGGATAAGGCAAAGGTCGTCCGGATCGAAGGAAAGGCGTGGCGGATGTTACCGAACGTTTTACTTGCGCGCCGTAAATGTCAAAACTTTGAAGTGATCTCCGCTACCCGTTCGTGATACGAGGGAGATTTTTCTTCGAGGAACAAACCCGTATAAACAGGCTCCGCGCTTTCGGCCAACACGAGAGCTTCGGCACGATCGTTGGCATTATAATCAGCAGGGAGCAGGCAAACCTCTTCCTTCACGCTTTCGTAGGTAACGGTCTTGTGAAACTCGACGCACGGCGAAAGCACGTGCAGGAACGAAAAACCTTTGTGAGCGATCGCTTTTGTTATCATTTCGGTTACCTGATCGCGCTCCTGTGAAAAGACGCGCGCTACAAACGTTGCTCCGTATGCAAGGGCAAGCGTGGATGCATTCAGAGGCTTCGAGATATTTCCATACGGTGATGTTCCACTAACCATACCCATTGGCGAGGTCGGTGATGTTTGGCCTTTTGTAAGGCCGTAAATTGCGTTATCGAGCAGCAAATACGTAATGTCGAAATTACTGCGGGCCGCATGCGGAAGATGTCCGCCGCCGATCCCGACGCCGTCACCGTCGCCGCCGACAACGACGACCTGAAGATCAGGATTAGCCAATTTAACGCCGGTTGCTACCGGAATTGCCCGCCCATGCAGAGCGTGGAGCCCAAATCCCCGCACAAAGAACGGGAAGCGTCCGGAGCAACCGATTCCGGAAACGAGCACGAAGTCCTTGACCGGGATCTTAAGCGTTTCCATCGCTTCGTAGAGGCCCTGGAGTGGCGTAAAGTGGCCGCAGCCCGGACACCATGTCGGCAATGAGTCCCTGTGTTTTCTTGCTTTTGTTGCTCTGGCGCGCTCGAACGATTCAAGCACTCGCCGCTTCTGCAGTAAGCTCATGGTGTACCTCGATTATTTTGTCCGCGACCTGACGTGGGCTGACCTGTTTGACGCCCGGAAAATGCATTTCGACCGGGCGGATAAGGTAACGCGACTTCATCAACGCGGCGTATTGGCCCTGATGGTTCATCTCCGGGATTATGATCTTTCGGCACGAGTCGAAAAATGCCTGGAAAAACTCCTCGGGCTGCGGATTGATCATGATCGATGTGATCATCTTCGACTTTACGCCGGTCTCGCGTGCGATCTCCATTCCTTCGAACACCGCGCCGACCGGCGAGCCCCAGCAAGTCAATCCAATATCCGCATCCTCGTCGCCAAAAACCCGCGGAGTCGGCAGGTCGGCCTTCATCGCCTCAAATTTGCGGAACCGCTTGTCGGTCATCTTTAGATGAACGTCGGCGGCGAAATTGGGATTACCTGTCTCGGAATGTTCCAGTCCGGTGACGGAATAAAGAGCACCTTCCTCGCCAGGTATAAGCCAGGGTGAAACACCGGTTTCGGTGTCCTGAAAGCGGTTGTATACACGCAGATCGCCGTTTGTCGGCACAACGCGGGTAGAGCGGTTTCGGTCGATCTTACGTTCTATTGTATTTATTACAGTCCGCTGCCCAAGAAAAAGATCGCTGAGAAAGATCACCGGCGTCTGGTATTTCTCGGCAAGGTCGAACGCCAGTTGTATGCCCGTGTAGCATTCGCGGTTGGAGGACGCCGCCATTACGATCCGCGGCGAATCTCCCGCTCCGCCATAAAGCGCGATGTTCAGGTCGCTCTGCTCGACCTTTGTCGGAAGTCCGGTCGAGGGGCCGCCGCGTTGAACGTTGGCGATGACCATCGGGATCTCGGACATCACTCCCATGTTTATCATTTCGCTCATTAACGAGAGCCCCGGCCCCGAAGTCGACGTCATCGCCCGTTTTCCGGCGAAACCCGCGCCGAGAACCGCCCCCGACGCAGCTATCTCGTCCTCCGCCTGCAGCATCCATCCTTANNTCCTTCCATTTTTGGCAGATCGCGGGCGACGATCTCCATGATCGAGGTTGCCGGCGTGATAGGATATCCCGCGAAAAAGTGCAGTCCGCAATCCAACGCCCCTTGCGCCAGTGCCGTGTTTCCGGTAACGGTCGGCCGCGGTTCGAGGCCTTCGGGAATCTCGAGGTCCATGTGCGGCTCGTAATGCGACCGGCAATGATTTACACCGGCCATAAAGGCGTCGATGTTCACCTTAGCCACCTGCTCGCCTTTTTTCAGCAGTTTTGATCTGATGAGGTCAACAAATATAGACTGCGGCAGGCCGACAAGATAACTCAAAGCGCCCATCGAAACCATATTCCGGGCGACGGTCGACCGAGTATTTTGATTTGAGAGGAGCTTTAGCGGAACCGCGTATGCCGTGATCCCGTCAGGCAGATTTTTGANNAGGTTTTCATCGCCGTGAGGGTTCTCCGAGTCGTAGATCATAAAGCCGCCCGGCTTTATGTCATTTAGATCAGGCAGCGAATCCGCGACCGACATGGCGACCAACACGTCGATGCCGTCGCCCATGCTTCGCACCATTTTTGGCGAAAAGCGGATATCGGTCGTGCTTTTTCCAAGCCCGCGGATCTCGGCGCTAAAATTGTCGTTCACCATCAGTCCAAGACCCAATTGCGCGCATGCTCCCGACCATATCTTGCCCGATGTGACGATACCGTCACCGGCAATACCGCAAAACCGCACCGTGGCATCCTTACTACTCATCTATGCGGCCTCCTTATATTGGATTCGCGTGATCTGGATAGGTTTCTCGATCTGCTTGAATTGGTATTTAGAAACAGAGATGCAGCCGACAGGACAGGCTTTGAGACAATTTCCACAGCGGATACATTCATTGTTGTCGATCGCGATCGCTTCGACCTCGGCCCAATTCTTTGTCGCCTCGTAAATAATACTTCCGTCATCGCCGATGCGTATATCTTTTGCGAGCGATATGCAATCCACCGGCATTACATCGATGCACTTCATGCAATAAATGCACCGATCGAGATCGATCTGGTAATTGTAGTGACACAGGTAGCAGCGATGAGCTTCGGTGACGGCCTGCTGATTCACAAAACCCGTTTCAACCTCGGCAGTTTTCGAGCGCTTCTCGATCGGTATCGTCGGCATCGGTTCGGGCGGCAAGAAGTCGTGCTCACGTTTGCGGGGCATGTCGGCGATATCGACCTCGGTGATCTCGACAATGTCCTCGAACTCGACGTCCGCCAAAACCCCGTGCACCTGTTGAGCAACCTTGCGCCCGTCGGCGCACGCTTCGATCACAGTTCCCGATCCGTTGCGAAAGTCACCGGCCAAGAACAGATTGCCGGTTGGGTCGGGCATCGATGTTTCTTTTGTTTCGACGCCTTCGAGGTCCTCAGCCGTCTGTCCGATAGCGAGGATCACGCAGTCGGCCGGGATGGTGAATTCCGAACCCTCGATCGGTGTCATACGGCCATTAGAGCCGATCTGATTGCGGATCAGCCTCATACCGGCGACCTTTCCGTCTTTTTCAATTATCTCAACGGGCGAGACCTGAAGCTGAAGGTCAATACCTTCTTCATGGAGATGTTCGAGTTCAGCTTCGCCCGAAAACGACATGAATTCCCGTGTTCGGCGATAAGCGATGGTCGTATTCTCGGCACCGATGCGATACGACGTGCGT
>DLHV01000157.1:0-14641 GCA_002483395.1 Chloracidobacterium sp. UBA7659 | reverse complement strand
AATCGAGGCCCCAGAAAACGCCGTCGGCATCGAGGCCCGGAAGGTTGAATTTTGTCGGAAGCATACACCCACCGGAAACGATCACCGCGTCGTATAGCTTCTTTATTGATTCCAGTTCGTCCCACGAATCTATCCGAGTGTTCGTCTTGATCGTCACGCCCAGATCTGTGATCGATTTGACGTCATTTCGGACGATATCGTACGGCAGCCGGAATTCGGGAATGCCGTACCGCATCATGCCGCCCGCTTCTTCGTATTGCTCGACAACGGTAACGGTGTATCCCTTGATCGCGAGATCGTTTGCGGCGGTCAAGCCTGAGGGCCCGGCACCGATGATGCATACCGTTTTACCGTTCGATTTTATATCTAGTTCAAGCGGCTTTATGCCGAAATCGGACGCAGATCGTTTTAAGAAACAGATCTGCACTGGGTCGCCGAGGCCTTCGCGACCGTGCCGGCAGACCTTTTCGCACGGTCGGTGACACACGCGTCCGAGAACGCCCGGAAATACGTTGTCAAGGCGATTGATCTTGTACGCTGTCTGATAATCCTCGTGGATTATTGCCTCGATATAGCCCGGAATATCGGTCATGATCGGGCAGGCAGACTGGCAGGGAATATTTACATCGACCCATTTGCGGTCGATGAGGTCCGTAGAAATAATCGGCGTAGAGCCTGGCAATAAGCCGTCAGACATCCAATCACCCTCCGTCGAAACAGTTTAACCAACAGGTTTCCGAGATAATCTTAGTCGAATGTGGCCTTGTTTGCCAGTAAAATCGTCGAAAATCCGATCGGAAATAGTGACGCCTCCAATCCATTCGGCCCTTCCGGGGCACACCTCTATTAAAGATCGCCGATTTCGGAGCATTTTGAGATCCGGAATCGGCAATGTGGTCGTAGCGGAAATCTTCTTAATTTGCCACGCGGCTTTGGGAGATCAGCCAGCCGTCACCGCAATGTGTTTAGCTTCTTGCGATGCGATCTTAGGTAACGTCAACTGCAAAATTCCGTCCTTCAATTCTGCCTTGACGTCCTCAGCCGCGACCATGCTTGGCAGCGTCAATTGCCGTAAAAAGCGATTGCTCTCCCAGTCTGTATAAACGACGTTCGCGTCCGTCTTCTCATCATGTTTTTCCGTTTTGCCGCTCAGGATCAAAAGATTGTCTTTAACGCTGATCTCAATCTCCTCGGGTTTGAATCCGGGAACGGCGGCTGTTACATATACGTTCTTGTCCGACTCAGTAACCTCGACGGGCACCGCGCGAAGGATCTCACTTTCGGCCCGAAACCAATCTTCCAATTCCTTGCCGAATTCGCCCCCACGTTGCCGGAAAAATTCAAACGCTTTGAACGCTGTCTCCTTGGTCAGCTCTGCCATTCTTTCGAACATCTTTTCGGCTTCGACGAAGAACGGGGTGGTTTTCATTTGAACAACTCTCTCGTCAACGAGTTTTTCGGGCGTTGTACCGGTCGTCAAGAGCTCTTTCTTTTCTTTACTTTCGCTCATTCCTACCTCCTATCTGAGTATATAGTTTGTCACTTCCGCCACGGTTGTGAGCAACAGTTGTGCCGAATATGGAACAGCCTTTATGTCCGTTCTTATCGCTCTGTTCATTGGCTTTCGCTGAGTAGCAAGGAACAGCATTAGGGGACGAACGGCATCTGAAGTGCGGATTTTTTCGCGATTATGACCAAGGCGCCATGCGCGAGTCTGTCACACGATAGGGAAAGTGGCACGTTTTAACACGCAATAATGCCCAACGAACGGCTCTCAAAAGCGGTACGCAGGTTGCAAGCATATATGTCATTCATAGAGTTTTTACGGAAGGCTAAGGGCGTGGCAGGAGGCGGATATGTTTAATGGATTCAGGAATCGTCGCGAGGCTGGGACACTGTTAGCGAAGAAACTGGCGAGCCTCGATAGTCGAAGCGAAGCTATAGTGCTTGCTCTACCGCGCGGCGGCGTCCCGGTCGCATATGAGGTGGCCCGTGCCTTACATCTGCCGCTCGACATTCTGGTCGTACGTAAACTCGGCCTTCCGGGTCACGAGGAGTTCGCATTCGGGGCGGTTGCCTCCGGCGGAGTGAGTTTTATAAATGAGGGGATCGTCAATTCACTGCGGATGACCGACGCGATGGTCGAGAGAGTCGTCGAGCGTGAAAACCTGGAACTTGCAAGGCGTGAGCGTCTTTATCGAGGCGATCGGCCCGCGGCGAATTTGCGTGGGAAAACCGTCATTGTAGTGGACGACGGACTTGCTACCGGTGCATCTATGCGGGTGGCGATCGGTTCAATAAAAACTCAGCAGCCCACACAGATCATCGTTGCTGTTCCGGTCGCGTCGGAAGACACGTGCGAGCAGTTGAAAGATGAGGCGGAGGTTTGGTGCGTTTGCGCGGTGATGCCCGAGCCTTTCTACGCCGTCGGCCTGTGGTACCGGGATTTTTCGCAGACGTCCGATGAAGAAGTCTGCAAACTCCTCGCCGAGTCTGAAATGGAACTGCAACATGCGGCGCAAATTGCATAACCGGCGTGGAAAGCGATCTGAAAGATACTATGCCGGACGTCAGTCCTATACTTATTGAAGATATTGTGCGGCAGGAAGCCCACGTGCTGCGCCCCGGCGAAATTACGGATTACGACCCACTGCTCGATTTTATCGGTGAGGCCCGATTCGTTTTGCTGGGTGGGGCCTCGCATGGCACACACGAGTTTTACCGGGAAAGGGCTCAGATTACCAAACGACTTATTCGGGAAAAGGGCTTTTCGGCTGTGGCCGTGGAAGCCGATTTCCCCGACGCCTATCGCCTTAACCGATACGTTTGCGGGTCCGGAGAGGATACAGACGCGGTAGAGGCGATGGGCGGCTTTAAGCGGTTTCCGGCGTGGATGTGGCGCAATGCCGATGTGCTCGACTTCATCGGCTGGCTGCGTTCGCACAACGATGGCCTTAAAGAGGAGGTGCCGAAAGCAGGTTTTTATGGGCTGGATCTGTATAGTTTGCACACTTCGATGGAGGTGGTGTTGCGTTACCTCGATAAGATCGATCCCGCGGGTGCAAAAAGGGCGCGGGCGCGGTACGCGTGCTTCGACCATTTTGGTGAAGATGCCCAGGCTTACGGTTACGCGGCAGGGTTAGGGATCGCGGAGTCGTGCGAGGAGGAGGTTGTCAGCCAACTGGTCGAAATGCACGATCGTGCCGCCGAGCTTGCACACCGCGATGGCCGCGTTGCGGCAGACGATTTCTTCTTTGCCGAGCAAAACGCGCGGCTCGTCAAAAACGCAGAACAGTACTATCGCACGATGTATCGTAGCGACGTTTCGTCCTGGAACCTTCGCGATCTGCACATGATGGAAACGTTGGTTGCTCTCGAGCACCACCGTACCCTGATGAATGAAAAGGCCAAGATCGTCGTTTGGGAACACAATTCGCACCTTGGTGATGCTCGCGCTACGGAAATGGGCAGACGTCACGAATGGAATGTCGGCCAGCTAACGCGACAGCGTTACGGGAGCGACGCGGTGTCGATCGGCTTTACGACCTTTGAGGGTACCGTGACCGCAGCCTCGGACTGGGGTGGCGCGGCAGAGCGCAAGTTCGTGCGTCCGGCACTGCCCGGCAGCTATGAGAGTTTATTTCACGACGTGGGAATTGACCGTTTCCTCGTGTTAATGCCGAAGGGAAGCCCCGCCAATGCTGCGCTGAAATCACCCCTCCTTGAACGCGCCATCGGTGTCATCTATCGCCCGGAAACCGAGCGGCAAAGCCATTATTTCCATGCCAGTTTGGCAGGCCAGTTCGATGCCGTTATTCACATTGACGAAACACGCGCCGTCGAACCGCTTGAACGCTCCGTCGAGTGGGAAGCCGGTGAAGTGATGGAAACATTCCCGACAGGAGTATAGATCGTGAAACCGCAAGCGCAACAAGACCAAACCTATATGGCCGGGCCGGAGGTTATTAATCGACCGGTCGAGATTCCCGCGGGTTCCGTGGTACTGGAAGGCGAATTGGTAGTGCCGGCAGGTGTCTCTGGCATTGTGATGTTCGCTCACGGTTCAGGCAGCAGCCGGCACAGTCCGCGTAATAAATTTGTGGCCGGTGTGATTCGCGATGCAAACCTTGGAACCCTTCTCTTTGATCTATTGACACATGAAGAAGAATCAGTCGACACTTACACGCGCCACCTGCGCTTCGACATCGGGCTCCTTGCGGGAAGACTTGTTGCGGCTGCCAACTGGCTCAAGAGTCTCGAAGAAACAAAGCATCTGAAGATCGGGATATTCGGCTCGAGCACAGGGGGAGCAGCGGCACTGATCGCCGCGTCTTTACTCGGTGAATCGGTGGGGACGGTAGTTTCGCGCGGAGGGCGGCCGGATCTGACGGGCGACGAATTGACAAGAGTGAAATCGCCTGTTTTATTGATCGTTGGCGGGCTCGATTATGAGGTGGTCAAACTTAACGAGCAGGCATATGCGAAGCTTGAGTGCGTAAAGCAAATGAAAATTGTTCCGGGAGCAAGTCATCTGTTTGAAGAACCCGGCAAACTCAATGTCGTCGCAGAGCTGGCGGCCGAGTGGTTCGGACGTTATTTGAATTAGCAGGCACAATCTATTAGGGGGAGTTCCGGGAGAGGAGTTATGCAAACAGAACCGGGCAAAGTGAGTGACGGCGATCCAAGCGAAAACTATGTCGTCGTGACTGACTATGAGACGCCGCACAATCAATACGAAATCAACTGCGAAACATGTGGCAAAGTTTTGTATGCCGACAAAGAAACATTCGATAGAATTGAGCGGATGATCGAACAAGGGCTTGAGAATACGTTTCTGTGCAATGATTGTCACGAAGAGTCCCAACGGCTAGATCATGAAGAGCGCTAACGGTAGAACGACCCTTGGGCATTGCTTGTTTGTCGAATTTTCAACTGGCCTTCCAAGGAACAGCGCCCGACGATCCACTCAATTATGATCAACGCGACAATTGACGGAGTAACCACGGCTTTTCCGAACGGCACCAGCGTTCTCACTGCCGCGCGCGAGGCTGGAATCGAGATACCTGTGTTGTGCAACGATCCGCGATTGAAGGCATGCGGAGCATGCCGCACGTGCCTGGTCGAAATTAAAGGCTCCTCACATCCGGTAGTTTCATGCATGACGGAGCTCAAGCCCGGAATGGAGATCGAGACCAACACAGCCGGGCTTTACGAAGCGCGAAGAATGAATTTCCGAATGCTCGCGCGGAAGTATCCCGTCCAGCCATTCATAGATTTTCCTGACAAGCCTTTTCACAAACTCGCCCGCGAGTACGGCCTTTCAGAAGAGGATTTTGGACATGACCCAAAGGCCGGGGCGGTTGACGACTCACATCCTTACATTCACGTCGATATGTCGCGGTGCATCGATTGCTATCGCTGCGTGCGGATCTGTGACGAGGTGCAAGGCCAATTTGTCTGGCAGATAATAAACCGGGGCGAATCAACGCACATTATGCCTGATTCGGGCTCTACTCTGAAAAAAAGCTCGTGCGTTAGCTGCGGCGCATGCGTTGATACCTGCCCAACCGGGGCCTTGGAAGACAAATCGATCCTTGAGTTGGGTTCGCCAACATCGTGGACAAAAACGGTTTGCCCGTATTGCGGAACGGGCTGCGAAATGAATGTTGGGATGCGTGGCCAAAAGATCGTACAGATCGAGCCCGCAATGGACGCTCCCGTTAGTCGCGGCCATCTTTGCGTCAAAGGCCGGTACGCGTTCCGCTTCGTGGATGCCGGCGACCGCCTTACGGAGCCGATGATCCGCCGTAACGGCGAATGGGAGCAGGTTTCCTGGAATGAGGCTCTCGCATTTACGACAGATAGACTCAGGCAGATTGTCGGGCAGAACGGAAAGGAGAGCGTTGCAGTACTGGGTTCAGCCCGGGCAACAAATGAAGAGAATTACCTCGCGCAAAAGTTTACCCGCGTTGTTCTGGGAACGAATAACGTCGATTGCTGCGCACGTGTTTGTCATACGCCGTCGGCCGCGGCGATGAAAATGATGCTTGGAACGGGAGCGGCCACCAATTCTCTCAACGAGATCGAAGTTACTAAAACGATCCTGCTCTGCGGCGCAAATGCGACGGAAAATCACCCGATCGTCGGCGAACGGATCAAGCAAGCTGTTCTGAAAAACCACACCAAGCTTATTGTCGTTGATCCGCGGAAGATCGAACTTGCGAGATATGCGGAAATTCATTTACAACTCCGTCCGGGAACGAATATTTTGCTTTTGAATGCACTTGCGCACACGATCATCGAGGAAGGATTGTTCGACTTCGGCTTTATCGAAGATCGTGTCCTGGAGCTCGAACAGTTTCGTTCTTTTGTCGGCGACTATTCTCCGGAAACGGTCGCTGACCGTTGTGGAGTAGATGCCCGGTTGATGCGCCGGGCCGCAAGGCTCTACGCAACGGAAAAGCCCGCGTTGTGTTTTCACGGATTAGGAGTAACCGAGCACGGACAGGGCACCGAGGGCGTCATGTGCATCGTGAACCTGGCACTGCTAACCGGAAATATCGGGAAGCGAGGGACGGGAGTAAATCCACTCCGCGGACAGAACAACGTGCAGGGTTCCGCGCACATGGGTTGCGACCCTGGAATTTTGACCGGTTCGATCTCGCTGGACAGCGGCAGGGAACTGTTTGAAAGTGTTTGGAATGCTCCCGTTCCTCTGGCAAAAGGTTTGAATGTCCTGCAGATGATAGACGCTGCTCGTGACGGAAAACTCAAAGCAATGTGGGCGATCGGCTACGACGTCTTTTTCTCCAATGCAAACGCAAACGAAACAGAAAGGGCAATGCGTAACATCGAACTCGTTGTCATTCAGGATATGTTCATGAATGAGACGGCTCGCGAATTCGGACACGTTTTTCTTCCGGCGGCGTCCTCATTCGAAAAGGACGGCACGTTTATGAACGGCGAACGCAGGGTCCAACGCGTGAGAAAGACTATCGAACCGCGGGGCAACTCAAAGTCCGACTGGGAGATCGTTCGCGACCTGGCGACACAAATGGGCAAGGGCAAGTCTTTCGATTTTAATTCGGCCGAAGAGATCTGGAACGAGGTCCGCTCAGTTTGGAGTGGTGCGGCGGGCATCACCTACGAACGGCTTGAGCGGGAAGGAATACAGTGGCCATGCGTCAACGAAGATGACCGAGGAACGGAGGTATTGCACGCTGAGAGTTTTAGCAACGGCAAGAGCACCGCGCTTCGCAGGATCAAGTATCGCCCGACCCCCGAAGTTATCTCGGAAGAATTTCCGTTTCTTTTGACAACCGGAAGAACTCTATACCAATTCAACGCCGGGACGATGACCGCCCGAACAGCGAATATCGATATGCGGCCAACCGATCTGTTAGTTGTGAACCCTGTTGACGCCAAACATCTACTGCTGAACGATGGCGAATACGTGCGTGTCACGAGCAGCTATGGCAAAGCAATACTGCCTATCCAAATCGCTTCTTCAATGCGTCAGGGCGAACTTTTCGCCACATTTCATGATCCGCAGATCTTCCTGAATCGCATAACTTCGCCCTATCGTGACCGGTACGTTCAATCGCCTGAATATAAGGTTACTGCTGTTAGGATAGAAAAGGTATTGGATTGTAAAGTGAATGCGTAACGATCCTAGGTCTTGCCTCGTCGAGCCATCGCTTTCGTGATTTCAACTATTATTATCGGTATTACTACGCACCCGAGAATTACAAAAAGGTCGTTCCAATTGGGAGGGACCACGTCGAGAACTTCGGCAAGCGGCCTTAGGTAAACGGCTAAAACCTGAAGCATTATCATACTTGCGGCGGCGGCGAAGATGTACGGGTTACTTAAAAATCCGTCAAATGCTGAACGGGTTCGCGAACGGCAGTTAAATGTATGCCCGAGTTGAACGCCGACCATCGCCATCAAAGCCATCGTTCTTGCGTGCGATCCCGCGCCGTAAGCATTGAGAGCCCACAGATACGCTAACAATGTAATGGCTGCAAGCATTGCGCCCTGCCAACCGATGAGGATCAGAAAAGGACGGGAAAGCATTGTCTCGCCGGGCAGACGCGGCCGACGTTTCATCGTTGCACTCGATGCCGGTTCAACCGCAAGTGCAAAAGCCGGAAACACGTCTGTTAAAAGGTTTAGCCACAGGATCTGCAGCGGCAGCAACGGAAGCGGCAGTCCCGCAATAATCGCAGCAAAGATCACCAAAACTTCGCCAAGGTTTTCCGTGAACATCAAATGAACAAACTTTATTATGTTGGCATAGATTGTTCGCCCGCCTTCGATCGCGCCAATAATTGTCGAAAAATTATCATCCGTTAAAACCACATCGGCCGCTTCCTTGGCGACTTCGGTGCCGCGCATGCCCATCGCGACACCGATGTCGGCCCTTTTCAGTGCGGGCGCGTCATTGATCCCATCGCCTGTGACGGCGACGATCTCACCTGCCTTTTGCAGAGCCTCGACTATACGCAGTTTGTCTTCGGGCGAAACACGAGCAAAAACATGGGCCCTGGCCGCCGCTGCCGCGAGACAGGTGTCGTCAGCACCGGCTATTTCGCTTGCGTGCATCGCGAATAAGTCGCCGTTGTTGCTGAGGTTAAGGTCCCGGGCGATCGAACGTGCCGTCATTGCCTGGTCTCCGGTTAGCATTACAATGCGGATCCCGGCATCATGCGCGGCGCGTATCGCTTCGATTACCCCTGACCGCGGCGGGTCGGTCATTCCTGCAAACCCAAGGAATGTGTAGCCGGCTTCGACATCATCATCCCCGCCGTCCAAATTCTTTTCGGCAAAAGCCAGCACCCGCAATCCGCTGATTGCCATTTCTTCGTTAACAGAAAGAAATTGTTCGCGTATCGCTTCATCAACCGGCGAGAGGGAAGCATCGTTAATCGCGAAATAAGTACACATTTCCAACACGACGCCTGGAGCTCCCTTGACGGCCGCAAGGCATTGCCCGTCACTCCGTCTTCGCAGAGCGATTATCATTCGCTTCGACACGGCGTCAAACGGTTGTTCGTGTATTTTTTCGAACTTCGAACGTTCGGCGATAACGTCCATTTGTAAGCGGTTAGCCGCAACGAGTAACGCCGCCTCAGTTGGGTCGCCCACGGCAGGTTCATCGGCGTCTACCGCATCAATGGAAGCATCGTTGCACAGGACGCTGACACGCAGCAGCCTCGTTAGAAGACCTTCATTCTCCCGGCGGTTCTCCATAGCGACGACCTGATCATTAGCAAGCCAATATTCCTTTACGGTCATCCGGTTTTCGGTCAGTGTACCGGTCTTATCGGCGCAGATCACGGTGGTGCTTCCGAGAGCTTCCACCGCAGAAAGTTTGCGAACGATCGCACGCTGCCTGGCCATCCGCAGAACGCCAAGTGCAAGAATCAGCGTGGTCATTGCGGGTAGAGCCTCGGGAACCGCCGCAACCGCCAGGCTGATCGATACTTCCAGCATCAAGGCCGGATCGTCTCCCCGAAGAAAACCGGCAAGCATAACGACGGCGGCGATCGCCAACACGATATACACCAGGATTCTACCAAGTGAGTCCAGCCGTCGTTCGAGCGGTGTTTTTTCCGCTTGAGTTTTCGCCAGCAACTGTCCGATCCGTCCGATCTCGGTATTAGATCCGGTAGCCGTCACTATCGCTAAAGCGCGGCCAGCAACGACCATCGTCCCAAGGTGGAGCATTGACCGCCGCCCTGTAAGGATCGATGAGAATGAGACGGATTCGATCGTTTTTGTAACCGGGAAACTCTCCCCCGTAAGTGCGGATTCGTCAGCTTGGAGATTTGCAACTTCGAGCAGACGTGCGTCCGCGGGAACTCGGTCACCCGCAGCGATACTGATTACGTCGCCAACGACGAGTTCGGCGGAGTCGATGATGGTATCGCGGCCGCCTCGCCTGACGCGTGCAGAGGTTAGTGTCGTATCACGCAGGGCGTCGAGGGCCCGCCCCGCCCGCCATTCGATAGCGAAGCCGATCACCGCATTTAGCAGCAGAACGACAAAGATCGCGGATGCCTCGGTGGTACCGTTTGTGAACCATGCGACGGTGGTCGCGGCTACCAGCAACCACACTACGATACTAGAAAATTGCCTGAGAAAGACGTACCACCAAGCCGGTCCCGCTTGGCGTTCGAGAGTGTTCGGGCCGTTCTGCCTCAAACGTTGAATAACATCCTCATTCGAAAGGCCAATTTCGACATCAACGCCGAGCGCCTCCGCGATGATATCTGCATGGTGTCCGTGAGGAGTCTTGAGTATGTCCGACAATGCAGGTTCTGTTATCGCTTGGTTTGGTGTCATCTTAAGTCACATTACGCAAACGTTATTCAGCCTTTCGTTGCATTTAATGTACCCAGACAAATGCCCGAGAACCAATGTATATTTAATGGGTTACTTTTGCGGTGCAATGATTGCGCGTAAAATTTCGCAGTCGATCGCGAAACGGCGTACTAAACGATGAGAAAACTCCTGAATCAATGTTGAAGAAGCCATCGATGCCTTGATTGCTTTGAAGCATGACGCCATAAAGGGCGCCGGGGTCATAGTTAATCGCTGACAACCCCGAGCAAGCAGCACTTGCAGAATTCGCTTCGACCTCTAATCACGATGCCAGCTAACCCGAGCAACCTTGTTCTCATGAGAAAAGTCGAAAGATACTTCACCCGCGAATGCCTTTTTTAACGCGTGCCCTAAACGTTGGGCCAAATGTTCCGTTGTAGTTTCGATCTTTACCTGACCGTCAATCACGCGTCGGTTCATTATCCGGGAAAGCGGGTTGTTTTCAAGAGCTCGTTCAGCTTCGTTCTCAATTAGACTATCGATCTCATCTCGATGCTCCTTTACAAAACTTCCGCTAATAGAAACATAACCCCCGGCCACGCCGTTTTGGATCTGTTTACAGGCCGGGCAAGTCGTCGCTTCAGTCGGGCGCCAGTGTTTGTGCTTGGAACTCTCACGAGCGGTATTTTTCGCTACCCAGTGACCGTCACTATAGATCGCATCGCATGACTGGCAGAATGCCGGTTCCGCCAGCTTCAGAGGTGGCCGATGAAGCCCGCCTTCGTGATCGACCCGCTTGGTAAATGTCTGATTTGTATATCGTCTGTTGCTTTTCACGACGTATGTATCCCATGCCAACTCTTTGTCAATCTCATGATTTATTTGGTATCTGTTTTCCATTGCATGGCGATAACCTCCCTCCATTTTTCATGGCAATGCGTATGCCTAAGCGCGGCCGATGTAAACCCAACAAAGTATCGCTCTCTTGCGGTTCGAAAACTATCCTGAGACGTTACAATGAGAAATACCCCGCATTCCGCGTGGGGTTTTTCGCGGAAACGGAATTATCATCGAGAGGTTAGGCGGCTGCGCGTTTACTTGCCCAAACCGCGGGACGCTAACAAAAAAAGGTTGCCAAATCCGCGAAATCGCATGATACTTGTATTCTTTGCACCCTGGTCAAGGTTCTACAATTGGTTATGCTTTACACTGACGTGATTCTTGACGGCGTTTAGGGCGGTTCGACGAAAATTCTTCGCTCGATGCCGAAAGAAAATTGATGATCGGGTGTATATAATATTTGATGACCCCAGACGAGGCCCCGTCGATAGACGCGGGCCGCGACACATCACGACCCTCAGTTACGGACGCAATTGTCGGCCGTGTGCTATATGAGCGCTTTCTGATCGAGCGGGATATGTCCGAGCCGGGAAGCAATTGCTCAACCTATCTCGCCAATGATCTGAGAAATTTTTGCAGAAGGGTTATTGTCCGTGCCATCACGCTGACGGAGCACACAGGACGGTCGAACGCGTTTCAGGAAATATGCAAAACGCTGATCCGGCTCGATCATCCAAACATAGAACAAATACTGGAGACGGGGCGGCTTTTTGACGCCCGGCCCTACGCCGTAGCAGCTTACGAATCCTGCAGATCGCTTAGTCAGATATTGCATGGTAATCGCAGGTTGATAATCGACCGCGTTGCGCAAATTGTTGAATCGGTTGGGGATGCTCTTGGCGCCGCACACTCGCTGAAGATAATCCATGGTGATGTGACACTTCCGAATATTGCTGTTATTCCGCGGCAGGATGAGGCTGAAGTCGTCAGGCTGGTGAATTTTGGGACCGCGTGGCCGGCTGATCCCGGTCTTGATCGTTTTGCAGATTTGAATCCGGAATCGCTTTTCTACACCGCTCCTGAATTAATGGCCGAAGGCGGCCGTGCGACNNGACAACAGCTTCGGATACTTATTCGCTGGCTGCGGTCGCTTACCGAATGCTTACGGGCGATGTGCCGTTCCGAGGGACGGATCGGGAAGAAATGCTCGGATTGATAGCCTTGGGCGTACAGGCCCGGCCTTCGCGTCTTCGAACCGACCTCCCCCTGGATGCCGAAGCTTTGGTTCTATCTGCACTTCATTTTAAGGCGGTGATGCGTCCGCGCGACGCTCGTGCCTTCGGGTATGATCTTGCGAAAGCGCTCCGCAAAGGCGAACAGCGTTTTCTGGCTCCGAGAACCGTTAGAGCTGAAGTTCCGGTTCCAATATTAACTGAAACAACTAGCGAAATTACACCTCAACCGGAAGTCGATGAGCGGCGGGTCGAACGCAAGCGGGCTGTTGTTCCAAAGCCACCCTCAATCGTGTCGGACCGGACGATTACTTGGTCGCTTATCGTGCTGCTTCTGGCGGCAGCTTTGTCGATCCCGATCGTCCAGACCCTCTTTTCCAGCGAGCAAAAAACGGCCGCGGTGAGCAGCATTGTAAACAAACCGGCCAGCAGCCGACTCCCTCGAGAGCTGAAATATGCAATCGTGGGCCAGAATATTAAGAACACGGCGTCAATGGAGTCTCAGCCAACGCTTCAAACCAGGTTTGTAAACAGCGAGTACAATATGATATTTGAAGCTGATTCGGCCGGCAATGCCTACGTTTTTAGCGAAGCAGGCGACGAAAATGGCCGCATTGCCTACAACGTTCTTTATCCCCTGGCAAAAGTAAACAACGGTTCGGCGCGTATCGAACCAGGGCAGCAGGCCAAAACACGGCCCGGGATTTTTTTCGAATCGCGCAATCCCGAAATAGTTTGGCTCGTATGGACGGCGGGAACCCAAAATGATCTGGAATCGGTACGACGCTCCGCTCTAGAAGGCGACGGTGTTGTTCGAAACGAGAATGATGTTCAAAAACTAAGGCATTTTCTTGAGCGGGGCAAGAATTTCAAACTCGATATGCGAAAGGACGAGGCGGATCAGCAGACGGTTCTAAATGGCTCGGGCGATAAGATCGTTCATCGGATCGAAATTGAACATAACTAGCGTCAGTCTGCAAGCCCGTCATTTCAACATATGAAATTAGCAGTGTTCATTATATTCCTTGTCATGCTCGCCTCAGTTGCTGCTCATGCCCAGGTGGAAAAACAGATCGCATCGATCCGGGCCGAGGTCGCGGCCATCAACAAAGCCGCCACAATATACGACAAAAAGACAAGGAATATTGACGGTATCTCCACGGAAGGGGCTGAAGCGACATATTACCAGTCCGGCAAAGGTTTGAAGAAGATCGTCGTACAGGTCTATGGAGAAACTTTCCGCGCGACTGACGAGTTTTATTACAGCGGCGAGGAATTGATTTTTGCCTTTCAAAAGTTGAGTAAATATAACGGCTCGATCGGTACCAGATCTGCGCCAAAGATAGCGCGGATCGAAGAAACACGCCTGTATCGAAGCGGCGATAAAACGATCCGTATTTTGTCGGGGAAAAAGGCTTTGAAGCCAGGCGAAATAGAATTCACGGAGAAGGAATACGAGCTGATAGAGTTCGCAGACCAGCTTAAGGCTGAGCTTGATAAGTGATCTCAAATGGCTATGCCGATGCTTCATCTATGAACTCCCGTTTCGCAACCTCGCTCATCTTCGATCGGATAAGTTCAAAATCAAACCCTTGCCGTAGCAAATGATCATAGAATTTTTTTGCATCCTCGCGGGTTTCCGGTTTGCCTTTTAGCCGAAGACGCCTGGCGATTGCTGCGTCAATCAACTCCGTTTCGGGTAGTTTCTCAAAAGCCGACTCGATCGCACTGTCGACATCTTCTTTGCTCAGCTTTTTATGCGAGAGCGATTGCTGCAAACGGCGTTTTCCCTGCGGTTTCTGCCGTAATTTGGAAAGCGCGAGACCGCTAGCGAATTTCGTGTCGTCGAGATAGCTATATTCCTTCAGTTTATCCAGAATGCGATCGACGATCTCCGCGTTCGTCCAATTCTTCTCCAGCAGCCGTTCCCGCAGTTCGCCGACCGAACGCGGCTTCGCCGCAAGCAGTTTGACAGCGCGGTTCATCGTCCGTTCCCGTGACCTTTCCGGGTCTGTTATGACNNTCGCTTATTTTGTGCATTCTCCGCCGCATGATCGCTTCCAAAATTCTACATTCTAAATTCTCAAATATAAATTGGTTGTTCGAAAAACAGCATTTTTCTGAAAGCTAATTAATAATTGAGAATTAATGATTTAGAATTACCCGATGGATGGCCTTCTGATAATAGACAAACCCGCCGGTCTAACGTCCCACGACGTGGTCGCACGTGTGCGGCGGATACT
>DLHV01000117.1:20258-20399 GCA_002483395.1 Chloracidobacterium sp. UBA7659 | reverse complement strand
GTTCGCCCGCCAGGTCAGAACCCCCTGCATAAGCGGGGGGCCGGTTCGTGGAGCTTTCGGCCCGTCCGCGGCTAACTGCGATGTCCCGTGAATCGGTTGTTGAGCCATCGCCGCGTTTCTGGCCGCCCGCTAACGCAGGCG
>DLHV01000117.1:1459-20176 GCA_002483395.1 Chloracidobacterium sp. UBA7659 | reverse complement strand
TTCCGCTGCGTCGCCGGATTTTCCCACATCGTCGTGTTCATCGCCGGAGCGATCAACACCGGAGCGTTCGATGCAAGATACGTCGATGAAAGAAAATCGTCCGCCAAGCCGTTGGCAAATTTCGCGATGATATTGGCCGTTGCCGGCACGACCAGCAACAGATCGATCGTCTGCGAAAAATTAATATGCGCGATCGGATCTGGATTCGCCGGGTCGTAATCGTCAACGATCACATACTTGTCCGTCAACGCCCGAAACGTCAGCGGCTGCACAAACTCCGTCGCATGCCTCGTCATCGCCACCGAAACATCGCACCCCGCCTTCTGCAGCAGCCGCATGACCTCAACCGCCTTATAAGCCGCAATCCCGCCGCTCACGCCAAGTCCCACACGATAATTCTTCATTTACTTATTTTTTTGGATTGGCTGATAACTGATGGCTAACAGCCATTAGCCAAACAAAAAACCGTCCTTCCGTTTTCATCAATTAGTTTTCACTTTTCAGTTATCCAGAGCAATTGTTTTCACGAGACTTCGACGATTTTACACCAGTTTGTCGGTTTCCTACATATGCCGCTGTGGATAGCCACGCTGTAAAAGCTTTGTTTGGTGTTAAAATCTCCTTGATCTGAGCGAATCGAGATGAATCAGCCAAAGCTTTTCGAACAATCGACCGAATCAGTCGCGTTGGAGGATGTGTTGCTCTACGCCCTCGGCGATTTCCAATCGCGCGGAAAGATTCTGGCAAACCGAGAACTTGCGCTCGACCGATTGCATGGTGCGTTTGTAAGGTCGTTCGAAAAGTTTGGTGTCCCGGCGCTTTCCGATGAAGTCCTTGCTCAAGGCCTTCGAAGTCTTGGTGCGGATGTTGTCGAAGTTCCGAATTATGTTGCGAAGCGGCCGTTTCGAGTCACAGTCAGTAGAGAGATCGGCGAAAAAGCATTAAAGTGGTTTAAAGATAGGCAGCTATCGGATTCGAGGTAGCGAATTATGAAAAGGGGTTTGTGGGGATTTCCAATTTTCTTGGTCGCCTTCTTTGCGGGGTACCTTCTCGTACCTGAATTCAAGACGATGCTCACAGATCAACAGCCGCCAAATACGTTAGAGAGGGTTGACCAGCCGAATGCAAATGCCGCACCTATTGTTGCTACCTCAAAGGTTAAAGATTTCGTTCCTGAATTTCGTGGATTGCCGAATTTCGAAGATGCCTATGACGGCCATTATTTGGACGCTGGAGAAGAGCTGATCCAGATTCTGGACGACGGAATCTACCGACGGAGCGAAGTCGTAGCAAAGTCTGGTGAGAAGTGGCTGGTTTTCTTCGACCAGAACGGCAAACATAGTCTTAGCGAATCGACCGCGTCCGTCAAGAAACTGAACTCAGTAAGCTGGCCGGGTGATGAAAAGGACGCGCGGCTGGCGTTTAAAGGTATTAAAGGTATCGGAAAGCCAGTGTTCGCCCTAAAGAATGTTCGAGGGCTGAGGCCCGGAAGAGTTAATACTTTGTTCCATCGGCCGCTATGGAAAGATATATCCGAAAGCGATTTCCAAGAGCAGGAATTGGATGACGGTTTCCGTCGTGAATTTAGACTAAACGAGACTTCGTATGTTTTGCGGGTTTCAAAGGGACTTACGAGAGATGGGACCGAAGTCGCCGTACTCGTACTTGAAAGCAATGGAGTAAGCCAGGTGATCAAACAAACTTACCATGTGCCTTCCGATGAGAGGGACATTGTTGGCAGTTTGCTTTGGGCTGGTGACATAGACCGGGATGGAAAATTAGACCTGTACTTCGACGAATTCAACGAGAAAGGCTTTACCAGTATTGAACTTCACCTATCATCCTATGCAGCATCAGGCGAATTAGTCGGATTCGTCGCATCGTTCGGGATGGCGGGTTGCTGATGGAAACTCTCTCAACCGAACAAATCTACAAAGGCAAGATCTTCGACATCCGCATCGACGAGATCCGTGAAGGCGACATCGAATATAAGCGCGAGATCGTTGTTCACAAGGGCAGCGCGGTGATCGTTCCGGTTTTTGCCGATGGAACGGTTGCGTTGGTTCGGCAGTATCGTCATGCGGCCGGGAAATATTTGCTTGAGATCTGTGCCGGGACATTGAATGCGGGTGAAGACCCGGAGATCGGCGCGAAGCGTGAGCTTGAAGAGGAGATCGGTGTTACCGCCGGGAAGNNGAGGAAGAGATCGGTGTGACCGCGGCGAAGGTCGAGAAGCTGTGCGAATTTTACGTCTCGCCGGGTTTTCTGACGGAAAAGATGTATCTCTATCTGGCGACCGATCTGACCGAAACCAACCAAAACCTTGAGGCAGACGAAATTCTCACGATCGAGCGCCATTCATTCCCGCGGGCATTCGAAATGATCCGCAACGGCGAGATCGAGGACGCAAAGACGATCGTCGGCATTGTGCTGGCCGGTGCGAGATTTGACGTAGGACACTTTCACGGAGTTCTAACACCGAGTCCCTTTTAGGGCTTGACAACAAACTACGATTCGCGGTCTGCTATTAGGCGCCAAGCGCCAATAGGAGCCGAACCCTTTGCCTCAATTAAAACTTCTAGCCATTTCGCTCGCGTACCCGCCTCTCGCGTACCCGCGTTCGATCCAGGTTGCCCGGCTGTTAAGATATCTTGACGCTTCGACTGTCCTTGTTTGCGGCGACGAAGGTGATGCCCGAAAGGATTCGACAATTGAACCCGACGCTGAGTCAAAGCTTGAAGGCTGCCTTCGCGTACGTGTTGTAAATTCAAAGCGTGGTCAATACGTAAATAGATTCGCGTACAGGTTTTATAAACCGCTGTGGAACAGCCGAAATCTTGTGCCGGACGGATACGGAGAGTGGAAAACGGCTGTGGTCAAAGCCATTGCAGAGTATGTAAAGGCCACCGATTACATGCCGGATGCGATGGTCACGTTTGCGCAGCCATTTACGGATCATTTGATCGGGCTGGAACTTAAGCGCCGTTACGGTCTTCCGTGGTTGGCCCATTTCAGCGACCCCTGGGTCGATAATCCGTTCAACAAATACGATGAACAAACGATGGCTCAAAACCTTTTGCTTGAACGGCAAGTCATTGAATCCGCGGACATTCTTGCTTTCACGTCTCAAGAAACTATTCACCTTGTAATGGCAAAATATCCGGCTGGGTTACGTGAGAAGGCACGAGTTTTGCCGCAGAGTTTTGATCCCGCATATTTTCAGGAAACTGCGTCAAAGGCCCGACCTCAAAAGGTCACTATCCGCTATATCGGCAATTTTTATGGACAAAGAACGGCGGTTCCGCTTATAGAAGCTTTACACCTGGTGCTCGCGAGTGATTCAGGCGCGTTGAACGGCGTTTCCTTTGAACTGATCGGCATCAACGATCCGGTGGTGATCCGTGACGCGGGCGGAGATACGCTGCCTCCTGGCCTGTTAAACGTTTACCCAAGTGTTGAGTATCACGAAAGCCTTCGGCTCATGTCCGAAGCGGACGGGCTGCTTGTGATCGATGCTCCCGCGGATATGAGCGTCTTTCTCCCGTCGAAACTGATCGATTACATTGGTGCCGGCCGGCCGGTTTTGGGAATAACGCCGCCGGGAACGGCCGCCTCACTTATTCAAAACCTTGGCGGGCCGGTTGTCGACCCGTCGGACAAGCGCTCGATCAGCGAAGCCCTTATGCTCTTTATTAATCTATTAGAAGAGAGACGGACGGCTGGCATCGAGACTTGGGGAATACCTGAAGTCCGGCGTCAATTCGAAGTGTCCCGTGTTTCGGCCTCATTCAAGGTTCTGCTGACTGATCTGAGTAAAACAAGTAAGGGTTCCTAAATCGTTGCCCGGCCAATAACTTCGGAAATCAATCGGGAATACGTATTTATGCGGTAGAGAGGTTTTATTCGCAAGGGTTTTAACTTCTCAAATTTTTGACTTTTTATGTCTTTCGCCGATAAAATAAGGGCTGCCGATCGGGAAAATATCTTCCCGGGTGAAATTGTATTAGACCCGCTTCGCGTTTTCACAAACGGAAAATTAGAAATGTTTCGAACAATCTTACGCTCAANNTAACATCCGTGCGTCCCAACGGCTGCCGGAAGTCGCGAAAAAGGAACGTGAGGTTGACGATTCGGGCTTGCCGGATGTCGATGTGGAAACATCTCAGGTGATCCGGGAATCGGTTGCATGGATAGGACGAGCTCAGGACAACTCCGCGTCAAATGACGGCGGTGTCGCCCGCGACTTTAGCTTGCTCACCGGCTGGAACTCCTCGTATCCGGAAACGACGGGATATATTATCCCGACCTTGATCAACTACGCAAAACTTAAAAACGACGAGACCACATTGCTACGCGCGAAACGAATGCTCAACTGGCTCGTCTCAATCCAGTTTCCCGATGGCGGTTTTCAAGGGAGTGTTATCGGCGCCGCCCCGGAAATTCCCGTGACGTTCAATACAGGCCAGATATTACTTGGGTTGGCAAGTGGGACCGAGGAATTCGGGGACGAGTACAGAGAACCAATGCGCCGCGCTGCCAATTGGCTGGTCAGAACGCAGGATGATGACGGCTGCTGGCGAAAGCACCGCTCGCCATTTACGGATCCAACGGATAAGGCCTACGAAACTCATGTTTCATGGGGACTTTTCGAAGCCGCACGTCTTGAACCCGAAAGCGATTATGCACGATCCGCGATCGCAAATATCAAATGGGCGTTGAGCCTCCAAACGGACAACGGATGGTTCGAAAACTGCTGCCTTTCCGAACCGGAACAGCCATTGACTCATACATTGGGTTACGTGCTCCGAGGCGTTATCGAGGCTTACCGATTCACGAATGACGAAATATTTCTGGATGCGTCGCTGAAAACGGCGGATAGTCTATTGACCGCACTCCGCGACGACGGCTCATTGCCGGGCAGGCTTGATTCGGATTGGAAGGGGACCGTTTCCTGGTCGTGCCTGACAGGCAATGTCCAGATCGCCGCGTGCTGGCTGCTTCTGTTCAAATACACTGACAATGCAAAATACCGTGACGCCGCGCTCGCTGCCAACAAGTTCGTTTGCCGTACCGTAAATCTGGACGGCAGGCCGGAAATAAGGGGCGCGGTAAAGGGATCATTCCCTGTATCCGGCGATTACTGTGCCTACGAATATCCAAATTGGGCGGCAAAATTCCTCGTAGATTCGCTCCTCATGGAAAAAGCCATAATGGCGGAGGGGAAGCCGGTATAATGCCTGTTGAATTTCGAGCCGTTACGGAGCCGTCTCGAGATCTTTTTGAGCAGATTTCCGCCTTAGCACCCGAAAATCCGTTTTACACATCATCTTACGTGGAATCGGTTCGTTTAAGCGGTGTTGAACCATTTGCGTTGCTTCTGGAATCGGACGGCAAGATTCTGTCGGCTTGTACGGCTTTTTTGAAAAGCGGCAGGCTTAATCGCAGGCTCGAAATAACCTCGTTGCCCGCTTTGCCGGAAGGTACCGAATTCTGGAAGGGTCTGATAGATTTCTGCCGGGCGTCGGAGATCTCCATTCTACAAATCGAAACCTTTGGCTCATCCGAGACCGTCATCCCGGAGCTCGACGGCGAAACTTCACGCATTAGCCGCTACGAGTTCCAACTCGACCTGGACGGGACGGACCTTTGGCACGCGTTAAACCGCCGCAACCGCCGTAGTATTAAAAAGGCAACGGAAGCCGGTCTCGAATTACGGCGGGCAGTCGGACCGGATGCCTGCCAAATCCACGTGAGTATTGCCAACTCTTCGCTTGGCAGGCGTCGGCGACGCGGTGAGGAGATCGGATATGAGATCAAGGAAGATGCCGCGCTTGCGTTTATTCAAAACAGAGCCGGAGAGATCTATCAGGCGTCCCTTAATGGCGAAGTTTTGAGTTCCATCCTTGTCTTGATAGGTGCGACCGGTGCCTACGCTCAGACGTCGGGAACCCGGGATGAAGGGTTGGAGTACGGCGCTTCGCAATTCCTTTGGTACGAGACAGCTCGCCTTTTGCAAAATGAAGCGATGACAATACTTAATATGGGCGGAACAGATAAGGACAGTCTCGGACTGCAGGAGTTCAAAGCGGGATTTGGGGCGAGGCGACTGGAACTCGAAGCGGCCGAATTCTACCTCGGCACCCCTATAAGAAAAGCTATCGGGGCGATAGTGGACCGATTGCGGTCATAATAAAATGAAATGGTTTGGGATTGGGCGTTCGTCGCGGATTGGTCACAACAAGTTCGCATCCCAAACTCTCAGCCAAAGTTCGAGAATAATCAGCATCCACGCCCGGTCACCGCCGTCCCCTTTCCCCAGCCGAGCCTGCTCAATCAGATCACTGATCATTTTCCTGGAAAATACTTCCGTGAGTTTACCGTTGGAGCTTAGCAGCGTTTCCCGTGCCCATCCGTCCAATCCATTCTGCAGCCAGCGGTTGCCGGGGCTTGGAAATCCGCGTTTAGGCCTGTTTACGATCGACTTTGGCAGTCTCTTTTCACAAAATCGTCTAAGAACGCTTTTTGTCTCGTAATTATTGAAACCGATGCGTTTTACTTTGGTGCTGTTCTGCTGCCGGTTTGCCCATTCGACCATTCGGTAATCCAAAAACGGCGTGCGGGCCTCTAAGGAAGCCGCCATGGTTGTCTTGTCTGCCTTCATAAGAAGGTCTTCGACCATCCACGACCGCTGGTAAACCGAAAGCATCTGTTGCAGCGGATCGGTCGATCTTGCCGCGGCGTATTGTTCCGCAATTATTCGCTCGCTATCTCTTTGACTTTCGTTCGGCCAAAGTTGCCCTTTTTCTACCTGATTAAAATGGCGCGTTATGTGCGGTAAAGCGATCTTGTTCCAATTTCCGAGCGGAATGTTCGCCACTTTTTCAGCCTTTCGCTGAAGCCCTTCAGGAAATCCGAGCTTCGAAACCGCAACTCCTAATCTCAGGGCCTGCTTTGGAAACTGCTGAAGTACGCGCAGCCTGGCAAATTCGCGTTCCGATCGATCGAAATTATATCCCGCCAAAATCTCATCGCTGCCTTCGCCGGAAAGCACGACTTTTACGTCCTTGCGTGCCAATCGCGACAGGGCCAAAAGGGGAACAAGCGAAAGATCGGCAAGCGGTTCATCCGAGGAAAACACAACCTCCGGGAGCATGTCGATAAACTGTTTTTGGCCGATCACAACCTCGTGATATTGGGCCCCGACGTGCGCCGCAACCTGTCGTGCGTAGGGCAGCTCGGAGAAGTAACCGCCTTCATCGAACCCTACGGAAAAAGTGTGAAAGTTCTTATGGCCGAGTTCTACCGCCGCCGCCGCTATCGAGCTTGAATCTAATCCACCGCTAAGAAACACGCCAACAGGCACGTCGGACGCAACCAGCCGCAACTCGACTGCATCAAGGAAAAGCGATGCGAACTCGCTGTCGATTTCGTCTTCGGACCGTATATTAAACTCATCGCTAATTACATCCGATTCCCAGTAACGAACCTCTTCGGGCTCGCCATTGCGTTTGAATCGTAACAGATGTCCTGGCGGTAATTTTCTGATCTGGTGCCACACCGTTTCCGGTCCGGGCACATAACGATAAGTAAGATAATCCCAGATCGCCTGTTTGTTTATACGCCTCTCGACCAGACCGGACGCAAGCAATGCCTTGATCTCCGAGGCGAACAAAAGTGTCCGCCCATCCCAGAAATAATAGAGCGGCTTTACACCCATCCGGTCGCGAATGAGCAGCAGGCTTTTCTTCTTCTGATCCCACGACGCAACAGCAAACATGCCGTTCCAGTCGTCAATGCTATTTTCACCGCCATTTACAAGACTCTTGAGTACCACTTCGGTATCGCTTTCGGTGGTCCAGTTCAAGTGCAGCGTTGAATCGATCTTCGTTCGCAGTGATTTGTAATTGTAGATTTCACCGTTAAAAACGAGTCCGATCCCGGACGGTTCGTCCCACATCGGCTGATGGCCGCCGGCCAGATCGATAATGCTCAGACGCTGCATTCCAAATCCGAACCCGTCCTCAGCCCAAGCGCCATCGTCGTCCGGACCGCGATGTTCGATCGCCCGGTTCATTTTACCCACGATTGAGAGGCACTCTTCACGAGGAAAGTCGCCAGCTATACCGACAATACCGCACATTGAAAGTCCTTTTCTTCCACTTTGACCTACTCACCCTGCTTGATCTTAAATTCTGTCTTGTTCGCTATCACTTAACATTCACTGGTATTTCAGTAGTCAGGATCGTTCCGCCAAAGCCGATCGCAAATCCTTGCGTTCCGTTAATTGAAACTCTTCCTAACTTGTGTCTGGTGCCCGTCCGCTCGATTGTCCAGATGGCTCCTGCATTCCTGGTTCGCAAGATCGTTCCGTTGTCACCGACCGCAAATCCAACCATTGAATCAGCAAAGGCGATGTCGAAAAGGTCTGAAGCGACGCCCGTCACCTGTTCACGCCAGAGCTTTCCACCGTCGTTCGTCGAATAGATCTTACCTTGATTGCCAGTGGCCCAACCCGTTTTTCGATCGTGAAAATATACCGCGTTGAGCTTTGGCCGATTTCTGCTTTCGGCAAACCTCAGCTCGCTCCAGCTCGATCCGCCATCGGTGGTGGCGAGAATCGTCCCGCCCGCGCCCACCAAAAAGCCATTAGAGTCGTCAGTAAAAAGCCCGTCAAGCATCAGATATCGAACCGGCAACGGTGAGCTTTTCCAGGGTTTTCCGTCATCCTGCATTCGCAGGATGATGCCGCCCTCACCGATCGAAAAACCGGTTCCGTCCGGTGCGAAGAAGAAACGAACCATTCGCTCCCTTCCGTCTCCGAAGTCGATCGCCTTCCAGTCCTTGCCGCCGTTTGTAGTCTTGATCAAATACGACGGTGGAGCATTCCCATAAATACCGCGATCACACAGAATCCAGCCGTTCCTCCGATCCGAAAAGTAGACGTCACGAAATGTATCTCCGGTTGTTGTCTTCTCTTTCATCCACGTCCGGCCGCCGTCTCTTGTCGACAATAGCGTACCGTTGCCACCGACTACCCAACCGTTGTCGTGATCAGCGAAATAAATGGAATGCAGCCATGCGAGCGTCCCGGAATCCTGCTTCTTCCAGTCGGCGAATACAGTCAGTGAAAAGAAGATGCTAAGGAGTGAAGCCAGAATTATCTTATGAAAGTTCATAGTCGCTATCGATAACCCTGCTGAACCATATCACGGACGGGTCTTTGGCCTCATCAGAATATCTCTGTTCACACATCAATAACTAAAATGGAGTTCCAAAAAGTATTCGAATAGCACTCGCCTTACCGACCGCGTCCAGGACCTTGGTCAAATTCCACCTTTTTTCGGGCACAATGATCTGGTCACCCGGTATCAGGTAAGGCAGGTCTGCCTTTCCATTCATCACCTTTTCAAAGTTGATGACAGTTTGTGAAAATCCTCCCTGCAAATTAAGCCTAAGAAGAACAACCCTCTTCTTGTCACCGTCCTTAGAAAATCCACCGGCTTCGGCGATCGCCTCATAGATGTTGTAACGGTGATTCATCACCTTTACGCCCGGCGTACCGACTTTGCCCATCACGCTGTAACGCGCCGATCCGACCTTATCCAGCGTGACGGTTACCTGGGGGTCGATGATATACTCGTCAAGTTTTTTCCTGATCTCAGCCGTCACTTGTTCAGTCGTTTTTCCGCCGACAAAGATGCCTCCCGGAATGAGCGGATAGGATATCCGCGCCGTCGGAGGGATCACAATACCAGCCTTTGAGTAGTTCGCCTCGCCAAATACCTCGACTGAAATCACATCCTCCGGCCCAAGATGATATTCCTTTAGGTAATTGTTGTAATACGGTAGGATCGCCGCCTCTTCCTCTGAAACCTCTATGTTCTGGGGTTTCTGCGCCAAGACGCCGAGCCCAAAGACAAACAGGCAGGCCAAAACACAAACCGACTTATGCAGTAATTCTGTGGACATCATCTTTCCCTCTTCAATTCGCTATGACACTCTATTTTATCGATTATATTCGATTTATCGACTCTAATAATATACAATTTTGGCCGCGATCTACCTTCCTCCTTTACCAAACAAAACCGTCTTAATGGTTTCGAATATAATTATCACGTCTAATGCCAAAGATTGATTTTTGATGTAGTAAAGGTCGTACTGCAATTTTTGCCGCGCGTCTTCGAACGACGCCCCGTACGGAAATTTGATCTGGGCCCAACCAGTCAGCCCGGGAGCCACCAGGTGGCGGTGCTCGTAAAACGGTACCTGTTCAGCAAGCTCGGAAACAAAATGCGGGCGTTCTGGACGCGGGCCGATAAAACTCATCTCGCCTTTAATAATGTTCCAAAATTGCGGAATCTCATCGATCCGGACTCTTCGAATAAATCTACCAACGACTGTCGTCCGGTCATCATCCGACGCCGCCCACACCGGCCTCCCGTCAGCTTCGGCATCAGCATGCATCGAGCGAAACTTTATCAGTTCAAAAACGCTCCCGTTCTTACCAACCCTTTCCTGCCTGTAGAATACGTCGCCCCTCGATTCGAGCTTAATAGCGATCGCTGTGAGAAGGCCGATAGGTAGTGACAGAATAAAGCCCGCCAACGCCAGGCAACGGTTGACAATTTCACGAAAAACGACCGTCAGACGCGTATTTGGTGTCCGTCCGGAAAATATCAGCCACGACGGACGAAGCATGTCTAAATGAACCTGACCTGTGATTCGTTCAAAAAAAGACGCGCATTCCTCTATACTCACATTGTTTTCCAAACTCATCCGCAAAAGAACTTCGGTCGGAAAATTCCCGCGACGCTGCGCCAGAGCCACAACGATCCGGTCGATCTTGNNTTCCCGATGATTTCCGCGTTTCCTAATTCCGCGGCGGACCTTGGGGAATCGCCATTATCTACGCCGTCAACCGCAATAAAACCTACGACCCGATATCCCGCATCGCGCCTCTGGAATACGACATTCGCTGTTTCAACGGCTGACTTGCCGGCCCCGATGATAAGTATCTTTTCGCCAAGTTCGGGATGACCGGTCAGAAGGTGGATCAAGGTTCGCCAGGCCAAAAGCAGGACCATAGTTAACACCACCGAATAGATCATCGTTCCGCGGCCGATCATCAGGGGAGGTATCAGGTAAAAGACTATCGCAAGGAATGTCCATGCAATTCCCATTGCCTGTATCAGGCGCAGCAGCAGTTCACGCCGGTTGTTCATCACGGCGTAATCATAGAGATCGTGCAAATAGATGGTAATCAAACAGACGGATGCAGCGAGGGCCACCTTGCTCAAAGCTCTATTCTCGGTAATCTGGAAAGCTGTCCCTTCCCAACCCAGGCGCAAGTACAGCGCGAGGATTATCGCGAAGTAAATGATCGCGATATCGGCGGCTATTAAGCCGATCGTCCGTGGGCTGAATCTTGTTCTCATCTCTGGATCGGCGTTTACTCCACCGTCGGCTTACTCTTGTCATACAAGCCATACTTGTAATAGGATTCGTCCATCAAAGTATCTTCCGATTGGTTCAAAACAGTTCCGAGTATCCGCTCGCGGGGAAGCGTATCCAAAACGCGGTCGATATCCTTATAGCGTGTTTGACCGGCTTTCACGACAAGTAACGCCCCGTCTGCTAAATCAATCAAAACCGCGGCATCCGCAAATATACCGAGCGGAGGCGCATCAATGATGACATAGTCGAAGAGTCCCTTGGCTTCGTCAAGAATTTCAGCGAACTTTGGACCGGATATGAGTTCGGCGACGTCGCTGCGAGCCGCCCCGCCAGGAAGCACATAAAGTCCGGCGGGTTCGAGTTGTACGATCGCTTCAGTCAGCGAAGCCGTGCCAATTAGTACGTCTGACAACCCCTTTTTATTGTCGATGCCGAGATATGCTGCCAAACTCGGCATCCGAAGGTCGCTGTCGATAATAAGCGCCCGAACGCCATCGGTTTGAGCAAAAAGCCATGAAAGGTTCAGAGCCGTGATCGACTTTCCTTCGGATGGCGCCACACTTACAACGACGATCGTTCGCAATTTCAGCTTTAGACCTTTGTGAAGAATCTGGGTCCGCAAGCTTCTGTATTCCTCGCAATAAGGCGAAAGAGGATGGGTGATCGAAACAACTCTGGGATTCACCAATTCGACATCTACCTTTAGTTTCGGAACCATTAAACCTTCGGGTGAAGTGGCCTTGAGTACCGCCCCATTGGTTACACCAGGTTTGTCGGGCTGCGATTCAATCGGCCCTTTCGTGACCGTTGTTTTCGCAGCGCCATTCCTGTCAATTTTCGGCGCTCCGATTCGAAGATCACTATGCGAAAGCATTCCAGGCGGCTCATTATCGCCGGCGTGAACAACCTCATCAGGATCGGCAGAGCTATCAAGCTTTTCGCTCCTAAACGGCTGTTCGGTCTCTCGTTTTTGTAAGGTCTTAAGAAATTTCATTCGACAAATCCAATATTTCGCCGATCGATCCTATCCAAATCCGACCGATCGGCCAGGTTCACTTTGCTGTTCGATCCTGCTTGACCTGGCGGCCTCCTAATAGCTCTTTGTGACCAACCGGTGTCAAAACCCTAGCCGAACCAACAACCTCAACAGCCTTATCACTCGGTATCAGCCGATCTATGTCGGGCAGCAGGTCCAGGTTCTCTGCGACCGACTCGATCACACTCCTACTGATAACTTGTTCACCTGATGCATACGCCGCGATCATTGCGTTATCGCACAGGTTGTTAATAAGACGCGGAATCCCTTCGGAACACTGGAAAATGAAATCGATCGCATACGGCGAAAAAATATTCGGCTGCTTCGCCCCACCTATCAAAAGGCGTTCGCTAATGTAACGCTTTACTTCCTGGACGTTCTTAAGGGCCGGCATTTCACAACGAAGGGCGATCCTCTGCTTCAACTGTCGAAGATTTGCCTTGCGCAGCATTTCACGCAGTTCCGGCTGCCCGGTTAGTATGATCTGAAGATGTTTCGCGTTGTCCGATTCGAAATTGAGCAGAAGCCGAATTTCCTCTAACACTTCATCGGAAAGTTCGTGTGCCTCATCGACAATCAGCACGGTCCGCAGTCCCCGGCGATGTCGTTCTTCCAAAACTTTGGCCATTTCGGTCAGAAGTTCGGTCTTGTTCGCCCACTCCTTTATGTTCAGCATCTCCGAGACGTGATGGTAAAACTCCTCGATCGAAAGATGCGGATTTACAATGTAGGCCGCAACGACGCTCGAATCGAGCCTGCGAATGATCCATCGAAGCGCGGTCGACTTCCCAGTACCTACCTCGCCGGTCAGAACGATAAGGCCTTTCGCCATTTCTATTCCGTAATAAAGGCTCGCCAAAAGCTCGTTATAACTCGGTGTAAAAACGATGAACTTAGGGTCCGGTGTTAGGCTGAACGGATAATCCTTTAGATTGAAAAACTCTTTATACATTTAATCTACTTCGTTCCTTCTACAAATGAAAGTTCATCAGCTGATCCTTTCAAGGATCCGCGACAACTGCAGCACGCTTATCAACATCGGTACGCTTAGAATTGCGACGACGACCCCGGCAGCGACCTTCAACATATGCAAACGCTTTTGCCAGGAAATCTCGTTCTCAGTAAGCAGTGGCGGCACTGCTGCTAACACGGGCAATCCGGTATAATGCTTCGCGTCGTCTATGTTTTGGATCTTGAAGAGCCGAGGGAATTCGACAGCGGCGGCAAGCAACAGACCGATCAAGAGGCCGGCCAGGGCTCCCAGTCCGATAAAAAACGGCTTCTTCGACGCATTCTCAGGTGTTTGAGGCAGATTCGCCGGATCGACTACCCGTATCGTCTCGCCTTGCGCGTTACTTTCGACCTCGACCTGCTGTTGCGCATTGTTGTATTTCTTCAACAATTCATCGTACGCGGACTTCGCCGACTGATACTGATTGCTGACGCTTTCGAGAGCCACCTTAACATTGGGTATTGAATTTATTTTCGATTCCAGGGAAGCGATCTGAACCGCATTCTGACGCATTTCCCCATCTTTCATCTGAAGTTGCTGGTCGATCTGACCTATCTGATTCTCGGCCTTTTCCTTATCTATCTCGAGGTTCTTCTTTTGCAACTCGGCCTTTCGCAAACCGGCCTGGTTTGCCTGCTTGACCCGTTGATCCTTGTTTGCGGACAATTTTTCAAGCTCTTCGTTGATCTTGTTTATATCGGTCTGCGTTTGGACTATTTCAGGGTGCTTGCCTCGGTATTTCTTGTTCAAATTCTCGAGCTTGGCGCTGTATTCTGCCCGTTTTTGAACGAGCTGGCCGTAGGCGGGCGTGTCTTCGATACGGGAAGCCTGTTCCACGGCTTGCTGGGTTTCCTTTTCACCAAAATTTTCAATCAGACGCATCTGGCTATTGAGTGCTCTGATGCTGTCCTGGACACGTCCCTTCTCGGTTATCAGGATTTCCTTGTCCTTTGAAATAGTGCCCTCTCGTTGGCGCAGTCCCTCAAGTTGAGCTATCAGACCCTGAGCAGACTCCGGCAAAGTCTCAATATTTTGCATCATGATGTTCAAGCGTTGTTTATCGAGCGCGTCGAGATTGCTTTTCGCTTGAGCCATCTTGTTGTCGATGAATTCGCGGGTGGTTTCGGCACTCAGTGTTGATTCAACATTCTGAGCCGTGACATACTTGCCGGCCAGTTCGGCAGTCACATCCCTCGCAGTTTCGGGAGAACCATCCTTAAAGCTGATCCGGAACCCTATGACTTTTTCATTGTCCGCTTTTTCCGCAACAACAGATATGTTGCCATTCATCCTTTCAACGATCCTTTCACTGGGAGTGCCGGCAGCGCGGTCACCTTCATAAAGACCGTGTTTGGCGATCATTGGCTCAAGCGAGTCACGGCTCAGAACCCGTTTATTTATCGATTGGAGCCGCTGTGAAAGATCGTCGTCAGTGAGGGACGGAGCGACCTTTTCGGAAATGGCCGGCGGCGTGAGAATCAAAAACGTGGTCGACCGATAGAAATTCGGTAAGCCACGTACTACCCAGAAGACAGCAAGAAAGACGGCAATTGTCGGCAAGATGAGCTGCCATTTCCGCCGCTTTACCATTTGGGCGTATTCGCCCGCCGCCCTTTGTCTAAACTCAACGCTCATAGCTCCGCCAGTTCGATCATCAACTCACCTAGATCGCTTTTTTCTAAGGTTGTCAGTATAAGTTAGTACGAAAGCGCTCAAAATTCTAGGAAAATCGTTAGATGTGTGTTAATTTGGCAAAAATGCGGAGATTTTATCGGCGAGTTGTGCCGATAGATCGAGCGCGGCATCGAGAGAAAGCCCTTCGTCCTGTCCAACCGGGGTCATGATTCGGACTATCGCTCCATCAGATCGTCGCTTCAGAATACTGTCCAAACTCGTATAGAGCTTTTCCTGATACTCGCTCGGCGTCGTTCGGCCACGGCCCTGATACCAATAGATTAGAATTTCCCGATGATTTCCGCGCTGCACAATATAGCGATTCGCACTAAAACTTTGGCCTCCGGGAGTTTTAATCTCGATCAGCTCCCGATCCTTCATTTCCCAGCCCGAACCCGGCAAACAGCTTTGCGGGCTATGGTATGTTGCGCCGGACCGCTGCGATGCATAATAGCCGACGTAGAGGTTTAACCGATTTCCAAGGCCAAAATAATTGCGCATTACATAATCACTGGCGTGCAAGACCTTCTCTGTTTCCGCATCGAAGCGAAAGTCGGCTCCTTTTTGCTCCCACACTCCCAACTGGACAGGAATCTCACTCAATGGCCGTCGTTCAACTTGCACCTCGCCGCGTTGTTGAAACCAATTTATAAAAACACCTCCGAGCAAAATCGCCGTAAACAAAAGCACGGTCTGCCGGTCCGTGATCAGCGAGTTGTGTTCGACTTTCGCAACAGCATGATTTTCAACGGGCTGATCCCGCCATGTCCGACGCCAGATTCGTTTGAGGCCAAAATTGACCAATATCAATAATCCGAGTGCGGACAAAAAAACGAACGAACCCGAAATATCGTGCCAGGCTCCGCCAGCAGTATCCGGACCATAAAAATATGTCAGGAAGCCCGTTATCATTACGCGTGCGGCATTGGTCACAAGCGCGATGGGAATCGCTGAAAGTATAAGGAGGCCGATTTGGATCGAATTCGGATTGCGCATCAATTGGCGCCAACTTTGAGTAACCCTCTCCCTCCGTTGTCTCGTAAAAAAACCAAGTATCAAAGCTAGCGTAATCAAGGTCATATACGATCGGATACCGCTGCATGCTTCCACTACCTCAAGTCCGACCACTTGTGTGCCGCCAAGCGGAATAAGCTCGATGACGTTCCCCTTGCGAACCGCTGGAATGCCGAACATGCGTATTCCCCAATCGGCGACCTGCGACGCCCAGATCTGGAGCGGAAATGCGATCTTGTTGAATATGATCTGGGGTATTGGTATCGCCAGTATCAGCAGCAAGAATGGAACCAGGAGCTTTCGGATCATTTCCCTGCCGAAGAAATAAAAGACAACGCCGACCAGGATGGATACGAACGAAATGCGCTGTGTAAAAAGTTCGGAGGCGAGCGTACCAGCTAAAAGCATCAGGACCGAAAGAGTAGCGATCGAGAGTCCAAGCCAAATCGCAGGCTTTTTTCGGGAATTCCTGAGGGCATCAAGATCGAGCCAAATGATGTACCCGATCACGAAAGGCACTAGCAGACCGTGCGAATAATTATCATCGGTCCACCAGTCATAGCCTAGTTTCGCCAAAACGGCCGCGTATAAGAACGAAAGTCCCGCCGCCACCAAAATTGGTTTCCAGGTGTCTTTGATGTTTATTGCCGAAAGCTTCATTCGCTGAATACTAACAAGTAGAAACAGTTCAAGCCGTATTGCTACTCAACAGCAACAATACAGCTTGAATTCCGATACGTAACACAACTAGATTTAGAAACGCGAACTATGCTGTTCGGCGAAGACGACGGCGAGCCGCGAATCCAACACCAGCCAGCCCCGCGCTGAACAACAGGATCGAAACCGGTTCGGGAGTCGGGACAGTTCCCGGACAAGGGTCGGTGGTATAAGTTAAGTCAAAGCACGGATCGGGAGTGCCCGAAGGAGTCGTCCCGCCTGCGCTGACAATACCGCTCGCTGCCATTGCAATGCCTAACAACAGTCCGGCGTTTAAAAACAAGTTCTTCAAATTCTTGAGCAACATAATTTCTCCTAAGTTATCGAATAACAATTCACCAAATAAAAACGCTTCTGCGCAAAATGTAATATTCCGCAAAGTCCGCCTCTACAATAGAAAGCCGTATTCCGTATGCCTTATCGAAATTCTGAAAGGCATCGGTATTCCAGTAAACCAGTTAATTTCAACGCCGCCCTCGCGAAGAGAACCAGAGACGAACAACAACGAAACCATGCGACACAAAAAGGAAACTCTGACAAAATGTCGCAGAATTTAAGCCTTTATTGTGCTCGCATTGACAGCTAATTATTGCGTACATTGGGAGAATATCACGGGAAATTTACGATTTCTGTACTCTGGATTACAAAAAGGTCGATTAAGCGATTCGAGTTCTGCTTCGGCGAGACGATTCACGGTTGCTCGAACGATGTCGAGCAACCGCAAAGACTGAAGATAATAGATCGCGGGAGATTGTGTTTTGGAAAGTGCGTTTTCCGATTTAGTTGGCGACCTCGCAGTAGATCTTGATCGCATTTTTCGCGTTCTCAAGCAAATCGATAAGTTGCTCAAAGTTTTCAAGGCCGGACACTGGATGCGTCAGCAGCTTTGACAGCCAGTCGCCGTATTCCAACACAGCCTGTGCCATGTCTTTGGCTCCTGTTTCAAAATACTCCCGATTGGCATTTACAGTTCCGACCATAACCTTGTTGCCGAGAACAAAATCGAGATTGATCTTGTCGGCTGGCACTTCGACCATGCGATTGCCTCCAGTGACGCTGGAGAGTACAAGCACGCCGTTTTTCGCTAACGCCTGCATTGAATCAAACACAATTGGCGAAAATCCGGTAGCTTCGAAAATGAGGTCGAAGCCGCCATTTTGCTTTCCATAATCCGGTACGGAAATATCGGCGGTCGACACATATTCGGCACCTATTTCTTCGATCAGGTTAGAATTAAGGTACGGTTTTGGTGTCCTTCCAAATGTGACTACTTCTATTCCCCGAAGCCTTAGCACANNCGCGAGCAAGCCGATAGTTCCGGCTCCCATGATGGCCGCGCGCTTTGGCCTCCAAACCTTTAACCGACGCTGAATCTCGTACGCCTGTGTAATTCCCTTTTGTACAACGGTCATCGGTTCGAGCAATACGCCGACATCTTTCAATCCACGTGGGACCTTTACAATAAAATCAGCGTCATCGACGTAATACTCCGACAAATAACCGTGCCGCAGGTTTATGCCGCGCTCGAAGTAGGTGTCGTCGGTAGTCATATCGTTCGTGCCGATAAGATCAAAAATGCTAGTGCCGGGACGGCGGACAGTCGCTACGACATAGTCTCCCTTTCGAAGTTCGTGGACGTTCGGCCCGACATCTTCGACAACACCGAAACCTTCATGCCCGATGACAAGAAAATCGTCACCAGCCGGTGCTGCTCCGTATTCGGCATTATTGATCTCTTTATCGGTGCCGTCTACGCCGACGCGAAGAACCCTGACCAAAACTCCGCGTCCGCCCGCGACATCGTCGACAC
>DLHV01000117.1:0-1420 GCA_002483395.1 Chloracidobacterium sp. UBA7659 | reverse complement strand
GAGTTACGCGTTTACGCGTGAATTCGCCGTTGCATATGCGCAACTTTATTTTCAACGAGGTCGCTGATCGTAAGGGTTTGCACGCCTAAAGGCGTAACTCTTACGCAGCCAACGCCTGCATCCACTTGGTTTGAATTCCAAGATTTGTCAAAGTTCCGACGACACGATGCGGTTCGCCGAGATCGCTCCAACCAACGTTGCCGACTCGCAGAACAAGCAGTTCGCTCGAAGATCGTTCCAACACCTCGCTTGAAAAGTTCGTCTCCGGTATCCATTCGTACAGTGAGCGGATCGTCGCTGACGATGCCACTTCGAACATTCGAGTCATCTTCGGCAGCTGAAGACGGAACATTTCGAGAAATGCTTCGATTCGCCCGACCATCACGAAGCTGTTCCAGAGACAGCCTTGCTTCATTAACTTTCGGGCCGACCTGAACGATGGTTTTTCCCAAAATCGATTAACACGACTAACGGAGCCCGAAAGATCCCCGAAAAAGGACCGTGCCGGTTCGATCCATCCGTAAGACGTTTCAGCCTTGTCCGGCTCGATCCCAAGCAACACGACAGAATTCGGATTGATCTCGGCCGCGGCAAACGCCGTTTCTACATTGGCCATAAATGCTTCGTCATCCGAAAAATGATGGTCCGACGGAAAGAACGCGACGGTGGAATCCGGCGAGGTCCGTGCGATCCGCATCAAACTGTACAAAATCGCGGGAGCGGTTCCCTTGTTCTCCGGCTGAACTACAAGATTTCCTTCCGAAACATTCCAAAGCGGTGACTCGAAATATTTTTCGTGCTTTTTGGCCAGACTAAAGTATGTATTTTCCGGCTGAATCCCTAAGGCGACCCGGTCACGTGTTGCTTCGAGAAGCGATCTATCTCCGATGAGCGGGCAAAACTGCTTGGGGCGTTCGTCTCCGATTATCGATCGTGTAAGTGACTTCAGCCTCGATCCTTCACCGCCGGCCAATATTACAGCCATGCGGTTCATTTTCGTTTTCCGATTAACGGGTGTTTGTTCGAATCCGTGATTGTAAATACGTTTCATATAATCTCTCGGCATTCTATCTACAACCGTTAAATCAAAGACTGGCGTCGGTTTATTCCCGCTCTAGCCGCCGCTTTGCTGGATTAGTTTTGCAACCAGGCCAGTCCAGCCGGTTTGATGGCTTGCCCCAACACCCGAACCGTCATCGCCGTGAAAATACTCATAAAAAAGAACATTATCGCGAAAATGCGGATCGTTCTGCATTTTCTCGCTGCCGGCAAAAACCGGCCTTGTTCCGTCACCATTACGAAGGAAAATGCTTGAAAGTCTTCGGGACAACTCCTGGGAAACATCCCAAAGATTCATCATATTTCCCGAACCCGTCGGGCATTCAACCTTCAAATCGTCGCCGTAGTAGTGGTGGAACTT
>DLHV01000053.1:13894-15582 GCA_002483395.1 Chloracidobacterium sp. UBA7659 | reverse complement strand
GTAAGTTTCAATTGATTATGCATCCTGTTATTCGAACGACGGCCCTTATAAGTTTCATCTTTATTACGGTTTTCGCTGCGGCGTGCAGTGCGACGAAATTCGAGAAGAAACCGCCCGGTTCGGCGGCTAAACCGCTGGTAACGCCGCAGGCTGTTTCACAGAAACCGAAGATCGTCGCCTTTGGCGACAGCCTNNGAAAAGGAATCATACCCGTATCTCCTTCAGGAAAAACTGAAGGCCGACGGCTACGATTACGAAGTTATAAACGCTGGGGTTTCAGGCGAAACCAGCCTCGGCGGATTGGAGCGAGCGGCTTGGGTGCTCGAACAGGAGAACGTAAAAATACTCATCCTCGAACTTGGAGCGAACGATCTTTTGCGGGGCATGCCGCCCGAGAAAATGAAGGAGAATTTGGATAAAATAATCCGTAAAGCGAAGGCGAAGAAGGTCGAAGTTCTTTTGTGCGGCATGCTCGCTCCGCCCACGGCCGGGTCTGATTACCAGAGGGATTTTATAATGGCGTTTCCCGATCTGGCCGACGAGCATAAGGTGGAATTTCTACCGTTTCTGCTCGAAAATGTTGCGGCAAAAAAGGAATTGAACCAAGCTGACGGCATTCATCCAAACGCCGAGGGCGAGAAGGTAATGACGGACAATGTTTACAGGGCGCTCAAGCCGATGCTTGTTAGGTAGTTTGGAGTTCCAACTTTAGTTNNCTGCTGAAGCAGGAACTCCAAACCTATGAACGTCACTCATCTCGGCTGCGCACTCTGCGGGCTCCGCCACGAAGCCAGAACTCTGCAAAACCTCTGTGTTGAATGCGGCAAACCGCTCCTTGCCCGCTACGATCTTGAAAAGGCCGCCGAAACGCTGACCAAAGAATCGCTGAAAACACGCGAATCGTCACTCTGGCGCTACCGTGAAGTTCTGCCCGTCGAAAATCCTGAAAACGTCGTCAGCTTCGGCGAAGGCTGGACGCCGCTTCTAAAAGCCGAAAATTTGGCAAAATCGCTTTCCGTCAAACTCAACCTGTTTATCAAGGACGAAGGGCAGAATCCGACCCAGAGTTTCAAGGCCCGTGGAATGACGGCGGCGATCTCAATGGCAAAGGAGCTGGGCGTCAGGAAACTCGCCGTTCCGTCCGCCGGAAACGCAGCCGGTGCGTTGGCGGCCTACGCCGCCCGTGCGGGAATGGAGGCATACATCTTCATGCCATTCGATACGCCGAAAGCCAATGTTATCGAATGCCGGCAGACCGGCGCGTTTGTGGAACTCGTTGAAGGCCTGATCACCGATTGCGGGAAGATCGTCGCCGAACGAAAGGACGCGGAAGGCTGGTTTGATGTTTCCACATTAAAGGAGCCGTATCGCGTCGAAGGCAAAAAGACTATGGGTTACGAGCTTGCCGAGCAATTCGATTGGAAACTTCCTGATGTAATCTTGTATCCAACTGGCGGCGGCACCGGCCTCATCGGAATGTGGAAGGCATTTGACGAGATGGAATCAATGGGCTGGATCGGTTCAAAGCGGCCAAGAATGGTTTCGGTCCAATCGGAAACATGTGCCCCGATAGTCCGGGCATTTAACGAAGGAAAACGGTTCGCCGACGAGTTCGAAAACGCCACCACTGTTGCATCGGGCCTGCGAGTGCCGAAGGCCATCGGCGATTTTCTTATCCTCGACGCCAT
>DLHV01000053.1:0-13876 GCA_002483395.1 Chloracidobacterium sp. UBA7659 | reverse complement strand
CCGAGATCGGCGCCGCCGAAGGCATCTTTACTGCTCCCGAAGGTGCGGCTTGCTTGCCCGCTTTGCGAAAACTGATCGCTGATGATTTCGTGAACGAAGGCGAAACCGTTGTCATTTTCAACACCGGTTCGGGTGTCAAATATCTCGAAGCATTTCAGTAGTTGCCAATTGTACGGTTTCGGGCATAAAAAGCTTCGAATACAACCCAAAATTTCATTAAGGAAATCCGCCATACTGCCGATAAGTAGTTGGTGTCGTCTCTCTCCGCCTTGCGAAAATACAAGCACTTTTCCTTACACCGAAACCCTGATTAACCAGCATGTTTGACCCAGAATATTTTTCGATCGAGAACTTGATCAAAACCGGGTTGCCTCCGCTGCCGGCAAGCGTAGTGCGTGTCTCGGCATTGCTCTCCGACATGAACGTTTCGCAAACGGCGATCGCCAATGCTTTAAGCCTCGATCCGATTCTTTCGTCACGGATACTGCGTCTTGCAAACTCGCCGATCTACGCACTCCATGGAACCGTGACGAATCTTGCGAGTGCGGTTGCCACAGTCGGCAATATGGCGATTTCAGAGGCGATGATGATCAGCGGTATCAGCGATTCGTTCGGGCGTAAGATACTCCGCTCGGCCGCGGGAAAGGAGATCTGGTTTCACTCGCTCGCAACGGCGATGGCGGCAAGCGAAATATGTCGCTTGGCCCAGATGCGCGGCGCCGATGAGGCGTTTAGCTGTGGGCTCCTGCACGATATAGGCAAACTTATCCTGCTCCGGGCGGATTACCCGTTTTACATTGAGATCATGGCGCGAGCCACAGATGAGGTTGCTCTAGCGGCGGTTGAACGAGAAGTCTTCGGTTTTGACCATGCCGAACTCGGTACCGCCGCTGCCATCGGGTGGAAACTTCCCGCCGCGGTTTCGCATATGATACGGTTTCACCATGAACCTTCGAACGCAACCGCGGGCATCGCCATGGCCCATATCATCAATATAGCCGATACGCTCGTGACTCTGAAAATGGCGGACGCCGAAATGGACGAACTCCTCATTTCGAAGTGGGCCCTCGCTTTCCGTATTGAAGTAAGCCAGTTTGAGATGATCTGGGACACTATTTCACCTCGCCTGGACGAAGTGGTGCAGACATTCTCCTGATGTTAAGGGGTCGATTCCGCATCACGCGGGGAGCTATTATGCTGTATTCATTGAACCGCCATGACCTTACCTTTGATACCAGTTCCCCCTTCTAGGCCGTTACATTCGGTATCCATTGAATAAGCAAAAACATTTTTTCAAAATCTCTAAAGTATTTTTGAAATCCGCCGAAATGTAGGAGAGGCAGAAATGTAGCCTCCACTACTGTCAGACAAAACCTTCGCGAATCACTATGCTTCAGCAAATTAATCAATACAGCCCAAACGTTGCTGTGGGTGCGTCGAAACTTGACATTGAAACTCTGGTTGATACAAAATTACCGCCCTCGCCGGGCGGTATTATGCGCCTGACTACGGTTTTGCGTGACTATAACGCCTCGACAAGCCGAATTGCCGANNCCCGCATCTTACGGCTTGCGAATTCGCCCATATATGCGCTCGAGAAAAACGTCGCCACGATACAACACGCAATCAGTGCGGTCGGGACCGTTATAATTCACGACATCGTTATGATGGAGTTGACTTCGGTCACGTTTTCGAAAGCAATTTATAAATCGCCGGATGTGAAGAAGATCTGGAAGCACTCGTTAGCCGTTGGCCTGCTTTCGCGCGAGTTAAGCAAGATCCTGGGAATTCGCGGGACAGAAGAAGCGTTCATCTGCGGACTTCTGCACGACATCGGGAAGATAATTCTTTTAACTCATGATGCCGAGAGCTTTTGCGATCTATCCGAAGATCTTTCAGAAAGTGAAATGCTGAGGCTGGAGATGTTAAGATTCGGCTATAATCACGCAGAGGTTGGTGCCCTTGTTGCCCGGCGCTGGGGTTTGCCGGACGAGGTTTGTTTATCAATTTTGCACCATCATGATCCCTCACAATCCGGGCAGCCGATGATGGTTACACATATCGTCGATGTGGCCGATACGATTTCCAACATCAGAGGTATGGGCGTGCGGCTTGAAAAGGAATCAAAACTCGCGAATTCGGAATCCGTGATGAAACTCGGTCTTACCGAAGAACACATGGACGACGCGTGGAATAATGTCCAGAACAATCTTGACGAAGTGATCATGGCATTTGCCTGATAACATTTCTGATATCGATCAGGAAACCAATTCCAGAAGTTTTTCCAGTCCGGTTTTTACGTCGCTGCCCAAGTGGACACGCAATGCCCGCCGGCCGCGATCTAACAGCACCTGAAGATCACCGCGCGCTTGCGCGGATTTGACGACGCCAAACGTAAATTTCTGTCCCGGGACCGGTACGTCTATCGCGTCATCCGACGTTATTTGCAAAAACACGCCGTTGTTCGCTCCGCCTTTGTATGCTTGCCCGGTAGAATGCAGAAATCGCGGCCCGAATCCCAGACAGGTAGCGACGCTGTAATGTTCCAAAACGTGAGTCCTGATCTGCTGCAGGATCTGTTCATGTTCGGCATCCATCTCGATATAGGCCAGTATCGCAAAGTAGTCGTTCTCCGCGATGTTCCACATATGGGCCTCGAGGAAACTCGCGGCAGTCTTGTCTTCGACGACATTACTCAATTCAGCCGCATACCCCGCGGCCGCAAAAAGCCAGATTCCATCCTCTTCAAAAAACGGGTTTTCGGCGGGAAGCGTCCCGGATTGTGCGTATGCGTCGGTGATCTTCCTGGCTTCGATCTTGGCGGATTCCACATCGGGCTGATCGAACGGGTTTATCTCCATGATCGCCCCGGCGACGGCGACGGCGAACTCCCAGCGGAAAAATTCTCGTCCGAGCCCATAAAGCGTTTCGAGTTCGATATTTATCATGGGATGGCCCGAATCCTCGATATCCTTTAGGTCGGCCAACGTATCTTCATCGATCTCGGAGCCCTTCAGCGTGAAGTTGACGAAAATGCGGTCATCGCCGTACATGTCCACCATTTGCAGCGGCTCACGGTCAACAGGAACAATCGAAACACCATTCTTTCCGGTCGATTCGGCGATCAACTGCTCGAGCCATGCACCAAGATCGTAGAATTCCAGCGGCGTGAAAATCGTAAGTTTATCGCGGCCGTTTCGGTAACAAGTGCCGAGAATCGTGCCCAAAATAGCACCCGGATTCTCGTTCGGGTTCGTTGCCTTACACGAACGGACCATCGAGGCGGCGCCGGTTAGCAGCTTTTCAACGTCCAACCCCATTGCGGCAGCCGCCGTCAGCCCGAACGCCGACAGTGCCGAAAACCTGCCGCCGATCTCCGGTTTGCCATACAAAATATGACGAAATCCATCAGCTTCGGCGATCTTCTGCATCTTTGAGCCGGGGTCGGTAATCGCGATAAATTGTTTTCCGGCATTTTCTTTCCCAACGGTTTTCGACACGCGGTCGAAGAAATATTGTTTGAAACAATTCGGTTCCAGCGTCGACCCGCTCTTGCTTGCGACGATAAATAAAGTTTTTGCGAGATCGATCTTACTCTCGACGGCGATCACTTGTGCGGGAACGGTCGAATCGAGAATGTGAAAATTATCGACGCCAAACGTCATCGCCAGCACTTCCGGGCAAAGCGACGATCCGCCCATTCCCATTAGAAGGATATCGCTAAACCCCTCTCCCTCAATGTCTTGACGAAGATCGCGATACCGCTGCAAGTTCTGCAATTCCTCGCCCACGACATCGAGCCAGCCGAGCCATTTCGATTCGTCTTTGCCGGTCCAGACAGACGCGTCCTTTTCCCAAATCCGGGAAATTCGTTTGTCTTCGATAGTTTTCTGGATCTCCGCTTTATAGGATTGTTTAAGTTTTTCCGGCAGCGCGAACGTCATCAAATTTGACATGACGCTAATTTAGCACACGACAGATTAAGGTAGAAGTACAAACCTTAGCGATTTACGATGAATCTTTGCTAAAATCCGCCTATGAAACGCGCCATCGTCATCTGTTCCATTTTGCTGTCATCTTATTTTTCCGTCTTCTCGCAAGGCTGTGTCGACAAAGCAAGAGAGGTAGCGCCGGTTTTAACCGGGGAAGCCAGGAAGGCATACGAATCAAAACTCGCAGAGGCCCGCGATGCATTTTCAAGAAAGCCCGACGACGCGGACGCGATTATATGGCTCGGCCGCCGAACAGCCTACCTCGGCGGTTACAAGGCTGCTATAAAGATTTTTACCGAAGGGATCGCGAAATTTCCAAAAGATGCTCGCCTGTATCGGCATCGAGGGCATCGATTTATCACGATTCGGTGTTTCGATGATGCGATTATTGATTTTAAGCGGGCTGAAGAGCTGACTCATTCCAAACCTGACGAAGTTGAACCTGATGGCCTACCGAACGCAAAAAATATACCGACAAGCACGCTGCAAACCAATATATTGTATCACCTTGGCCTGGCTTATTATTTAAAGGGGGATTTTGACAACTCCGCCGCTGCCTTTATGAGGTGCTTCAATCTAGCGAAAAATCCGGACATGCAGGTTGCTGTAGCCCACTGGGTGTACATGTCCGTGAGGCGGTATAACAATGAAAACGCTGCGAAAAGATTCATCAACCGCCAGATAAAAGACGGATTGGAGATTATTGAGAATGACGATTACCACAAACTTGTCAAACTGTATCAAGGCAAGCTGAAAGCCGAAGATTTACTTAAAGAAATCGGCACGAACGTGAATGCGTTGAGCAACGCGTCGCTAGGCTACGGGCTTGGCAATTGGTTTCTTTACAACGGCAAACGCGACGAGGCAATAAAAATATTTCGTCAAATTACCGCCGGCAATCAATGGGCGAGCTTCGGTTTTATCGCAGCGGAGGCGGAACTGGGCCCGTCAGGCATGAGCGAACAAAAGCCTGAATAAAATCTTTGCGAACTTGGCGAGCTTTGTGTAAGAAAAAAAAGGTTTCACGCAAAGCTCACCAAGTTCGCAAAGGAAAGTAAGCCTTTTATGAGTCTTCAAAACACGTTGGCAAAATTGTACGTGCGGCTTGTCTTCAGAGATGACGGCCCGTTTGACAGCCTGAAAACTCAAAGACAATTAAACGTGCCGGAACCGCCACGAAGCATTGCCGCGAGATGCGCTAAGGCTGAAATCGAAGATGTCAAAGCTTTTTGGATCGACAAAGAAAATAGGCAAAACGGCGTTTTGGTCTATCTGCACGGCGGTGCGTTTTATTTCGGTCCTGTAAAGGAGCATTGGTTATATATCGCGGGAATATGTAACCGAACAGGGTTGGCGGCGTTGGTGATAGATTTCAGGATGGCTCCTCAACATCCTTTCCCGGCGGCATTGGACGATATTACTAAAGCGGTTGCCGAAGCCGATTTGCCCCAAAACTGGTTCTTTCTCGGCGACAGCTCCGGCGGCGGCATGGCGGTTGCGACCTTTTTCAAACTTAAAGAGTTAAACAAAACGCTGCCGAGAAAAATGGTCTTGATGTCGCCGTGGCTTGATGCGACGTTCGAAAATCCGGCGATAAAATTGAACGAGCACGAAGACCCGATGATGTCGGTCGAACGCCTTTCTAATGGTGCTCGTGAATATGCGGGAGGAGCTGATCGTGCGAATCCGCTTATTTCACCTATGTTTGGCGATATTGCGGGGTTGCCGCCAACGCTTATTCAAATGGGTACCGCTGACTTGCTGTTGTGGGATTGCCGCAAGTTTTATTTTAAATGCATCGATGCAAAGATCGATGTTCAATACGAGGAATATCCAGAGGCATTTCACGATTTTATGATGTTGGGATTCTTGCCCGAATCGAAACGAGCGTTAAAATCACAGGAAGAGTTTTTGTTGAAAGCTTAGAGTCCAGGCTTTAGCTTGCTCTTGGCTGCGCAAACGGGCAAGCTGAAGCTTGAGCCCTAAACCTCATATGGAAACACTAAAGATCGGGTTAGCACAATTTACACCCGTTTGGCTCAACCGTCAGAAAACGCTTGAAAAGGCTTTAGGGTACGCGGAAAATGCATCCGACGAAGGTTGCGAACTGGTCGTCCTTGGCGGCGAAGCCTGCATCGGCGGTTATCCTTTCTGGCTGGAATTGACGGGCGGCGCGGTCTTTAACTCGGAGCTGCAAAAGGAATTTTTCGCCGAATATTCGAATCAAGCGGTGCAGATCGAACGAAGGGAGCTGAAAACGCTTTGTGATCTTGCACGGGACAAGCAGATCGCGATCTATATCGGCATTATCGAAAAACCCGCCGACCGCGGTGAAAGCCTATATTGTTCGCTTGTTTTCATCGGCCAAAACGGCCAGATAGGATCCGTTCATCGGAAGCTGATGCCGACTTACGAAGAACGTCTTACGTGGGCGATCGGCGATGGAAGCGGCTTGCATGTCCACAAACTCGGCCCGTTTACAGTCGGCGGCCTGAATTGCTGGGAAAACTGGATGCCGCTCGCACGAACAGCTCTTTATGCGCAGGGCGAAGACCTCCACGTCGCGGTATGGCCGGGAAGTATCCGGAACACGCAGGACATTACCCGGTTTATCGCGAAAGAGTCGCGTTCGTACGTAGCTTCAGTTTCCAGCCTGATGCGGAAGGACGATTTTCCGGCTGAGACTCCGTATCTTGATAAAATTCTCGGGAACTCGTCGGATGTTCTGACAGATGGCGGCACGTGTCTTGCCGGGCCGGATGGCGAATGGATCATCGAACCCGTTTGCAATGAAGAAAAACTATTGATCGCGACTATCGATCATCGCAAGGTACGGGAAGAAAGACAGAATTTCGATGCCGCCGGACACTATTCGCGGCCCGATGTTTTACAGCTTAGCGTCAATCGCACACGGCAGACATCGGCGATATTTAACGACACAAACGGCGGTTGAACGCATCCAAACTGGCACAGCCGGACGAAAACAATGATGATGCGTTTTCAAATTTTTGGAATATATTCGCCACGCTCCGGTATTTGTTAGTCTGAGGTAATTATTATGCTTTCTTCTTTTTTTCAATCAATTTTGGTATTAGCTTCTGGCTGTTTGCTTGCCTGCAATTCGGTCAGTTCTTCCAACGTCCCGGCAGTCCCCGTCGCAGAGCAGGCAACGCCTAACACAACGTCAAAGGTTGCGGGATCCAAGCAGATCGCGGTATTTGCCGGCGGCTGTTTCTGGGGCGTCGAAGCGGTTTTTGAACATGTGAATGGCGTCAGCGATGCCAAGTCCGGGTATTCCGGCGGTACCGCAAAAACCGCAAATTACGACGCCGTCGGCAATGGCGATACGGGTCACGCTGAGTCGGTGCGAATAACGTTCGATCCGGCGAAGGTCTCATACGAACAGCTTTTAGAGGTATTTTTCAAGGTTGCGCACGACCCGACCGAGCTAAATCGGCAAGGCCCGGACACAGGAACCCAATACCGCTCAGCCATTTTCTACACGGATGACGCGCAGAAACAGGCCGCGTTGAATTACATAGAAAAGTTCGGTGCGGCCGGAGTTTACAAAAAACCGATAGTTACGCAGGTCGTTCCGCTGGAGAAATTCTACGAAGCCGAGGCCTATCATCAGGATTATCTGCCGCAGAACCTCGACAGCCCGTACATCATCTATAACGATCTGCCAAAACTCGAAGAATTAAAAAAGCAGTTTCCGGCGTTGTATGTGAAGAAATAGCCGGTTGATCGGATTCTACCGAAAGGAGCGCGGGGGCAAAGTCTCGCGTTTTTTTGCGCATTAATGGATAAGACAAGTCTTTCCCATCAAATGCACGAAAAAGTTTTTAGGTTGAAAAAGATTGACTTAGCTGACAAAAGCGAGTATTTTTGACTCGATAACCCAAACGGTCAGGTATATTTTCCGGTTTTTAGGCGTTTTCGCCCCGAAGCCATGTGTTCGATATGGATGCTTTCGCCCCTGGTAAGTCGAACTGTGAATGCCGGGGGGCCGTTNNGTTCGTTTGCGGATTGGGCTATTTGGTCACCAGATTCACTGGCAGACAGACGTCGCAATGTCAAAACCGACCGCCACTTCGTGGGAGATGACGGAAATGCTCCGTGATTCGATCGGCGGTAATGCCGAGGTCCTGGATAGGATTCTGCCCCTTGTTTACGATGAGTTGAGACGGCAGGCTCACAATTTCCTGCGACACGAACGACAAGACCACACCTTACAGACCACTGCGCTCATCCACGAAGCGTATATAAAACTCACCGAACAACGAAATCTCGACTGTAGTGACCGTTCGCACTTTTTCGCGATCTCGGCGGGCATAATGCGGCGCATCCTGGTCGATTATGCGAAAACGAAACACCGGCGGAAGCGTGGCGGACACGCCGAGCATATTCAGCTCGATGAGACCGTTGTGGAGGCGCAAGATACGCCGGGCATCGATATGCTGGCGCTTGATTCGGCGCTGGATCGCTTGTCTGAAATCGATTCCCGGCAGGCCCATATCGTCGAGATGCGTTATTTTGCCGGAATGAGCATAGCCGAGATCGCGGAGGTGCTGAAAGTTTCCGAGTCCACCATATCCCGCGAATGGAATGTGGCCAGGGCGTGGCTGCGGTTTGAATTGAGCGGATAAAAATCGACCGGATGATGCGTTTCCAAAAAAAATCGGGAAATTTGACAAGTTTTCTGCAAATCTGTCGCGATAACTAAATGAGAAGCTGAAAAATTCTCGTCGGCTAAGACTACATGAACGCAGCACAATGGCAAACAGTTAAAGAGATCTTTGGCGACGCCCTGGAAATTCCACCGCGGCAGCGTCCTGATTTTTTAGAGGATACATGCAGCGGTAATTACGAGGTGCGCCGAGAAGTCGAGAAACTGCTCAATTCGTTTGACGAAGAGTATATGCAGGAACCCGCAATTTTAGAAGTTGCAAAGCAAATTGAAAACGAACGACTCGAAATCGGCGAGACCATCGGCCACTACAAGATCGTACAGCTTCTCGGCTCGGGCGGTATGGGTGAGGTCTATCTGGCGGAAGATTTGCAGTTGAACCGGCAAGTCGCGGTAAAGATCCTTCCGTCCGATTCTGCTTTCGATCCTTCGGCCGGAAAGCGGCTGATCCGCGAAGCCCGCGCCGCGGCCGCTCTGGATCATCCGAATATCGGCTCAATATATGAAGTTGGTGATGCCGACGGATATAAATTCATCGTTATGCAGTATCTCCGCGGCGAAACGCTCGCCGAGCGCATCGCACGCGGCCCGATCCCGGCCGCCGAAGCCGTTGAGATAGCGATCCAGATCGCCGACGCGCTTTCCGCAGCTCACGCACACGGCGTCGTGCACCGCGATATCAAACCCTCGAATGTAATGATCGATGCCCAGCGAAACGTAAAAGTGCTCGACTTTAGCCTTGCTAAGAGGTCCGCCGCAAACTTCGAAGAATCGGTCGAGAGTTTGTTCAGCCAGCCAGGAATGATCTTCGGAACGATCGCGTATATGTCGCCCGAACAGGCCCGCGGCCACCCGATCGATTTTCGGACCGATATATGGAGTTTCGGTGTGGTGGTATATGAAATGCTTACCGGAAGGACGCCATTTCCCGGGGCCACCACAAGCGATAAGCTTGCGGCGATCCTTAGATCCGACGTCCCGCCAATGGACGTTGACGGGGTGAGGATCCCGGCAAAGCTTGAATATATCGTGCGAAAGGCGCTCGAAAAGAACGTCGCCGATCGTTACCGGAATATTGACGAGATGTTATTTGACCTTAAGAGCCTGCCATTGGAAATGCTTCGCGATGCAGGCTCCAAAATGGTCTCCGCGGACCGGCCGCTAAGTATGGAAACGACGCTGCCGCATGGACTTTTGACCGGGGAGATCGAGCGGGCCGTTACGGACGGCAATCGAACGGATCATAAGACCGGTGAGTTTGAAATGTCGAGGATCGGACTCTGGGCGGCTGCGGCATTTGCGGCGTTGATCATCGGCTCCGGAGGCTGGTACATGTGGCAAATCGTGTCGGAGTCCGAAAAACCGCCCGTTAAGGAAGCTCCGTCGGTGTCGCAGCTATTTAGCTGGAAGCGCGATCTGGGAGAGGATCTGGGCAGCGCCGCAAGGTTCTCTCCGGACGGCAAGCTTGTTGCCTTCGCATCGACCAGAAATGGAGTCAGCGGCATCTGGCTTAAGCAATTATCGGGCGGCGAGGCGTTCACGCTCAAGAAGGACCAATGGCCGGAGACGAGTCCCATCTTTTCTCCGGACGGCGAAAAAATCGCTTTTCTCTCTAAACGCCGCAATGAAATTGGTATTTGGGCGATTCCGACGCTGGGAGGAACGCCGACATTGCTCGCTGCCGTCGATGTTAACGCCACGGAGCTTCTGGATTGGAGCGAGGATGGCCAACGAATCATTTTCGGAACGCGTAACGCGCTATATTATCTCGATGTTGCAAGCAAACGGACGGAGAAATTGGCGAATTTGGAATTGTCGCATTTACCACAGGTGTACTTCGCTATTTCGCCTGACGGCGGGCGAATCGCATATACGGACATCAAGGACGGGCAGAGCGATATATGGGTCGTTTCGACCGACGGCGGAACGCCAACGCGAATTACCAACGATAAGTACCCGGAACGCAACCTTGTCTGGCATCCGGATGGCCGGCGCGTCTTATATGATTCGGTAAGAAACGAGATCAGTCAGATTTTCGCGTGCGGATTAAACGGAGATTCACCGGTCCAGGTGCTTTCCAGCGATGTGCCGCTTTACATTTCCTCGGTCTCGCCCGGCGGAACGGAAGTCCTTTATTATTCGCAACGGGACGACGCCGATCTGTGGAATGTCCGAATCGACGATTCGGAAGAGCTTCGATTGACGGACAGCCTGGGAATCGAAATGTGGGCCGACCCGGCGCCGGACGGACGGCATGTCGCGTACCAGGAGACGCGTTCAGCCGATGTATCGCGCATGATTAACGGTTCCGCTATCGTCTCGCAATCGCTCGATCAGGATCGTACGACCCGGGAATTTTCGAAAGATGGTTTCCTGCCGATTTGGTCCCCCGACGGGACACAAATCGCGTTCCTGCGAGACCTGAACGGCCGTGTAAATCTGTGGGCCATGCCCGCTGCCGGCGGCGAGCCGGGGCCGCTGACCACCGACGGCGTAATGTTCGCGGGATTTGGTCTATTACCATCCAACAGATGGCAAACGCAGGATTATCAATGGTCACCGGACGGCGGATCGATCGTCTATTGCGCAAGACGAGAAAATGTCCCCAATATATGGAAAGCCGCCGCCGACGGCACGGGCGAGGTCCGAGTCACAGGTAATGTCGAACCGGGGGACTGGTTTTTCAATCCGGCGGTTTCGCCGAATGGTGATCGCGTGGCTTTTTTGCGACTTAAGCATGGAGGCGAAACACCGAGTTCGAATCATAAGTGGAGCCTATGGGTTCACGATTCCGCCGGTACCAGGCATCTGTTGGAGTCCGCCGACGTACTGGGAATCGTCGGGTGGTCCGCATCCGGGCGCGAGCTGATTGTAAAATCCACTCTTGGCGTCAAATTGGTGAATCCGATGGGCGCTGCCGTCCAGTTGTACGAGGTTTCAGTCCATAACGGAGCTGTCGGTCTTCTCCAACGTCTTAACGGAGCCTATTCGATGAACATGAGCCTCTCTCCGGATCGACGGTCGCTGGCCTATGTTAAACGGGAACGGGATGAAGACAGCATTCACGTCATGTCGTTATACGGGCGTGAAGACCGGACTATTTTGAAAAGCAACGATCAAAGGGTTTATTTTGCCAGTCTTACCTGGGCACCTGACGGTAGATCGATCTACTTCGGGAAACAGTCGAACTGGCAGGTTATTTCGAGCATGGGAAACTTTAGATAAAAGGAGGAAGAGCAATGACTTATTCAAACAATCGGACGGTTGAGGACGAGATCAACGAGCTAATAGTACCGTGGCTTAAAGACCACCTTACAGGCCTGCTTCAGGATCAGACAATCACAGCAGACGAACGTAAACGTGTGGAAGATACTATTGCCGCACTCGATACGGATAGGAAGGACGAGGTCCTTAACACAGTTGCTTATCGGTGCCCCAAAGCGACTCCGTTTCTTTGCGGCGGCATGTGTGTGGCTGTTCCATGTCGGACGGCGGAACTGGCAGACACAGCAACAGGAATGGGAATTTAAACCGGAAGGCTAATCTCGGTATGTCACGCGAGCATTCTGAGGGCAATGGTCTACTGGTTCCGTAACCATCTTGTCAGCATCTCCTCCTGCCGGTGAAAGGCCTGCTCCGGCTTGCCGGATTTTGCCATCGGCAGCTTGAAGAAGACCGAAAGCTGTTTCTGAATCCCTTTTTCTCCTCGCTGCTTTGCGAGATCGAGCAGGCGTGCGATCTCGATGGCAAGCGGAGCGGCGAGGATAGAATCACGGCAGAGAAAGTTCACCTTTAGCTGCATCGGCTGGCCGAGAAACCCGGTCAGATCGATGTTGTCCCACGCCTCTTTATTGTCCTTGCGGGGGCGGTAATACCGGATATCGACAAGGTGGTCTTCGACCTTGTAGCCCAAAATGTCGTCGAGCAATGAGCTTTTCGTCTTTACTTTCGAAGCGAGCGAGTCTTCATCGCTAAGCGCCAGGCCGTCGCGGTTACCAAGGATATTTGTCGAAAACCAGCCTTCAACTTTCAGAGCACGGCTTCTGAACGCCGGGGCGAGCACCGACTTAATAAAGGTCTGCCCGGTTTTGCCATCCTTTCCGGCGATCGGCACGCCCTGCTTTTCGGCAAACTCGATCATCGCCGGAATGTCGGCCGCTACCGACGGCGTGAAATTCCCATACGGCACGCCGCACGCAACCGCGGCATAAGCGTAGAGCATCGACGGCGAAACGTCCGCCGAGTTCTCGTCCAACGCCTTTTCAAGATCCGCGAGAGTGTTTAGTATTTCATTGCCTTCGACGGCAAGCTTTTCGGTCGAGGCGAGGTTGATCACGACAACCGAATCGCACCGCGTCTTAAATTCATCGATATTGCTTTTTATGCGTTTGATCGATTCGCGGTGCGTTCGGGCCGATATCTGATTTTCGCCGGCGATATTTGTCAGAAAGTCCCGATTCCCGGCTCCCGGCCACGGCCTAACTGCTCGTAGCTCCGCTTCAACCGCGACGAACTGCTTATGCGTCAGAACGTCGTGCTCTTCGGCTGCGTTTGCAAGGTGGCTGCCAAAAAGATCCCATCCGGCGATGACGATGTCTTCATAATCGGCGATTCCCGCGACATCCAGTTCCGCCAACGGCAGACCTTGTTTGCCGATCAGGCCCTTTTTGATCAGTTCGATACCGGCAAACATCGTCGTCCCAACCGCGCCGCCAAGCCCGACTATCGCTATTCCAAGTTTCCGTTTCATATAAAAACTCTGATTCTACAATAAATCACGCGAATCAAACAGATTGATCCCCACTATCGTGTCTCGATTCTTGTTTGCATAAAAAGTCATACGGAGGCCCGCCGATCCCGCAGATCCGCAAAGCCATGATGGGAGCAGACGACAAAGGCTCACCTTTTAAAAGAATTAATGCTCGCGAAAAACGCGAAAAAAAGCGAAAATGGAGTAGAATGTCTTACTCTTTTTCGTGCCTTTTGGCGTATTTCGCGGGTAAATTAATCTTATGAATCCACAAGAACAAAAATCCACCGTCTCCGAAGCTGTGCGAAAGCATAAAGAATTTCTGTTCCCAGCCGTCGCGACTTATTATCAGGAGCCGGTTGCACTCGTCAAAGGCGAAGGCGAATATGTTTGGGACGATCAGGGCAACCGTTATCTTGACTGTTTCGGCGGCGTACTGACGGT
>DLHV01000085.1 GCA_002483395.1 Chloracidobacterium sp. UBA7659 | reverse complement strand
TGAATTTTTTGACGTACTGCTTGTGCACGACCTCGCGGAACTGCTCCTGGCTGATGCCGAATTCTTCGAGCAGCTCGTCTAGGCGTTCGAACCGCTGGCTCCGAGGCAGCCGCGTTGTTTCGAGAACCGCCAGAATATTCTGCTCCGCCGTCATTTTGCGGAAGATAGACGGCTCCTGCGGCAGATATCCAAGGCCAAGGCGGGCGCGTAGATACATCGGAAGGCCGGTGACATCCTGACCGTTCAGAAAGATCCGCCCGTTCTCGGGCCGTTCCAATCCGACCATCATATAGAAGCTGGTCGTTTTGCCCGCACCGTTCGCTCCCAATAGCCCGACGACTTCACCTTGCCCGACGTCAAAGCTTACATCATCGACGACACGGCGCCCATTGTACGTCTTTTGTAGATGTCGGGCAGAAAGGGAGTTTGTTTGGCTGTCCGGATGATTACCGTTGGTTGGAATGGATAGAGATGAGGTATTTGCGGTCACGTTCGATTCGATGCTTAGTTATTTTTGATCTTGTAGACCGATCGCGTGCGGCCCGTGGTATTTTGTTTAGACTTTCCTTCTCCGACGACGCGATTCTCGCGCAGGTAAACGGTCATTTGAGCACCCTGCGAAGTCCCGTTCTCAGCATCTTCAACGCGTGCGGGATTGCCTTTTAAAACAACCACCTCATCGGAAGCATTGTATTGGGCATAATCGCCTGTCGCACGACGATTCGGCTGCGTGATGACTACGCTGTTTTCCATTTCGGTCCGGGCGACCTCATTGTTCTCAGTTAAAAAGATTTTTGCAATACCGCTGGTTATACGGTCCTTTCCCTGGCGAATATCGACATCGTTCTCATAACGCAAAAGCCGGTCATCACGAGTATAAGTCATGTTCTTCGACGACACATAAACCGGCAGATTAGTTTCCTTGCCATTCTCTCTTCGTTTCACATTATACAGGAGGCTCTGTACGTTGCCTTTGGCTACGAGTTGCCCCTGCTTCTGCACCAATTCCAAACGATCACCGCGAACATAGTTGTTTTCCTGCCAGCCGCGGGCATTTCCGGTGTAAACAGCGGTTTCGGCTTTGTGATCGAATTCGCCAATCTGGGCGGTAACATAAACGGGCTTCTCGGATTTTCCGAATGGGGTCGCGCCGCCCGTATTGTTTTGACTATAATACGTGGTGCTGGCCCCGCCTCTAAGCACGGACGTCTGCCGGCGGGTGTCCCAATCGATCTCAGGAGCCTTTGCTCGGGCCTTTGAATCCCACACTGTCGGTTCACCACCTCGAAGTTTTACGATTTCATCGGCGGCCGTGAAGGAGATACTGTCGGACAAGGAGTTGCGGTCAAGCTCGGTGAATTTGGCTTTACCAACGGCATCCAGCCGTTCCACATCTTTTNNCTGGCTGAAATATGCGTTTAGCTTATCAGCTGTAATGGTTTGAGTTCCGCGATTTGTCGCCGGCTGAGTCGGGACTCGGACGGTCTTGGTTTTTGTACTTGCTATGCACAGTTTTGCATTATTTCCCGTCGGAAAGAATTCACAATCAAATCGCGGGGCGTTTATCGTTGTCCTGTAATTCTTTTCAGACGCCCGCAGTGGCGTGACAACAAGCTCCGCGTTGCCAACCGCCTCGGCGGTTCGCAGGTCCTGACCGGAGTCGTTGAAGAGCGTTTTTACAAAATCGGCCGTGAGCAGCTTGTTAGCGGCGTCTTCCGAATTATCGGGCACATCAAGTTTAACGGTGGTCCGTCCGTCCGTAAGCATTTGACTTAACGAACCGTCGGATTTGAACAGGACGTCGATGCTTTTCTGAGCGATCATCGTCATCTTGGAATATTCGCCCGGTCTTGATGGTGTCACAACAGCCGTGCCCGTGCCCGTGACGGCGGCGCTCTGCATCTTTTGCCCTTCGTTGAACGCGGCATTCACCTCGGCACCGGTTACTTCTGTGGTCTTGTCGGCGGCCGCCTGACGGACAAGCGCATTGCCGACGACGCGGGTGTGCTTTAGTTTCTTGTTGGCGAATAATTCGGCAAAAATATTATCGCCGCGAACGAAGTTTCCGCCCTGAGTTATTTCGGCGCCGCCGTCAAGCTGGATCTTACCGGCCGATTGTTCGTAGACACCATTCGATGCCTTAATGTCGGTCGGGCTTTCATCCTCGACCGTGATAATGTGCAAACCATTCTTCAATTCAAAACGGTCGGCATCTTTTTCGTAAAGCGCATAGCCGGAGCTGATCTTTGTAGGCTTTCCGTCTGATTGGCGACTGTCGATCTGTACATCATCGAACAACTCGATCTTTTTGAATGTGCGGTTCTCATCATTGCCCGGTGCAAGATATGCGATCGCCCGCCCGGAACGGACGTCTGCAGTTTGCGGTTGTCCGCTGGATTTGTTCTTGGAAGTTAACGACGCCTTGACCGAATTGTGGAGATCGATCTTCTCGCTCAATTGATCGTAAACGGCGTTCCCCGCGTTAAGCTTGCCGCTGCTTGTTCCGGCATTTGTCATTTCGGGCGAATCGAAAGTTTCGATCTCGACATCATGCAAAAGCTCCAACATCTTGCTCTTGACGTTGACGGTCGCACCGAAAGCCTTGCCTTTGACGTTCTTTCGTTCAAATTCGACCAGTTCTTCCGCCGTCGCGACCTCCGTTTCCTTTTTATATGTAAGCTGCTCGGTTTTGACGCTCAGCGAATCGCGTGTGGCGATATTAACCGCTCCAGCGAAATAAGCAGTAAAGTTCTTATTTTCCTCCGGAAGATAAAGGGCTTTCTGAGCGCTTATCTGATCCGACGCGGAACCGGTCTCGTCGAAAACCTGAAAATAGACGTTCTCAAGCTCCTGGTGATTGTCGGCGAATGACGTTGCCTTGTCCGCGCGGATGTAGTATTTCGCAACATCGCCATCCATCTCGCGGCGTTCGTAACCGTTTATGGATGCAACGACATCCTTCGATAATGACGTGGGAAATCCCTGCATTCGAAATTCGGGGTTCTTACTTGCACGGTAAAAGCCTAACAAAGTAGCCAAAACAGTCAATGCGAGCAAACCGATCGCAGCAAAGCCAAAAGCTCGGGGCATTTTCGCTCGAAGCTGAAGATTCTTGATATTCTCTGTTTTTTGTTCGGCCACCTGTTTTAATTATCCGCTCTTAGATCTTCCACGACAAGTTGGAGCCTGGTGTTGCCCTGCCAGGTATTGGCCTCAACGGTGTAAGCCACTTCGATGCGGGTATCGGCCATCAGCGTTTGCTTTTTTGATTTTTCTACGCCGTCCCACCAAACGGCCTCAAAACGCTTGCCCGTTTTGTCGGCAAGCTGTAGCTTCAAGTGCTTTTCCTTCATCACGAAGGGTTCGTCGCAAAGATACAGGTTCCTGGTGACGAACACCGGTTTGGGATTTCCGGCACCAAAGGGCTCAAGCTGCTTAATATCTTCTATTAGTTTTAAGCCTAGCGTTTGTGAAGTCACTAAGGCATCGATCATCAATTCCGGCGTAAGATCGGTCTCGGAAAGGGCAGATTTGGCATGTACGTTGAGTTGTTCGCGCAGAGCCTCAATATTATCGGTTTTCATTTTCATCCCTGCCGCGGCCGCATGTCCGCCGAACTGCTCGAACAATTCCGGACAACTTTCGAGGGCGTTCAGGAGGTGAAAATTTGCAATACTTCTCGCACTTCCGTGTGCTACACCATTTTCAGTCGAAAGAACAATCGTTGGCCTCCATAGTTTTTCCGCAATCTTTGAGGCGGCCAAACCTATGACGCCGCGATGCCAATTCTCCCCCGCAACCACAACGAAATATTGGTCGAGCAAACAGTCGGCTTCGAAAAGCGCGAGTTCCGTGATCTTCTGCTGCATTTGCTGCCGCTCGCGATTACGGCTGTCGAAAATTGCGGCAAGCTTACGTCCGTCGGCAAAATCCTCGCATTCAAGCAATTCGACAACGTGCCGGGCAACATCCATGCGGCCGGCCGCATTGATTCGAGGTGCGATACGGAATCCAATGTGCAGGCTCGTCATCTCGGAGGTGCAGTCCGACACCTCCATCAACGCTCGCAAACCTGTGTTAGTTGTCTTCACCAGTTCCTTGAGTCCGAGGGAAACGATCGATCTGTTCTCGCCCGTCAGCCGCATTACATCGGCCACAGTCCCAATTGCGGCGATCTCAAGAAAGCTGGTGATGAGCTTTTCATCGCTTTTTTCCCGAAGCAATGCCTGGGCGAGTTTGAATGCCACGCCGACGCCGGCCAAGTCTTTATCCGGATATGGACAACCCGGCTGGTTCGGATTGACTACGGCAACGGCCGGCGGATTTCCCCGTTCGGGGTCGGAAAGGTGATGATCAGTGACGATAACATCCAGCCCGTGTTCTTTCGCCCACTCAAGCGGTGCAAAGCTGCGGATGCCGCAGTCAACGCTGATAACCAGGCTGAAACCGTCGGCCATCGCCTTTTCGAGTGCGGGGATATTAATCCCGTAGCCTTCGGTAAAACGATTCGGGATGTGAAATCCGGTTTCCGCTCCAAGTCTATGGAGGACCTTTCGTAAAAGCACAGTGCCTGTCGTTCCGTCAACGTCATAATCTCCCCAGATGAGTACCTTCTCTATGTTCGTTACCGCCGTGAGAATCCGGGACACAGCTTCGCGCATGCCTTTGAGCCGCAAGGGATCGTTTAAGTCATCGAAATGGGGATTAAGGAATTTACGTGCGGAATCTTCGTCCTGATAGCCACGCGAGATCAGCAGCGCGGCAACTAACGGCGCAACCGCGATCTGTGCGGAAAGAGAGCTAACCTGATCAAAATCGTGCTTTCGTATCGTCCACCGCTTGTTCATTTTTGTTTACGGGCAGAAACGCGAGTGTAAACGAGCGNNCCTTAACAGTCGCGTTTCTGCCCTTAGTCCACCTTAGTTCACGGTTGGATTCAGGAGTCCAAACCACAAAAGGCTTAGAAGCACCGTACCCAATATCAACCTATACACAATAAAGACAGCGGTCGAATTCCTCCGAAGAAACGCGATCAGGAACCAAATAGCCATATAACCGACTATGCCAGATACAATTGTGGCCACAAGCAGCGGCGTAAAACTATTATCAGGTAAAATGTGCCATGCCTGTCTTAGCTCAAGCAAGCCGCTTGCGGTGATGGCGGGAATTGACAGCAAAAAGGAAAACCGGGCAGCTGTTTCGCGTGTCTGCCCGGCAAAAAGGCCACCCATGATCGTCGAACCCGAGCGGCTCGCTCCCGGCATCAGAGCGAGCACCTGAGAAAGCCCGACGACGATCGCGTCTGTTACCCCAAGATGCCGCATCGTTTTTCGCTGACTCCCAACCAACTCGGCGATTCCCAAAAAAACGGCAATCGCGATCAGCATGACCGCGATGAACCAAAGGTTTTTGGTTCCCTGGCCTTCGATAAAATCCTTGAAAACCAGTCCAACGACGCTGATAGGGATTGATCCGATGATTATCAGCCAGCCAAGCCAGGCGTCTTCGGACAACCAAATCGGGCGGACTCCATGAGTTCCGGAGTAATACATCCTGTTCCTTTTACCGGTTACAAGCGACCAGTGATCCCTGATGAATGCAGTTGAAATGCCGAGGATATCGGAGGCGAAATACACAAAAACCGCCGCCAGCGTTCCAAGTTGGATGACCGCCATTGTGGCCGTGATCTGACCGG
>DLHV01000076.1:8410-73224 GCA_002483395.1 Chloracidobacterium sp. UBA7659 | reverse complement strand
GCGGCAATGCCTGATTTCCATTTTTCCGGTATCGCCTGATAGCCCTTTATCACGCCCAGGATCCCCGCAGCACTCGAAGGATTGCAGTCGGCATCTTGTCCGGCTCGAGTTGAAATCTCGATGGTCTTGTCAAAATCACCATTCCCGTAAAGCAAACCGAGCACAACGTAAGCACCATTCAGACGAGCATCAATGTTGAATGGGCGTAGCGAACCGTCCGCGTCTATGTCATCTTTGTCCCACTTCTCCTCAAGCAACTGCCAAGTCTTTTCCCAGTCGTCGGGATTCTGCGCCGACCAGTCGAGTACATCTCGGATGATCATCGCGTAACCGCTTTTCCGGGGAAGATTTTTCAAACCTTCTTCAACAACCTTTCGCGGATCGTTTTCAAAAAATGCGGCTGAATACATTCCTGCAAAGAGCATTCCTCCATACACGCCATCGCCGTAGTTCATCACGTGGCCAACCCGGTCAGCATATTTATTTGCCTCTTGCGGCAACCCCGGGGCCATCATTCCGATAAAATCAGATTCGATCTGAAAATCAATATCGTTTGAATGCAGATTGTATTTCGGGTGTCCCGACCACGGCGGTTTGATTCCTTGGAGCAATAAACGCCTCGCGCCCGCGTTGGCGTGCCAAAGGTTGTATTGGGAATTTTTGAATTCCTCGCCGTATTGTTCGCTGCTGGCGTTCAAACCAAGCCGATCCATTACTTCTATAAAAGTTATCTCAACATAAAGATCATCCTGATAAATTGAGTTTGAGACCATCTCCGGTGACCATTTGATCTCGCCCTCAAAGATCTTTCCGAGCGATTTGAATTCAACCGGAGCGCCATAGGAGACGCCGAACATTTGCCCGGCCCATCCGCCGCGAATCTTGTCTTCGAGAGTCTTGCGGGTGATCGAGCGTATTTCCGGCGGAAACCGGTTTTCCGCCAGAATTGGAGTTAAATGGAGGCCGATCAATACGATCAGTACTAGTGATGTGATTATTCGTGAATTCATCGCATCAACAACTGTAAGCAGGTTGCCCAACCGGAATGAGCGGAAGTATGAAGGACAAATGGAAGAAAGGAGCGGATACGCGGCGTTCGGACCCGCTCCAATTGTTTGCGTCTCTAGAACGAAACTCGCAACATCAACTGCATTGTGCGGTTTGGTCTGTAACTATTAACTGCTCCGAATCCGGTTCGCCTGGTTAGAGCATTTCCTATCGAACCTGATCTTACCAACCTCGTAGTAGTATCAAAGGCAGAACCCTCGAAGAAGTTTGAAAACGCTCCTTGAGTAGTATTAAAAGCATTGAAAGCATCAAGGCGAGTTTCAATGTTTAGTTTTTCCCAAACAAAGAACTTCTTGGAAAGCGACAAATCAAAGTTGTTAATCACGGGTGCTTCTGCTGTAAAACTTGACCGGGGGTACTCTAACGCTGCCCCGGTACTTCCATCAAATAGAGCTTGGAGTGCATTAACATTAAATAAATGAAAATCATCTCTGGTAAAGCCTTTATTTATGGAACCGGTAACAAGACAGGAACCGACAGCAGTACCACTTGATGATCCGGTAATATTTATCGAGTTACGACCATTGACATTACATTGAACTCTTTCAGGCTGACCTGATTGAAAGCGGTAAATACCCGAGAACTGCCAGCCATTTGTTGCCAAACCGATGATACGATTCTTAGTTATGCTGGGGATTTCATAAACCNNCAAAATCCAAACGACCATAATTGATGAAATCTTTTTGATCTATCCGAGATTGTCCGTCATCAGCTGATGTGATTCCGCTCGCTTTGCTTATAGTATAATTGGCGCTTAATACTAATCCCCGAGAGAAACGGCGATTGGCACCAATTTGCAAGGAATTATAGTTAGAATTTTCTCTAAATTCAATAAAGTTAATGCCGCCAAATCCTTTAAATGGGCGGTAAATATCAGTAGGAAGAGCACTACTTCCAAGGACTGCAGGATTCACCGGCCGTGTCGGATCTTGATTCACAGCTAACCATGCCGAACCAAATGGTGTTTCGTTAATTGGTCTGACATGGGGTAAATGATGACTCTGCGAACCAACGTAAGCAACGTCAAGCACCGTATCAAACGGCAACTTATACTGAATACCTATGTTATACGAATTGACTGACGGTATCTTGGCATCTTGCTCGATTGCCCGGATGAATTGTGGGGACAGATTCGCGACTGTCCCCACACCGCCGAGATCTTGAAGTCGCCCATTATCNNGAGTTGTTGTAGTGGTCGGGGGGTTCTCGTTGTAGTCAAAAACCAGATTTCCTTGTGAACGGTCGTAAAATATCCCAAAACCACCCCGAAGGATTAGGTTCTGCTTGCCCGTTATGTCGAAGGCGAACCCAAATCTCGGAGCAAATTGAAGGCCTTGATCCTTTGTTAGGGCACCTGTTCCGGCAGGCACCAAACCATTTGCACGATTGCCTGTCCCGGGAATAAGCTTGCCAATGAAAAGACCGCCTATCAACGAGTTTCCACCGGTTCCCGGAGAGCCGCCACCAGTCAAAACTGTTCCGACCGGAAGCGTCGGGTCATATGCAACACGCGTGCAACCGGTTGAAGTAAAACTGCCGACAGCCTGCCCAAGGCATCCGGGTGAATAAAGTCTCGGAGCATTGGCGGCACTGTATAAACTTGGGTCAAAATTAGAAGCGGCACCGCTCACATCCTTGGTTGGCGGCAGCCACGAGAAACGCATTCCATAGTCAAACGTCAGTCTGCTCGAAACTTTCCAGTTATCCTGAGCATAAAACTCAACGTTATTGAATTTGTAGTTACCGGTTGAACCGGCGGAAGCTTGGATATAGTTTTGAAAAACACCAGTCGCCGCATTCGCGAATCCCTGGTTTGTATCGAAGGGATTGGTGGTATCCGGTGAAAAACTAATGCCGCCGTTAAACTGTACCCGGTTTGTTTGTTTCTTGACCCCCTTTTCAAAAACTCCGCCGAATTTTGAAACGTGATTTCCCCACACTTTTGATAGACTTCCGGCGATATTATCGGTTCGGTTGCTATTAACAAATGGTCCGTTGCCTACCCGATAACTTGGCGTAGCATTAAGAGGTCCGCCGCCGTATCCAACTTGAGGCAGAAAATCTTCCTGCGTTGCACCTGGAAAAATCCTGGGCAATCCCGAAAGACCGGATGACGCGAAGGTGTATTTGTCTGTATTAGGTCTGCCGTCAATTGAGTTTCTGCTGAGACCGTAAGTAAATTCAACTGCGGTCGACTCATTAAGCGATCCGTTCAATGTTCCGGCAAAGCTCAGTCTAGGAGTATCGTTCTTCCAGCCAAATTCGCCTATATTTCCACCAAGAATGAATCCTAGTCCACTAAATGGATTCGTATTTACGTTGTAATTATTGAGCATTCTTCCGTATAGACGCNNCGTTGATATTGTAATCAATTCGCACGGTGTCGTTACGCTCTTTAGTATCGTTGGAAATTTGCTCTTCGAAGTTGTAGTTTTCACCGGGCAACTGCGTGTGATTCGGCAACGGGTATAAACTAAGAAATCTCAGACCAGGGGCATAAAGCCTATTTTGTGGAATCCTTCCTAAAACGCCACCGTCGTTGAAACAACCGCCCGGATTGGCTTGGTTATTGGCGCTGGTACATGGCAAGCCTGTTGTGTAATCCCGAATAGTATTGAATATCCCATTGTTAGCACTATTCGATTGTGTTGATTGTGAAAAGTCTCCGGTCCTTTCAAGTGCCGTTGGAACGCGCACGCGGCTGATATTGTTTGGCGTAATTCGCGGCGTCCATTCCTGGTTCACAAAAAAGAACAGTCGCTTCTTGTCCCTGTTGAAAAAGCCGGGAATATAGATCGGGCCGCCGATCGTATAGCCGATGTCTTCCTGGTCTGAGATAGGTCTCGCACGGTTATTTCGGTTATTGTCAAAGGTGTTGGCATTTAGGCCTGTGTGGCGGCGATAATAGTAAAAAGAGCCGTGAAAGTCCCTGTCGCCGCTTCTGGTAACCGCAATGATCTGTGCACCGGATGAGCGTCCATATTCGGCTTGCGAAGAAGATGTCACAAGTTTGAATTCGCCGACTGAATCAAGCGGAATTCTAGAAAGTGTTCCATTGTTACCTGTATCAACGCTGGTGATGCCGTCAATTTGAACATTGTTTGAATTAGTTCTGACACCGTTCACACTTATACCAGTGCTGTCCGAACTATTACCATCTCCGGCACCGTTAGCAACCACGCCCGGTGCTAAGGTAGCAAGGTTGATGAAGCTTCGGGTTTTGATACCGAGATTTCGAATCTGTTCACCTTGAACCCCAAATGAACGCTCGCCGCTGTCGGCTTGCACAAGCGTCGCTTCACTCGTAACGTTGACAGTTTCAGAAGGTGTTCCTATTTCCAAACTTAAGTTTCCGAGTGTCAATCTGTCATTCGAAACAAGTGTGACACCTTTACGCTCTTGTTTTTTAAAACCGCCAGCCTCAACGCTGACGGTGTATGTTCCGGGTGGGACGATCGGAAAAACAAAACGGCCTTCGCCATCGGTAGTGGCGGTTATTTTAAAGCTTCTTCCTTCTTCAGTTACGGTTACTGTCGCATTTGGGATCGCAGCCTCTTGCGGATCAACAACCGTTCCCGTAATCGAGCCGCTTGTAGTTTGAGCCAGAATTGCCCCCGTACAAAGCACGAAGAGCAAAAGGAACATTGTTAGTATTCTAATTCGCATATAGTTCATGGTTACTCCTGAATTGATATTAATTTTTCGTGTTTCTCTCCGTTACAACAGGCGACTCACGTTACTAATGTTACGACCTGCACAAAACGCCTTTTTGCCAACCCTGCACCGCTTGATATCATGTCTCCAGATCTATAAACTTGCGTTGTGGGTTAATTGGTATATCCAATTCACCGTCGCCAGGATTTGTTGAATAAAGTTGCCTCAACTGCCATCTTCACACGCAATGTGGACTTAATATTTGATTTTTATGATCGGAGCACCAGTTTGGTTGAGTTTCAACAAATCGTTTTGGCAAATCGTTTTGCTAAATGGTATAACATTGAATTTAAGAAAGGTCAAGACAAAATTTGATGTCCGAGACCGTTTCTGCGAAGACTTAGATAAACCGCAAGAAAACCTGGTGTTGTAGGGAAGATAACAACTCTTGCGCTGGTATTTCTTGTGTGAGAGACTCACATCGTGTCGAAAAAGAACGAAAAATCGCGGATCGCGGTCAATAGGTACGATACCAACGGCCGAGGGATCACACTAAAGGAACTCGCCGGACACCTCGGATTGTCACCGGGAACGATCTCAGTAGTCCTGAACAATACGCCGCGCGCAAATACGATTCCACAAGAAACACGGGCACGGATACTCGAGGGAGCCCGCAAATACAATTATCGTCCACACTATTTCGCCCGCTCGCTAAGGGCGAATCAGAGTTTTACCGTAGGTGTTCTGGTTTCGGAGTTGACCGGCGGTTACTGTGCCATCGTTCTGAACGGGATCGAATCGGCCCTTAGGAAAAGCGGCTATTTTTATATGGCGACAAGCCATTTTCATCGTGACGATCTGCTTGAGCAAAACCCGCAAATGCTTATCGACCGGCAGGTTGACGGGATCATCGCCGTCGATACGCAAATCCGGTTCAAAACCGATCTCCCGGTGGTTACCGTTGCCGGTCATGAGGACATAGACGGGATCACGAACGTCGTACTTAATCACCAAGTCGCCGCGGAACTCGGAATCGGCCACCTTTTCGAACTTGGACATCGCCAAATCGCTTTGATAAAAGGGCAGGATTTTAGTACAGACACACCTGTTCGCTGGGAAACAATAATCGAAGCGGCTCAAAAGCGAGGAATTACTGTTGACAGTAAATTGACGGCGCAGCTTGAAGGTGATATTGGAACACCGGAGATCGGGTATATAGCTGCAAAGAAAATTCTCGCTCACGGAAAGCCCTTCACGGCACTTTTTGCGTTCAACGATATTTCAGCGATCGGTGCAATTCGCGCCTTGCAAGAGGTTGGATTGAGGGTCCCCGAGGACGTCTCGGTTCTGGGCTTCGACGACATTTATGCTGCAGAGTTTCATAATCCGGCGTTGACAACGATCCGTCAACCGCTTTTTGAAATGGGAGAATTAGCCGGAAAAACTCTTCTCAGTGCGATCTCCAAGGCAAATAACCGTGGCGAAGTTCCCCAAACATTGACAGTTGAACCGGAGCTCATAATTCGCCAATCAACCGCCGCCATTAGCAAGAAATCCTCGGGGCGGCCTTCCAAATAGAACATTTCCGTGTTATGGGACTTACCCAAGACATCCCGATGCGACCCGGCGGGAATTTAATGATACTTCTCTGCGCCGGATTTATTCTGACTGGAATACTAACGGTTCTGCTGGGGCAGATATTGCCGATACTTTCCACGCGGTTGAATCTGAATGATCAGGAATTAGGCTACCTTTTCGTTGGACAGTTCGCGGGCTCACTCGCTGGGACACTTTGTTACGGCCGCCTCCTAGGAAAGCTCGGATATCTTAAATCTCTGTTTGGCGGATTTTGCCTAATGGCTTTCGGATGTGCCGGGCTTAACTCCGACTCCTGGTTTTGGTGTGAAGCGGCCGTCTCGACCTACGGCATCGGAATCGGACTGACCATTCCGGCCATTAATATGCTCGTCGTCGAACTCGACCCTGAAAGATCCGCTTCGGCGTTGAATACCGTCAACTTTTTCTGGGGCATCGGCGCTATATTGTCCAAACCGTTTGTTGACCACATTGGCACACCCATTAGCGTTGCGGTACCGACGATGGTGCTATCTGTGATGTTCCTAACGATCGGCCTATTTATCGTTTTTTCGAATTACCGGGAGAGCGCCAGATCGTCCGATGAGAGCCTCGGGTTCACAATCCCAATCTGGACCACGAAAACCGCATGGTTTATTGCTATTTTCAATTTTGTTCATATTGGGATAGAAAGCAGTGTTGGTGGCTGGATAACAACGTATCAAGGACGTTTGATGCGGGTTGAGTCATCTGGATGGATCTCGGCCGCTCTCGTATATTTCACATTCCTCGTTGCTGGTAGAGGCATCGCACCGATCTTCTTTCGACGCTTTTCGGAGAACACGGTTCTCGTGACTAGTTTGATCGTGATGACGAGCGGGATATTATTGATCATGGTGACGGAAAGCTTCACCTTCCTCTTGGTTGGATCGGCTGTGTTAGGACTAGGATGTTCCTCCGTGTTTCCAACAAACATGTCCCGTTTCACAAAGATCTTCGGATCTAACGCGACCCAACAGGCGATGCCAATCTTTGTACTCGGAAGTCTTGGTGGGGCTCTCGTTACATGGCTGGTCGGATTAATTTCATCCACGTTTAACAGTCTTCGCGCCGGGTTTCTGATTATCTTGTTGAGTTGTATTTTATTGATAGTTCTTCAAGTCATTTTGGCGACTTCGAATTCAAATAGGGTGAGCTAGCAAATAGGACTCTATTTGATCTTGCCACGCCGGGTAACAGTGGCAAATACGCAGCATGGAAGCTTCCCCTCTAGGGTTCTGCAACGAAATCAATATTTGTCAGGTCTTCCCAAACACTGATCGTCCGTGATGTAAATACAAACTGTTTGGCACGCACTGCGATCGTGTAGCTTTGTCCGGTTGCAATTCCTGAAAACCTGTAATAGCCGAATGGGTTCGTCCGGGCGTATCTGACATTTCCGACGCTATCGGTCATCGTCACGATGGCCGACGGGTGGACGCCGCGGCCGTTCTGAGTTGTTACTCGACCGCTCATATCTGCGGTTGCGCTGAAAACCGGCTGCCATGCGGTTTGTCCACTGCCACCCGGGATTAGAAGCGTCGGATCGGAACCATCCGCGTTTACGGTCCATACATTGACGCCTCCATTGGGGCTTGGTTGATTACTATCGAAAAGGATCTTGGTACCATCAGGAGCCCAAGCCGGATTATCGCTGCTCATCGGGTCGGGCGTCTCCGTCAACCGCACGGGGCCTTCAGTGGAGCCGATCCGGACGATCCAAACCTCGCCGAATTGGCCCTCGAAACCGGCCCAGAAGGTCAGTTTACCGTCACGGCTAAACTCCGGGACATTCGCGTGAGGGTAGCCGGATCCCAGCCCGTTGGTTTTCTGCTCCTGTCCTTGACCGTTAGAAAACATGCCCCAGACTTGCAACCCACCGCTGGTCGTTGAAGCGTAGTAAATTCGCTCATCGCCGGGCTCCCAAGTCGGATGCAGGCTCCACCTAAACTGGCCGTTCGGCGGCGTGGCTGTAAACCGGGTCGGTTGAGTTCCATCCGAATTCATAACCCACACTTCGGCATGTCCGAGGCCCGGTTCAACGAAAGCGTAGGCGATACGCGTCCCGTCGTATGACCAATCGGGGACAAAGCTTAAGCCCGGTGAGCTGTTCGTGATCTGCTCCTGGTCTGAACCGTCCGGATTCATCGACCAGATCTCAAAGGCACCGCTGCGGTTCGAGCTAAAAGCGAGCTTTGTACCATCCTTCGACCATGCCGGGTATTCGTTATTGCCAACGAATGTTAGTTGCCTCTCATCGATGCCGTCAGAGGCAACTGTGAAAATCTGAAGGGCACCTTTTATAGACCGCGTGAATGCGATGCGGCCATTGCCGACGCGAACCGGCGTACCGGACAGGCGCTTGTAATACACCTCCGTGTTGCCGTCACGCGTATCCGTCCACGTAATGTGGACTCCGGTCTTAGCGGCGGCCGTGCTCGAAAAAGACGACGATCCGGCGGAAAAGGTTAGACGCTCAGGCGGCTGCCACGTCGAGCCAAGGTCATCTGAGCGTAAAACATATATCTCGTCGTTACCCGTGTCATTGTCCCAGTAAGAAATAAATAGCTGTTGTCCGAGCAAGGCGATCGAAGGCCGTTGAGACTGGCCGGCCGTTGTCGTCAAGCGAGTGTCTGATGACCACGAGACACCGCCATCGATTGATCGCCTGGTGTAGATCTCGAAGTTGCCATCACGAGTATCAAACCAAGTGATCCAGACGTATTGGTCCCGAGCCGCCAGTGACGGCGCCCACGAGTTCGCAGGACTTCCCGGTGGATCGGTTGTAAGGCGCTGTTCAGGCTCGAAGGTTGCGCCGCCATCGGTGGAACGTCGGAAGTACTCCTCTTCGAGCGACGATTGCGAGCCGCCGTGTCGAGTGTCAGTCCAGGCAACATAAACATTGGATTGCCAAACGGCGGCTGTCGGCGTGTAAGAGCTGTCCGGCAGGGCCGAGAGCCGGATCGGAGCCGACCAGTTGACACCGGCATCGAGTGAACGCGTGTAATAAACCTCCTCGTGGCCGTCGCGTCCGTCAACATAAACGACGTGCCATTTATCCTCCCGTACGGCCAACGAACAGTAGGCCCCGCCGCCCGGCGAAAATGTAATCTGGACGTCGGGTTGCCAGGTTATTCCGCCGTCAATCGACCGCTTCGACCAGATTTGGTGCGCACCCGTTCGCTCGTCCCACCATGCTACGGCGACTGTGTTACCGCTGACGGCGATCGACGGGTTGTCCGATCTCCCAGAGGCATTGGTCAAGCGGATGGCCGGGCCCCAACTCACGCCGCCATCCGGTGAACGTTTGTAATAGATCTCTGAGCTTCCATCCTGATCCTCGCGCCACACCAGATGCACCCGTCCGACTCCGTCTGCCGCGATGCTCCGGGCAAAGTTAATGCTCGTCTGTGAGGCCGTCTCGGATCGCGTAAGACGCTGATCTGACTCCCAGATAGCCGCGATATCGGCGGTTTTCCCGGGAATAACCTGTGCAGGCTCACTCCCGCGAGAAGACTCGATCGGCGGCCAGCCCGAGGCAACCGCGAAGATGGTCACGATTATTGTCAGAAATACCTTTGACATTGCCTATTTCTCCCTTGTGTCGAACCTCAGCCCCTTACGGTTCGGCGATAAGATCAATATTTGTCAGGTCTCCCCAAATATTTATCGTTCGCGATGTAAAAATATACCGTTTCGAACGCACGTCAATGGTGTAGCTTTGCGCCGTCGGAATTCCTAAAAACCTGTAGTAGCCGAATGAATTTGTCATGGAATATTTGCGATTTCCAAGATTGTCGGTCAGTGACACACGTGCAGATGGGACGCCGCGGCCGTTCTGAGTTGTTACTCGACCGCTAATATTTGCAGTTGAGCTGAGAACGGGCTGCCAGGCGGCGTCTCCAGGGCCGGGGCCAGGTGCGCTCTCGGTCAAGAATCGAGCATTACTTCCGTCGGCGTTCGTCACCCACGTTTCGGGGTGTCCGTTGCGGTCCGTGGTGAAGAGGACTTGCGAGCCGTCAGGCGACCACGCCGGATCATCGTTGTGCGATGGAATTGGAGCCCTTGTGAGCTGCGTCCGCCCGGAGCCGTCGGCGTTGATTCGCCACACCTGACCGAGGCACTGTTCCTGGCCCGACCAGAAGGTTATGACGTCGCCGGCGGCGGACCAATCGGGTGCATTGGCGTCGTCCGCCGAGTTGATGAGCTGCCCGTCGGTGTCGTAGTTCGAGAAACCAGTCGTGGTAAGCAGGCGTGGGTTCGTGCCGTCTGCGTTAATGATCCACAGTTCGGCCCGAAACGGAAGTGCGGGGCACCCGTTGCGCGTGTCGTCGTCCTCCGGGTTCTGCGGCGTGAGCTGCATGTACACGAGGCGCGTGCTGTCCGGGGACCACGATGCGTGGACGCGTCCGCCGTGACCGCCCCCGGAAGTCACTTGGCGCGGCGTTCCTCCCGCGGCGTCCACCACCCAGATCTCGGCGGGTTGGCCGATGGTGTAGGCGATCTGGCCGTTTGGCCCCCAATCAGGAGCATCTCCAGTAACCAGCGTTCGTTTGTTGCCGCCGTCCTCATCCATGATAGTCAGATTCGGCGCTGGGGTTCGCGACACGTACACAAGCCGTGCACCGTCGGGCGACCAGCTCGGCATCGAATTGTTATTTTCAAAGGTAAGCTGCCGCCGATTTGTACCGTCGATCGTGATCGTATAGAGCTGCTGTCGGCCCTGGGGGTCCCTTCCCGGAAAGGCGATGAGACCGTTGCCGGCGCTAACCCGCTCACTCGTTGCACGCGTATTGTTGTATTCCGCGTTCTCGCCTTTATTGTCCGTGCCGACGACGCGTAGGCCGGTCAGGGACGCCGCGATAGTCACCAACAAAGTCAGGAACATTCTTGACATGACACATTACTCCCTTGTTTTGTTTGTGATTCCCAGCAGACGAGCCTGCTGCTCTGGAGTCAGCCTGTTTTTTATCCGAATCAGCAGCCCGATATGTGCACGTTTGATCTCGCGTTCGATACCAAGCACTTTGTCTAACTGGGTCAGCGTTTGGCCCTCATCGACCTGATTTTGTTTTACCAGGGACGCCAGCTTTTCCACCTCGTCATGTAAACCCCACTGAAGATCAGTGAGTTGCGTTTGTGTCTTGCGCACCTCGGACTTGATAAGTCCTTTCTGCTCTTCGTTCAGGCCGAGTGCCTGTTGATGCTGCATGATCAATTCAGGCGGAAACAGGTTTCCCGCGAACGGGTCGGGCTGCGGTTGCTGCTGCGCGGCAGCGACGCCAAAGGACAGAAGCATTGTGCATAGTATGCAAAACGTTGGTTTCATCTGATTCATATCATTTCCTCTTTAGTTATTTTTGATTCGAAACCGATTTCTTGATATTCACTACCGATTCGTCCAATCTCGGTACTCTTTTTAGTAACTGCTCACTGGTTGTTCGCAGCAAAGATTCAGTCGGCGAACGCCATTGCGAAATCAAGACCGCCTGCGGCTGAGGCCGAACAGACTTATGCGGATTGCGCCCAGTATTCGGTGAATTTCTAGCACGAACTATCGAACGAGAGGTCATCTGTTCAGTCCTGCGCCCCGGCGAACTCAAACTCGTTGGCGAAGGCTTCGGAGGAGCCGGTGGAGAAGAAACCTGCGGCATTGTATCGGGGAAAGGAGTTTCCGATCTTACGGTCTCAATGGATCCATCGAGGTTAGTCGATCTCATCGATAACAACCACCATCCAATCCCAAGTAAGATCAGCAATGCGGCGACGCCTGACGACAATTGCCACACAGCCCATCCGCGACGCAGTTTCTTCAACCTGGACATGGAAGCGTTCCATTGGCTGGCAAATGACGGAGAGCTACGCTCGTCCTCCGTCCTCAGTTGTTGGAACAACTTTCTGATCTTTTCCTTTTCCTGGTCCATCGATGATCTCCACTTCATTCATCAGTCGCCGCAGCCTTTGTTTTCCACGTTCGTAATGAGTGCGAGCCGAGCCAAGCGAAATACCCATAACTTCTGAGGCCTCAGCCAGACTGAGGTCGTGATAAAAGGCCAATTGCAGGACCTCGCGCTGACGCCGCGGCAATTTCGCCAACGCTCGCTGAAACAGTTCGCGAATCTCAGAATGATAGGCGGTGGCTTCCGGGTCTTGCTCGCCGACCTTGCTCGCAATGTGTCTCTCATATGTGTCCGTGCGGAGCCGCCGCAGCCACAGACGCCGACGCTCGTCAATTGCTGTCATGCGAATAACGGCAAACAGCCAGGTTCTAAACGAGGCACGTCCGTCGAAACGCGCTTTGCCTTCCAGTACCTTGACGTATACTGTTTGCAGCACATTTTCGGCCTCTGCCTGGTTTCGCAGGCAACAGCTCATCGCCCAGCCATAGCTTTCGCGATAGTGTTTTTCCAGCTCCGCCCGCAGTTCGTGATCGTTCATGCTTTCGGCACGCAAGATGGTCTCTCTCTGTCACGTTAGATTAGTCGTTTGAACGGAGCAAGCATATGACAGGAATCTTGGCAGATAATCTTTGTGGAATGTAAGTGTCGGAGATGCAAGGCCGCCTTTCACGGGTTGGAGGGGACAACCAATCAAGCCGCGATATTCGCCGGCATTCGTGCTGAGTTGATTCACGAATGGGCCGTCGATGAGCAAGTCGCTGTGGCTCAAGATGCAATCTATATTTGTTTCCTTTCGATTGATTAGCGATTCAAGCGAATGGCGGTCTAGACGGCCATTTTCGACGGTGCGCAAATTGACCGAATGGTTTAGTAATTCGCCGGATGGCTCACAAATGCAACGTGTTTATTTTTTGACAGGAACAATAACGAGGGTTGTACGGGCTCGACTCGAAATGACCGATCGGTTCTCCGGTGATATGATCACTTGTCCCGTTTCCTGCAGTTTGTTTAGAATTTCGCCATTGCGAGAGACATAGCGGTTTCCTGAACGGGGGTCGTAGAAGACTCCCGGAATCGGTTGCGTTTGTGCCCTTTTCTCGGTGGACGACGGTGGGTCATAAACGACGGCCCGAGTTGGAGATCCCGTTACATTTCGAATCCGCTCGCTATTTTGCAATTCGGCGAAAGGCAGTGCTGCGAGTTCTGGATCGACGAGCGGAATACGTGCAACCGAAGCCGAAACCAAAGTGGGAAAATTGCTCCTGATTGATAGGTCCGGCAGCCTTCCGCTCCTTTCGAGCCATCTGTACACCTTCAACCCGCGCCCTACATATCCGATCGTTTCAGTGTAAGGCGGAACGCCTCCGTGTGTTCGCTTCCGGTTTGCGTTGATCACCTTTCGGCCGGTGCGTAGTGTATGGCCGTTTATGAACGCGGCAACAGTACCTTCGCCGGCGTTATACGCAGCCAGTATCGATTCTAGCCTTCCGCCGAACATCCCGGACAAAACACTCACATAACGAGCCGCAGCATAGATCGACGCATGCGGTTCATAAGGATTCTGCAAGCCAAACCGGGCGGCCGTCACAGGAATAAACTGCATCAGCCCTTGAGCATTTTTCGGGCTTGTAAGCCAGGGACGAAAACGAGTTTCGTTATAAGCGATCGTCCATAAGATCAACGGATCAACACCTTCCTTTTTGGCAGCGTCCGCGATAACCCCTTCGAATAACGCGGCACGTGAAAGCACATCCATTCTTGAAAGACTTGTTCTGGTGATCTTGCCTCGGACCTGGGAGGCAAGAGTCAGTGGAAATAAGAAGCTGAGCAGAAGTGCGGCAACAAGGATCGGTTTTCTAATTCGCATGACGGCACACGCTTCGCAATAGCTGTGCCAACTGATTGGGTCGAACGGCACGGGTCTTGCACAGCAGGCAAAAATATTGACGCCTTCGGGGCTCCTTGTGAAGTTCAGCGGGTGTGCGAGTCGGAGGTGTTAATAACTTTTTTTTTACGAGGACAAGATGAAGAGATTGATCAAAACAATAAAAACCACCATCACGGCGTTGACCCCTACGATGGCGATGCTCCTATTTACAACTGTCACTTTTGCTCAAGGTCCGATCTTCACCGGCGACGCGGGAAATCTTTCCAACATCATCCGCGAGGCTCTCAAGCTGATGGCGATAATCCTTTTCTGCCTAGGGGCCGTCGGCGTGGCATGGGCGATCTACAACAAGATGACCGGGAAGGAATGGGGAAACCAGGCCTTCGGCTCGCTTCTCTCGTTCGCATTCGGAACCATTGTGGCCGTCTTCTGGCAGCTCGCACAGGGGCGTGCGGTCGGCGTCGATACGAATTTCTAAGAGGAGATGCTTTATGCGCAGACGAGCAACGAGGCCGAATGTTTTTCGCGGGCTAAAGAGATTCGGTGTTTACTCGACCGACTGGAAATACATTCTCATCCCTACCGCCATTGCCTACCTTGTTCCATTCGTACTTGGAATGTGGTTCGGGTATGTACCGCTGGGATTCCCGCTCGGGCTGCTTACATTCCTGATATTGCTCGGTACGTTCAACTATCTCCGCTTGAGCAAGCCCGAGTGCTGGCTGTCTCACAAGTTCGACGCGATGGCGGACAGGTGGGCGCCGTTTCGAGCACCGCTGGATGGAGAACTGGACGCCCGAAACTGGGTGGAGAAATCGAAGAGATAAAAACAATGGATACAGCAAATCTTTCTTACGCACATCTCGCCGTTACCTTGTTCGGCAGCTTTATGTTCGCGGGCATCGGGCTTGTTATCGGCCGGCGCGTGTTCCCGCATTTTAAACATCATCGAAATGCCGTAGAGGGCATGGAACCGGTAACGAGATCTGTATTTGTTACAGATGTTCAGGGAGAGAAAGGACGACTTTTCCCGACCGAGATCCTCGGGCTTGAACGAAATATCATCCGCTATCGTGACGGAAGTTTCGGGAAGGCATATCGATTCGAACCGGCTCGCACGCTGTATGACGACGGCCGGCTCACCGAACAGCGGATCGAGGATCTGAAAACGATACTAAAATTCGATAAACCGCCGAACACTATTATCCAGTTCCGTTTTCTCAACTCGGTCGATGACGGCAGCGTTCTTAAGAATCATCTTCGCACGCGAAACACAGAGCGAAGCGACCCGATTGCCTGCGTGCTCCAGGCAACCAATCTATCTCTGTATGAGGAGGCGATCCGTTCCGGGTATGTTATGCAGCAGACAGCGACGGTATGGATACGTGTCCCCATACGCGACAAGAATGACAAAGGGCTGCTGGGAAGTGCGTTTCCTTCGATCCTCCGAGTGGTTCGTGAAAACGGCCTGGTTCGATTTCTCCGAGAACCAATCGTGAAGGTGAGGAATTCCATCGGCGAGGGCTTAGTAACTCGCGAACTCAAAGCGGAAGCAGACTGCCGGGCGAAAGCCGCGCGGGTGTTCCAGGCCTTCGAAGTAAATTTTCCAAAACAGCTCAACTTGCGAGAAATGCATCAACATGAACTTTTCGGATCTGTCTTCAAAAGCCACCGGCGTGATCATTGTGCGGCGCCCGTTCTTCCCGCGAGTGGGCGAGTCGACATCCGAAGGTATCTTTCCAGCACTCGAATCGAATCAAGCGGTGATTTGTTCATTCGCCACAACGGCACTCCCGCGAGTCTTGTCAGCCTAAAAACGCTGCCCAACGGATTCGTCACCGCCGACGTCATGCGTTATCTCACCGCAACAAGAAACCTCTGTTTTCCTCATGAGATCGTTGTCGATCTGATGACGACCGAGAAACAGGCCGCGAAGAAGGACCTTCAAAAACGGATCGACCGTATCGAAGGCAGCCGCAACACCTGGCTCGGATTCAGAAACCTCAAAAAGGATGCCGTCGTGATCAAGGGCGATCTTGAGAACCTTCTCGAACAAGTCGAAGCGGATAACGAGGAAATATGCCGGCTTCGAATGAACGTGATCGTGTTTGCCGATAGGTCAATAGGATCACGTGAATCCAAACGTCAAATCGAGGTGCTTGATGACCGCTGCGACGCGGTTGTCTCGGCGATCAGGAAAAAGACTGGCGCAGACGCTGTCCGCGAGGATGCCGTTCGCCAGCGTGCCCTTTACCCCCGGATGCTTGCCGGTGAGCTTTCCGCTAGGCGAACCGGTCAGGAACTTACTGAGACGGCTGATTCCGTAATCGCATTTGTCCCCACAGAGACAAGCTGGCGAGGAAGCCCCCGGCCGCACAGTATCTTTACAACTCCAAACGGCCAGATGTTCGGTCTCGATCTCTACGACCGGTCTCTGATCAAGTCGCCGACGATTATCGTCACCGCTGCTTCGGGGGAGGGGAAGTCGTTCCTTGCGTCGATGATGATCACCGACATCCGGGCGCATCGCGGTGATGTAAAGGTCAGGGTAATGGACTATCGCCACTCGTTCAAGCCGATCTGCCGACTCTTCGGCGGAAGGCATATCGAGTTTACCGAGTCCGACCCAAAGCCAATCAATATATGGAACTACCCCGGCATCGAGAACGGGATCGCTCCGACAAAACGTCAGCTGTCAATGGTCCTGACCGACATCATGATTCTCAGCAAGACGCCGAAGACGGATGCGATCACAAGTGCTGTTGCCGCAACCGTGGTAGACGAGGTTTACAAGATGGCACTCTCGCGGAACGGCCACGGCCGTCCGAAGTTCCAGCCGACACTCGGACACTTCCTTGATGTACTAAAGAGTTACCACTGGGGCGACGGAGAACGAAATCTCGCCGGAGAGCTTTACCTGAAGCTCAACATCCACCGCAAGGATCCCTGGCTGAACGCTCCTACTCACCCGGATTACGATACGCCGTCGATGTTCGATGTTTTTGAGCTATCAGGCATCAGCGGACTCGACGAGAAGATCCGCGAAAGCGTCGGCTTTAGGATCAGCGCCCAGATTATGCAGGAGATTGGCGAAGAAGATGCACAGAGCCAGAAAACACCGATCCTCTTTGTGTGCGATGAGATTCGCGAGATAAACCGGCACTTTCCCGCGATCCAGGAACTTATCGCAGAAGCAACCGTAACGGGCCGGAAAGAGGGACTTGTCACGATCCTTTTCTCACAAGCATATGAGCATTTCACAGGAACCCCCGAACAGCCGAATATAACGGGCATCGATCTCGTCAAGAACTCAGGCGTCAAGATGATCGGCAAACAGATCGGCGGATTCGAGCGGCTTGCGGACGACTGCGAGTTGGCGGGCGAAACCATTGCTGCGGTCCGAGCGATTCAGAATCAATACGGCCGCTACACCCAATGGGTGTTCGTGATCGGCAGCGGTGCAGACAAGATCGTTCAGATGGCGGAGATCCATCTCTCGCCTGTGATGCTGTGGGCCAATACCAACGACACCAACGAAGCGAATGCCCGAAGGCTTGTCGAAAATCTTCGCCCCGATCTTCCGCTGGCGTTTATCGTTACCTGGCTCGCCTCAAAATATCCGAGCGGCCTTACCGCGCTAGGTCTGACCGCTATCTCCGATGCCGATCTTCAAGAACTGATGGGAGTTGAGTATTAAAACCATGAACAAACCAAAGACAGGCTTTGCAAGACAATTGGTCTTTAGCGTGATCCTCTCATCGCTCTTGATCTCCCTGGACGTAAAACCCGTATCGGCCCAATGGACGGTGTTCGATCCATCACAGTATGCGCTTCAAATCGCGAAAAAAATCGAGGAGGCTGCCCGATGGGTAGAAACGATAAACCACTACATTCAGATGTACGAGAAGGCGGTGAAGCAGTACGAGAAGATGGTCGAAAGCGTGACTAATCTGCGAGGCATACTCGACAAGGTTGACGAGCAGGTGATGCGTCACAAGCAACTCATAACAACCTATGCAACTCTTGGCCGTCTCATCCGGGGAACCTTCGAACTAAAACGCAGAATAGAGGCCACGATAACGAGCCAGATCCATTCGGTAGTCAATATTGCTCGCCGCCTCAAAAACGGCATCTTCGATATGGAAGCGAACAAGCGAGATCTTGATGATTTCCTTCGTCACTCGATAGGCCGGAGTGCTGACCGGGAACTCGCCAACCTTGAACGTCTGGCGAAACTCGATTCGGAACTCGAGAGGATGCTTTTCGATCGCGAAAACATTCTCCTTGATCTTGCCAAACTCTACGAGGAGCGTGAGCGGATCGCCGATGAGACCAGGGCGATCTCGGCTAACCCTGCCGCCAACCAGGACGGTGTCCAATCCTTGATCGATCAGATGCTTGCCGTGAACCTGCGTATCACGACCGTCGAAGGACAGCTTCGCGAACTAGAAGCAAAGATCCAGGCAAAATTTGTCCGCTACGGCCTCAAGATCGAACAGATGACCGAGTTCGGAAAGGAGATACGCCGAACTACGGAGATGATGACCGGAATCACACAAGCTTCGGATGCTTTCCTTCGCGAGATCGAAAGATACGAAGTCTGGGACGATGACGTCTACCAGAGTCCTCTTCCGTAACCGCAAAAATACCTTCGACCTGACAAAGCAACGCCATGAAAGTCAAATATATATCGCGCGGCACGACTGCCGCACTAGCGCTCTTCCTGACGCCCCTCCTTTACGCCTGCCTCGTCACGACGGCGGCCGGGCAACGTCCGCGGCCGCCTCGCCCACCTCGCGTCGAAGGCCAGACTCCTATCGGAACCATAAACGGCCAGCCAGTGACGGCGAACGATCTCATCCTTACGATCAATCCCGCCTCACCATTCATGCCGCCGCTCGACGGCAGCCCCGCACCTGCGTTGCAGCAGTTCGAGAATCAATATCCGGCGAACCCTACCGCAACTCCGCAGCCGGGTCCGGTGATTCCTCCGAAGCCAGCCGCACCGAGTTTCAGCGAGCAAATAAAGAACCTGATGCTGACCGGACAACAGTGGTTATTTAGGTCTGTTCTTGATGCGATCGTGAAGCCGCTAATGCCGATTCTTATGTTCCTTGCGTGGATAATCGCGAGTTTTGTTTTGATATTGGCCTTTATTCGCCGGTTTCATGACAATCGCGGTCTTGGACCCGAACAGCTTGTCGCGTGGGGCATTAGGACGATCATCTTCATGGTTGTCATCGGCGCGAGTCCATTCATCATCGACGCCCTTACGGTTACAGGAAAGTTCTTTGCGCGCCCGGTCAGGGCATATAACCGATCTCTCGTCGCCGAGTTCGACGAGAAAATGAAGCAGTATGTGAAAGCAAACTTTGCTGTAGAAGATCCGAACGAACTTCTTGCTGAGAGGCTGCCGAACGGTGAACCGGGCCTTGTCGGAATCATCACCGACAAAGAGTCGTCTGTAAAGGACATTACCAGCGAAATGAATATACTCGGATGGGATATGCCCCGCATGTTCACTTTCATGGTTATCGGGCAGAACATCATCAAATTCGGTGCGATATTTTTGTCGCTCGCGGGTCTGTTCATTCTTATCGGGCTCAAACTAGCTGCTCCTGTACTTTCAGCTTTCGGTTTTGACGAGAAGTTCGCAAACCAGATCTTTTACCCGTTCTGCTGGGGCGTTGCGACCTTTGCGTTGGCATTTCCGATCGTTAAGGAAGTTACTCTCTATGTCTGCTACGGGATCGGTTTGCTGGCACTCTCGATCTACAACGGCGAGAGTGTATTTTCGCTTGACCCGACTACCGCGACAATAATCACGAACGGCAATTACGACCCGGCGTCGAGTGCCTTGATCGTTACGATCCTGTTCTTTGTTTCCAGTCTGTGTTTCATCCTTGTGCCGTGGCTGAGCTATCGCGTGCTTCGCGGACAGGTTTATGAAGGCGTATCGCAGATCTCAATGGGATGGATGCTCTCATCCCTGGGCACCGCACTCGAAACGTACGGTTTAGTAGCCGGTGCCGCTCTGCACCGTCAAGCCGAGAACACTCAGATCCAGGGCATCTACAACGCAGAACAAACTGCGGCAAAGAAGGCCCTTGAAGCGGCGAATCAATCGACTGAGGCAAGACTAGTTTCCTCCGTTGCGGGTGTAGAGGGAGGGCTTGTCACGAATCTGGGCCAGATCCGCGCAAACCAGGTGACTCAAACTCTAATGGCCGAAGCCAACAAGAGTTTCGGGATGCTCAGCAGTTCGGCCGCGACTCGTCGCGAGATCGCAGGAATGAATGCCGAAGCCCAAGGAGCTCAAGACGGCAGGATATTCGATGCCGCTAAGGAGACGAGTCTTCGCAGTCAGGGAATGTTACAGAACTTTGGGATGATGAAATATGAATTCATACCGGGCGGCTCATCAATCGCCGGAACAACTGTTCCGATCCGCAAAGGTGTTGAGCTCTATGACTGGTCGAACGATCAGCATGTCATGCAGGAAGCCAATAAGCGGATGAACTCTACGACGCTTGATAATACCGCTCTTCAAAACAACAACACACAGAACGTTGCCGAACAGAAGATCGGGGCTTCTAATACTTACCAGAGCGACATCAACTCAGCACTTGAAGGTCAGGCTTCTCAGAATATCGCGGCCATAAACCAAGGAAGCGGTATTGCTGCATCGAGCAGCCGCCAGGGAGCCGGAATCCAGCTTTCGGGCATTCGCCGCTCCGCCGATATTGAGAGGGGAGCCAACCAGCTTAACTTTGAAGGGCGAAGCGAAGCCGCGACCATAAACCAGACGGCGGCGATCGAAGCGGCACGCCTTCGGATGGTATCAACGGTCGTGACGGGATTCTTCAGGGATATGGATCGAAGGCTCGAAGAGATGAAACCAAAATACTAGCCCGGGATAGCCGTCTTGTAGGAAAAAGGTGGTATTTTTTCCTACAAGACGACGTGTTTTGATACACCATAAACGGTTGAGCAGCAAATGGTTGCAAAAATCTACGATGATGGGCGGGCTGACGCCTATTCGCGAGTCAGAATTAAATATAAAAGGCCATTTCCATCTCACCAATCAATTTGACGATGGTTTCAAAGGTTGTCTTAAACTGGGGCTTATTTGGGACTGAAGCAGTTGCGCTTTCCCACCCGCGTTCAAGACTATCTGTGTCTATGGCGTTCAGAACTGCCGAGAAGCTCTGCGGTAGGTCCGTTGAGCGATAGTCAAAGCAACGCTTTAATGCCAGACCCAAAATGTCGGCATTGGCTTTCGGGAGAAAAGCTACTAGGTCATGTGGTGAAAAGAGACATTTGTCAACGAGAACTGTCACATTACACCGGGCATGTCGTTAATGAATACTCAGGGTAACGGCCACTTGTCTCAATAACTCTCTGCATCGATTCATTCTTTCCAAGCCGACACGATTAGAAGGTGGTGACGAAAATACGGCCATGCCATTTATTAAAAACAAGCTGTTGGCAATTCATCGGTACAGGAGAACGGCAAGAATGGTCGCTTGCGGGTATAGAAGAGTTTCAAAGAGACGTCCCTGCTGTATCTGCGGGAAGCCAGACTGGTGCAGCACGACCGCGACGGAAACGATCTCATTCTGTGCTCGATCCACTGTGAACGCTGACAGAATCAGTCCACACGGTTGGGGAGTCTTTTACAACTATAATTCCGGTTTGGATTTCAACCGAGCCTTCTACCGTATTCCCAAACGCAAGAAAGTTGATGTCTCAAGCCTTCTGGCTTCGCCTGCAATGAGGGACCGGGTTTATCGCAAGCTGATCGAGCTTTCTCCTGCACCCTTGAACGAGGAGATAGTATATGGACGAGGCGGACTGGCAGAACGAGGCATTTCTGACTACCGCCAGTACGGGACTCTACCGAAGAATGCGTTTGGACGAGACATTCTGGTCGAAAGGCTTGTGGAAACTCTCGCAAAAGAGAGCCGCGCAGATCCTTTGTCGTTCAGTGGAATACCGGGTTTCTGGAGGGACGTGAATGGCAGCCTGCGTCTATGGAGCAATAACGATTCGATCGATAATCTGATGTTGATACCGTTCGTCGGACCTGACGGACTTATACGAGCATGCCAAATACGATTTATGAGATACGTGCGGAACAAGTCCGGACGCTACGTCTGGCTTTCCTCGTCAAAAGAGCAAACCGGGTGTGGCCCTGGTGCTCCGCTTCATCATGCTAGTCCCGCCGCTTCATCGAACAAGCCCATTCTCGTCACGGAAGGCGCACTAAAAGCAGCGACCACACAGAGGTTCCTGAGCGATAGATACGTTGTCGGCAATAGCGGGGTCGCAACTTCCCATCGGGAGATCGTCAAGACCGCCCGAAGAAGGCCGCTGGAAATCGCATTCGACAACGACAGCTTTTCGAATCCTCATGTAGCACGGGCGCTAGCGGCGTTAGTTCGGCTTCGTCACTCGGATCAGGATTGCTTTGCGTACAACGAGGATGTCAGAGTCGTAACTTGGGACAGACACATCAAGGGCGTAGATGAGGCGTTGCTGGCAGGTGTTCGATTAGAATACCTAACCGTTCGAGAATGGCTGAAGCGTCTTCCCCCTGAATGTTTAGAACAAGTAACTCACAGTTATTGTCGTTTAGGTGGGAAAGAAGCGGCTGGCAAGCTGACATCATGGGTCAGGCTAACGTACAGTCGAGCGCGTGTCTCGATGTAATTGAGCAGATCGCCGCGATCATTGATGTTGAAAAGAGGCAGATCACGAATCGGGAGCTGCTGGCATTGTGCGGAGCGTCAGGAATCGAAACTCTTACGACCGATCCGCATTTTGGTCACGAGATCGCTGAAGCTGCCATCAATCATCTCGTACGTATCCGGTACGGGAAGAGGCTTCTCGATTCGGCTGATCCGGTCGCGGCATGTTCAGAAATACTTCGCCCGCTGCAAAAAAGACTTCCAACTCAAACGTGGCGAAGTTCGACGCAGATAACATTTCAGCAGTTTTCCACTCCGGCTCCGATCGCCTTCCTTGCCGCATATCTTTTGAATTTGAACAGTGACGATACCGTTCTCGAACCGTCCTGTGGTACCGGGAGTCTTGCTGTATGGCCAAAGGCAGTCGGCGCAAGCGTTCTGACAAATGAGATAGATACCCGGAGACGCGAACTCGCGGAGCTTCTCGGCTTCGATCCGACTGCGTACAATGCCGAGTTCATTGACGACCTTCTGCCGGAGAGTATTATCCCGAACGTGATTCTCGCCAACCCTCCGTTCTCATCAAGCGGCGGACGCGTAGAGCGGAATCAAAAGAAATTCGGGTTCCGGCACGTTGAGTCAGCACTTCGCCGTCTCGCGAATGGCGGGAGGTTCGCCGTGATTCTCGGCGAAAGCGGTTCGCCACGTACGGCTGCCGGGAAACTGTTCTGGCGGAGTTTGTCACAAGACATTCGGCTGTCGGCCTCAATTGAACTACCGGGCAATGAGTATTACCGCAACGGCACTAGTGTCGGCGTCACGCTTATTTTAGGGCGTAAGCTTTTCAGCCAGTCATGCAACGAGCCAAATCCGATGGAAGACATCCTAAATATATCTGCTTCATCGGTCGAAGACGCGTTCGAAAAGGCGCTGTCTGCGGGCCTGCGATTCAATCCTTCTTCTAAATAAACAAAATGTTGGGTCACGAAAATACAGGAGCGGGCAGAGCGGCGCCCGTATTTAGCAATCAACTCTCCGGAACCGAAGGGACTGCAACGGCAAAGGCAACAGCCAAGGTAGAGGTTCGAGACACATCCGCGCAGCCTCAAGTTTATCTCCCGCACCACATTGCCGGCGGTGCACCGCATCCCGGAGTAATAGTTGAGACGCCCGGCCTTGCAAATGTAGAGCCTCCGCCGATCACGTACCGTCCTTATCTGCCGAAGGAACTATCCATAAGCAGAAAACTTTCCGCGATGCAGATCGAGAGGATCATCTACGCTGGACAGGCTCACCAGCAGCGGCTCGCAGACGGATCGCGAGCAGGCATCAGCATCGGAGACGGCACCGGTACGGGAAAGACCGCGACACTGGCCGGAATAATTCTTGACAACTGGTTTCATGGACGAAGACGTTCAGTCTGGTTCTCGGTCAAGGCCGATCTCATCGAAGCCGTGGCGGACGAGTTCGCAAGACTGGGCCTCACGCCGCCGATAAAGCTCATAAACGACTTTCCGACGGACGGTGAGATCTCATTCGGCGACGGCATCGTTTTCTGTACCTACAGATCGCTGATTGCACGTTCGAAATCGGGCAATCGCCGCATAGACCAGCTGATCCGCTGGCTCGGAAGTGAGGGCGTTGTCATCTTCGATGAGGGTCACAAGGCGAAATACGCCTTTGCCGATGACCGAGGAAAAGCGACGCAGACCGGGGCTGCTGTTCTTGAGATCCAGGATCCGGTGCGTTTTCCCGATATCAGGGTTGTTTACTCATCCGCAACTTCGGCTGGTGAGGTTCGGCACCTCGCATACATGTCGAGGCTTGGGTTATGGGGCGACGGAACGAATTTTCCTTTGGGATTCGAGCAGTTTGCCGAGGAGATCGAATCGGGCGGTGTCGGAGCACTCGAAATGGTCTGCCGCGACCTGAAAGCGATGGGTAGGTATCTCTGCGGGAATCTGAGCATGGGTACTGATCCGGAATCCGGCCTCGCGGTCGAATTCCGGGAGGTGACGCATTGGCTCATGCCGGCACAGCGGCAGATGTATGACAATATGGCGCAAGGTTGGCAGGAAGTGTTCCGCAATATTCATAGAGCGCTCGATCTGACCAATTCGGGGAAAGGGACTCGAAGCCAGGCCGTAAATCAATTCTGGGCCGAGCATCAGCGATGTTTCAGAAATCTCATCACGGCATTCAAGGTACCGACCTTGATCCGTGAGATCGAAGATGCTCTTGCCCGGAAGGAGTCTATTGTCGTCTCCATCACCGGTACGGGCGAGAGTCAGACAAAGAAGCAGATCGAGCGTGCCGCCGATCAGGACGAGGCCATCGACAGCCTGGATTTCAGCCCGCGTGAAACACTTACCCGGCTTGTCGCAAACTGTTTCCCGACGATGTGCTTTCAGGAACGAACGAATCCTTATACCGGCACAACGGAACACATCCCTGTGCTCGATCCGAACGGAAATCCCGTTGAGAGTCGGGCGGCTCTGCAACTGAGAGCGGAACTGATGGATAAACTCTCCGTCCTTGAGGTTCCTGAGCATCCTCTCGATCAGCTCGTCAATTATTTCGGCGTTGAGAATGTTGCGGAAATGACAGGCCGCAAGAAGCGTCTTATTCGAACGACATCGGGCACGCTCGAATATCGTCCCCGCCAGCTTCCGGGAGTGCCTTCGAAGCTGATAAATCTTCACGAGAAGAATGCATTCCAAAACGGTGATAAAAGGATCGCGATAATGTCCGAGGTCGCTTCGACGGGAGACAGCCTTCATGCGGGCCGCAGTGTCGGGAACCGTCAGCGGCGCCTTCATATTGCCGCAGAGCTAAAATGGTCCGCCGACAAACAGATCCAGGACTTCGGACGGACACACCGAACCGGGCAGGTGGCGCCGCCGGTATATCTTCTCGTGTTCACCGAACTCGGTGGCGAGAAGAGGTTCTCGGCAACGATCGCCCGCAGGCTGGGAAACATGGGAGCCCTAACCAAAGGCGACCGACGTGCGGAAAAGGCAGGCAATCTCGATAAATACAATCTGGAATCGAAAGAGGGGCGTTCCGCATTGAATGTCGTGCTGACCTGCATCATGCGAGGTTCCGAGCTCGCGGGACTTGATGATCCGAAACAAGCGCTAAGAGATATGGGGCTTGTGAGGTGTACCGACGATGGCGAAGACGTACCGGACAGCGAGAAGACGAACATCCCGAGATTCCTTAACCGGCTTCTTTCACTGGAAGTAGATCGGCAAAATGCTTTGTTCGATCATTTCTATGCGACGTTCGTCGAGACGATCGAGTATCTGAAACAGAAGGGCAAGCTGGATGATGGGATGGAAGACCTGAAAGCGGCATCGGTCGAGATCGCCGAAACGCCGCAGATAATGCACGCAGATGCGCTCACAGGTGCGAAGACCGTGTATTACAAGCTGAACCTAAAGGTTGCATCGACGCCGGCGAGGTTCGGGGAGCTTGCCGCAAACGATCAACACCAGTTTTTCCAGAATCGCCACGACAGCTCATTTGTTGCGGTACGCCGGACGCTTTCTCATACCGATCCCGATACCGGCGAGAGGTACCAGATGTTCTCGATCTCAAAGCCATCCGGAAGGAATGGGTCTTATGTTCGAGAGAACGAACTTAATCAAAAGTACCGTGTCGTGCCAAAGAACCGCGCCGAGAAATGGTGGCTGGATGAGGAAGCCAGGATCCCGCCGTTTGAGCAAAGAACCGTTCATCTGCTTAGCGGGGCATTGCTGCCCATTTGGAAGTATCTTAAGACTCTTAGTCACGATGCCCTCAATATTGTCCGGACAACGACCGATAACGGGACGCGGCTTGTCGGTGTGAATATTGCCCCTGAGTGGATCGGTGATATCCGCCGTCATTTCGGACTTCGCAACGAGGTTCCCACGACTGCTTCCGAGATCCTCCGCGTCGTTGATTTTGAGAACAACATAGTGAATCTGACCGGTGATATGAAGGTCCGAACCACACGATTCCAGGGTCGACTCCTCACCGAGATTTGTCCATCGACGTTTGAACAGATCCGCGAGCTTCGCGGAATGGGGCTGATCAATATCGTCCAGCACGGAAAGCAACGGTTTTTTCTTCCGGACGAGTCACCGAGTTTCTGCCTTGAAAGGATTCTTGCCCTGTATCCGCCCGAGTCCACCAATATCGATTTTCTGCCGGAATTACAGGCTGAATTCACCGCCTTTGAAAAAGAAAAGCCGGTAGCACTTCCCGGATGGCTGTTCGAGCCGAATGGAAACGCCTTTCACGGCTTGGCTGCCGTCCAGGAACTGCCGGGAGTGCGCACTCAGTAGGCGAGAGTGTAGACGGTGTAGACAGTTTTGGGTCTCATGAATAAGATTGTACTGGTTGTCGGATTCGTGCAAAGCCCGTAATCATTGGATTTTGTAGAATATCTCGTCGGGAATCGGAGTGCGGCACGCAATTTGACATAGGAAGCATTGACCGGACACTAAAGAGGAGATAAAAGTTGATGCTTGACCATGACGTATTCGCAAATCAGGACTCTCGACTATCGCATTTAGAAGAAAAGATAGCCCGCTTTGCGCGAGTTCCACACTACGTGCTTATCACCGGCGAGAGAGGAACTGGAAAGACAACTATCGCACGCCGGATTCATGAACTGAGTCCTCGATCGCGACGCGAGTTCGTAAGCGTCAACTGTGCAAGCTTTACATCCGAACTCCTCGAATCGGAATTGTTCGGGTACGAAAAAGGTGCTTTTACAGGAGCCGCTGCCGCGAAGGCCGGTTTGTTTGAGACGTCGGGTGGAGGGACCCTGTTTCTCGATGAGATCGGCGAATTGACGCTCGGCCTTCAGGCAAAGCTGCTGAAGGCGGTGGAAGAAAAGCGAATACGCAGAGTTGGCGGCACTCATGAGCGGGAGATAGATGTTCGGATCGTGGCCGCCACATCACGAGATCTGAAGGCGATGGTCCGTAATGGCTCGTTCCGTCCCGACCTTTTCGACCGTCTTAATATTCTCCAGCTTGAAACGGTTCCGCTCCGATATCAAAGAGACAAGATCGCCGGGTTGTTCATTCGTCGGATGGAAGAGGAAAGAACTGCGATCGGGAGAAATACGCCATTTATTATTGATGACGAAGCGCTTAGAGCCCTTCAAAACCTCGAATGGAAAGGCAACTATCGCGAGCTTCGCAACTTTGCGACACGCCTTGCGGTCGAAGCTCTGGAATCCCCGTCGATCACGATCGAGATCATTCAAAATCTGGCACCAACAGACGATGCTGCGACGACGAATCCCGAAGATAGACTCACAGCCACATCGTATACAGAACCCAGCATCGAGCCGGCCCGCGGAAACCTCGTAACCGTAACGCTCGATCCGGAAACGGACGATCTGGACAGCGTTTATGTGAAGGCCGCTGCGACATTCATTGAGCACGCACTCAAACAAAGCAACGGCAATCTGCGCCGCGCCGCACGGTCAATGAATACCACGCATTCAACCCTTTCACGGATCTTGAAAAAACACCACGAACGGTCCGTGAACCCTCCGAACAACCCGCAGTATCGGCCACTCGCCTTTTCGGCCGCAGCCTAGATCAAATACTTATCGAATGTTGCCATCGGCTTGTGATCCGTCACGAGCCGATTTTGCGCGCCCTGACAAAGCAGGCTACGACAGGCGCAGTTTGTCCAGAACGCGCCTGAATTCATGAGAAGAAAAATAAGCGGAAGGCAGCGAAGTGGAGTGAGAACAAACATGGATATTCTGAACAGCGGTTCCTTCGTACCGCTCGACAACCGTGAAAAGATCGAGCAGTTGAAGTTCACCGCCAAAACGCTTGCCACTGAGGTGAGTCGGACCGAAGGGTTTCAAAGTAGCGGCCCGACAAATCATCAGCTTGGCCTTGAGATGTGGAAGGGAGCCGAGTACGTGTGCCGGGCACATGAAGAGGCGAACATACGCAATCTCTTCCTTAGCAAGTTTCTTGAAACGCTTCGCGACATCGAAAGGCAAACTTCCGTTAAGCCGAATCCGGTTCAAGCGCAGGTCGTTAATCCGCCAACGGCTCGCCCTCCTGATCCGATTCAAACGCAGGTCGTGACTACACCCGCGACTCCCGCTCATCCCTCGCCGGTGATAGTTCCGGCCCCACCGCCGCACGAGACTCGCGATGAATATCTCGGCGTGATTTCTCAGGACGAAGGAATCGTTACCAAACGGCAATCTTATGCCGACGAATGCGTACCTGAATGGGAGGCCGAGATCGCTGAAACGAACACCGGTTCGGAAACGGTAGAAGTTACTTCTGCGGCAGCGGTGGAGTCTAAAGCGGGTGAACCGAAGGTATTGATGCCTTCGGAAGATAGAGAGGCTGAGGAATCGGTTGTTGTCGAAGGCGTCGATACAAATGATCCCGAGTCAGGTTCGATGGAGGAACCAGTTGATCGGGAGGTAACTGCCGAATCGCCCACACCGGAGATTGCCGCCGGAATAGATTCGATCGTTCTTTCTGAAATGGAGCCGTACAACTTCGACTCCTGTACGGTCACGTCCGTAATACAGCTTCTGCCAACGAACGGTGGTATTCGGAAATGTGTTGTGAGCGTAAGGTCTCACGATTTTGCTCCCCAGATCACTATCTCTGATTTAAGCAACGGGGATGTCCACGAAGGTATGAAACAGTGCCTTGAAACGGCACTCGGACGATACCGGACCAATCTTCCCGTTCTTGCCGCCGAGAAGGTAAAGAAGCAAAAACCGGCCAGCAAGAAGCGCACTTCGAAAGCCGATGATAAAGGTACAAAGGCAAGTTCCGTATCCGATGCAAAGACATCGGTCGGCTCGACAACTCCTCCCACAGCTCAGAACCCAGAAGCGGCAAAGGATCAGCAGAATCTCTTCGCTTCATAAAAACTATGGAAAACGAAAATCAGTCCGCAAATGCTCAGCCTCAAACTGATGTACAGGCGAAAGCGGCAGCACCGAATACAGAAACCGCTGTTAACGAAGCTGCCCAAGTCACTGATCCCAAGGCGACGATCAAGATCGAGGGTCAAACCTTCGAATTGGACGCGGCGTTCGCTCAAGAGGACAAGACGTTGAAGGTCGTCCTGCAGCCGCATTTCGCGTCGATCGAGAATGCGAACATTACTCGCGATGTGAAGGAAGGGAAGCTCACAGTCACGATCGTCAAACGCGCCCAGCATAAGGGAGTCAGATGAGCGGCGAATCTCCACTCATGATATTGGCCGATGAGACCGAGCAGATCAATCCGGCGATTCTTCTGGCGGAAGCTCTAATGCGAAGGGATGCGGCGGATCTCTTGAGTGCGGAAGATATAGACCGAGCGGAAAAGACCCTGCAGGTCGGAAGGATGGAAATTGAGACGATCGAACGGCAACTGTCCGTATTTGTCCGTTCTCCCGCAAGTCCGTCGCTCAATATCCCGACTGGATTCTAGCTAGAACGATTGATATGTCTTTGAGGTCCGGCAGCGCTGTTTTGTTCTCCGAACAATTCGGTGAGCGGTTATTAAAGTCGCTTGAATACCTAAGCTTCAAGTCCCGAAGTCACAATGCTGTCGCCGCTCACGACTATGTTTCTTCCGTTATTTCCGAGCAGGAGAAATATGCACTTTATCGCGAGCTTTTTCCTGAGGAATGGTCGAGGTCTCTCGCCAGCTTTTATCGCCGGGGACACTTTGTCAAATACAGCGAGCGAGCCAATGAGTTATTTCGACTTGTAAACGAGAAGTGTTTTCCATTGCTTGACTACTGGTATGATGATCCCGATAGCGAACTCGAGAATTTTGCCATTGGCCCGCTGAACATCGGCCTTTGCTGCGAGGAGATTTACTTCGAGAATCTCTATCTTAGCTACGCGGCCGGACTGATCTTCTATTTCCCGGACGACGCGTGGGACTTTCTCAATTATCGCTTTCAAGTATCCGCAAGCGATTTCCCGGCGATCAAATCCAGCCCACATCCTAGTGTTTGGGACAGAGACGGCAGTCTTTTTGGTCATCTGTTGAGATTGATCGACCATTCGACCGGGAATCCGTGGCTGGACAGCGATTGCTGCCAGATGGCGGATTGGTATGTGTTCAACCGTGAAACGATCGAAGAGTTGAGCAAAGAATACAAGGACGCACTCGCGGCGTTCGAAAAGCTCAAAGAACTCGACGCAACGATCGAAGCGGATCCGAAAAAGATGCTGTCGGCACTTATCGACTTTTGGAACTACGGAAAGCTGCCGCGTGATACCCACTTAACTCCGACAAAGGGAGCAAAACTCAATGAAGAAGAGCGAAAGCATTTGTGATCTCGCGAAAGCTCTCACGCTGGTGCAGGCCAGCCTGGTGCCCGCAAAACGCGATTCGACAAACCCATACTATAACTCGACGTACGCTGATCTCACCTCGGTTTGGGAAAGCTGCCGCGAGATCCTTGCAAAGAATGGACTCTGTGTGATCCAAGGCAACAGCGTCGGGGCGGAGAATACGCTCATAGTCGAGACTATTCTTATCCACGAATCCGGCCAATGGATTCAGAGTGAGCTGTGTCTGCCTCTCTCCAAGGCAGATCCGCAAGGTGTCGGATCGGCGATGACCTATGGCAGACGATACGGCCTCGCCGCCATCGTCGGGATCGTCGCAGATGCGGATGACGACGGCAATGCCGCGTCCGCAAAGAACGGGAACGTCAGACCCATTGTTCCAAACGGGCGACCTGTCGGAGTTAATCAGGCGATTCGGAGTCCCGTGAATGTTCGCTAAATGTTTAGTCTACGAATTAAGAACAGGAACGGATTGATCTATGGAAAACAAGATTGTCCCTCCGGATGCCTCAGCCGCTCTCTATTTCCTTCCCGGACAATATCTGTTTGAGACTTTCGGCGAGAACGGACACGGCCTCAAGGCATTGTCCAGTGTGCAGGTAGCACGGGCGTTTCGAGACCTTCGGACCGATACCGGATGGCTTGATCGACGTGTGCTCAGATATCGCGAGGCCACTGACGGCAACGCGATCCTTTCTTATCTGCCGGCCGGAAATCGACACATAACGGTCGCGTGTTCTGATGGAGTCATAAACGATCTGACAGTGCCGCTGCCCACCCTGATCCTTCTCGGCAAGGGAAAGGAATACTATCTTTGGGCGACGGCCGCCAGAAGTATCTCCGCAAAGACGAATCTTGCTGTTGCTCCGCTGCCTAACATTGGTTCAGGAAAGATCTGTTTTGGAAAGAACGAGGTTCCGGAGACACATCCTTCAACATTGAACGCTGTTTGGAAGCTCATCTTCAATTCTCCATTTAATGGCGATCACGCCACCAACAGGTGCCAGACGGAGCCCAATGACGTTCGCGATCTGCTGATCAAACTAGCGGCTGACAAAGTTAGTAAGTTTCCGGCGACGCAGCTGATCACGTCGACTACAACCGTCGAAGATGCCTGGGCGTCAATCGTCGAGGAGCGAAGATACGACAGCCGTTTCTAACCTTAATTTTCAAATATATATGTCATCGAACCTATTGGCACCGCCTAAACTGGTCGGGCATCGCATAGCAGCGAGTGAAAACGACCCGATCGATGCGGCCTTGTTTGAATATCTACTCGCGGGAAACGGTTTGTTCGTGCGTGCGAGACGTCGGGAGTTTGCCGTCTCATTGCCGCTCAGTGTTCAGAAGATATCGGGACTCCCGAATGGCCCGCTGGGTGTTTCGTGGACAAAACCACGAATAACTGCGTCGCTTTGGCAGGAGNNGTTACTGCTGCACGCCCGGCAACGACAAGAATCGTCGAACTTCAAGGAAGAGGTCTACTTGATCTATTGGGACAAGGCCCTCTCCGCATGGCATTGGAGTGCGTCCGGTCGCGAACATAGTTGGGCATCGACTGTTGCCGACGACACATTGCCGGAATATGCTGAGTGCTGCATTGAACTGCATACCCATCCGCCCGGAGCTCTTCATTTCAGTAGTGCAGATGATCGCGACGAACTGGGCAAGTTCAGGATATTCGCCATCCTGATAGATGTTCACGATAAACCGAAGATAAGGTTTCGATGTGGTGTCTACGATCACCTTATTCCGATCCCGGCTGCATGGGTGGGAGAGATGCCGGAAGGGATCATCGATCTGAATGAGATCGACGCAGTTCTGGAGATGTTGTCGTGAACGAGATCGATCTTAGTTTCTCTCAGGCAGNNGATGCCGAGAGAATACAGCAGCCTGCGGTTCATCGTTGTCGGAGCGGGCGGGACAGGTTCTTTTGCGGCGCCCGCAATCGCACGGCTTGTATTTGAACTGAAACAGCAGAACAGGCCGACCGAGATGCTGATCGTCGATCCCGATGTCGTCGAGAGCGGCAACATTCCGCGAAGCAACTTCTGTGCGGCAGAGGTCGGCAGGTTCAAGGCTCAAACCCTCGCCGAACGTATAACGATGGCTTGGGGGATCGAGACGCAATATGCGTGTGAAAGGTTCGATCCCGATAAACACCTGAAGCAATCGACAAGTGACTATCGAAGTCTTACCGTGATAACCGGCTGCGTTGATAATTATCTTGCACGACGCGACATACACCGGGCCGTTGATGAGTTCCGCGGGTATAGTTCGGCCGATGCCCCGAACCTGTGGTGGATTGACGGAGGAAACGGCAGATCATCGGGACAGGTGCTTCTTGGCTCGAATACCAAACGCATAAAACCGGAACAGCATTTTACGGGAACAAGCATATGCCGATCGCTTCCGGCGCCGTCACTGGTGCATCCCGATCTTCTGGCAGAGGAGAAGACTGCACCGGAAACCGAGCGGCTTGAAGCTCTTTCCTGCCCTGATCGCATCCGTCTGGGAGAGCAGAGCCTGAACGTCAATCAGCGGGTCGCGGTTGAGATGGCCGAAATGCTCTCCGCAATGTTTCTCACAAGATCGCTCAAGCGATTCGCAACGTACTTTGATCTCGAAACTGGTACGAGCCGTTCACTGTACTGCACGCCGGAGCAGGTCGCTGCCGCCATTACAAAGAAAAAATAGCTTATGTCCAGGCTTCTCAACGATGCTCTTAGGAGTACTTTGCCCAAACTGCGTCAACAGGAACATTCCAAGGATCCGACCGTTCATGCGGTTTTCTTTTTTCCGGGCAACGGTTGGAAATGGTTTGTAACCGAGGGAGAACTTAACGGCGATGACTTCACGTTCTTCGGTTATGTGATCGGGTTTGAAGCGGAGTTTGGATATTTCTCCTTGAGCGAACTGGAAGACGTCAATATTCACGGCATCAAAGTCGAGCGCGTCGAGGATTTCACACCAACACCTCTGAGGAATGCCGTTCGAGATGCACAATAGCCGAATAAATAGGCGGCTGACAGAAGGTGTCAAATGGAAAACCAGCAATACAACACAATCGTGAGTAGACCAACCTCCCTCGCACCCCCAAACTCCCTGGCTTCGTCGGTTCTGCGGAACATCTTCGGCCGAAATGGGGAGTCTCACGCGAGTGAAAGGGAGGTTCCGCCACAGGTATCCGAAAGTCCTCAGCCTTTCGACGGTTCCACACCTTCAGATCTTGCTCGTAATGTTCTGAGGCGTTTCGATGAAAGAAGAGAGAAGGCGGCCGTAGAACTCGGGATCATCGCAAGCGAGGTTGAATCGCTGCCGTTCGATCTCTCCGCTCTCGAAAACGAAGGGATTTTCATGAACATCGACAGCCGCGGGTTCGGGACCCTTGTGCGACAGCTTGAATGGAAGACGCTCGGCGTCCAATTGCCGGACAACGCAGCTGTTCGAGTCAGCCCGCCGAGAGCCGGTTTGCTGCCCGATGTTTATCGAAACAAGCTGATGCGAGGCGCGGCGCAGGCACACAATGCTTTAGCCCGGTACGGTTTCCGGTTCACGCTTTGCGAGACCGTCTGGGGGACCAGCGAGTACAAATGGATCCCGTGGACCGCATTCGAACAATTCGAGCAGGCATACTTTCGAGCGTGCGAAACACTTGCTGCGGCAAAAGCTGAAGTCCTCGAAAAATACGATGAGATCCTAGCAGTTCTTGTTGACAGTTTTCGCGAACTCGCCGAAGACTCGGCAAACAGGCTGCAGGCGACGGTTTCGGAACCGTTCAACAGGGATGAATTCATCAAAGCCGTGACCGCGCAAGCGCTCGGTATGGTACCGACCCGGCAGATGATCCGTGATGGACTCATCATCACGATGAAGCCGAAGGTGATCGTTCTCGGTTCCGAAATGATCGCTGAGAAGAATCTTACCAGAACCCTACAGCTCGAGAACGCAAGGGTGGATGCACAACGAACCACGCTTGAACTTGAGCTCGACTCGAAGCGTCGTGTCGAGCAGCTAAAAGTCGATCACGTCGTGGAGGAAACCAGTCGGGAACGCGAGGTAAAAGAGCGTATCCGCAATATGAAGATCGAGGCCGCCAAACGCGAAGCCGAAGAGGCAGTGTCGCCGGTCAAGGAAGGGCTTGCTCAAATAACCGCTAAGATTTGCGATGCAGCCACCGAGATGGCTGAACGGCTTCGCGATGCCGATTTTGTTTCGGGTGCGCTTGCAAAACGGGCGCGGCAAATGTGCGAGTGGTATTCGCTCATGAATNNGTCTTAACCAGATTGAAAGCGGCTGCTGGTCGCGACGTGAAAACTCGTTCGCCCGAGGAGATGCGAATGGTATTAACCGACGTTCTAAGAGCAACGACCATTCAATCCAAACGGCTGCTCGATGAGGATCGGCTTTCCGCTCTTGAGCTTTGATTTAGTGTAAGCCAACTTCTCGGCATCAAAAAGAATGTCCATCTGAAGGACCGTTCTCTGAAAAAGCGGATAGACGCGCTGATCCCAATATGCTGACACCCCGCACAGCGTCGAAAGCGCAGCCGGATGTTTAAATGATGGTCGAACGACGTATGTCATATGCTGGCCGTGGGCCGAATGACGAGCGTGCCGGTTTTAATAGAGTAGCGTGTTCGTGTGGAAACGGACGATTGAGGTTGTAATAGCAAACGTGAGCGATTTTATTTCGGGACCAAATCACAAAAATAGAACTCGGAACTAATACCTACTTCACACGTTCGATATTGCTTAAAGACTGTTTCTCCGATCTCGAAGGCAACGGGTTTGCTGAAAAAAGGAGCGTCGTAAACGAAAGTATGAAACTCACCGTTTTCTCCGCAAATGTCAACGTGCGGCGGCAGGTCGTCTACAAACGATTCATCGAGTATCCGGCCGCAAAAGCTTTTATCGAGTTTCTTTCCATCGACGCAAACTACCACCGCCTTGAAATCGCCAGCAAGAAACTCGTCAATCAGTTTTCTTGTGGGAATCTTCCATAAAGGAAATACTGCGGACAAGTTTTTCTTTTTTAACTGAGTTTCGCGATACTTTCGCAAATCCTCGAGAAAAATGTCGCCGAAGATCGACTGCGTAACGCCTTGTTCGATCAGGTAATTAAGTGTCTTATTCAACTCCTGTTCGTAAGTCTCCATCGATGGCAATTCCGGCATGAGAATTTCGACAAGCTTTATTCCTATAGCCTCGGCTTGGTTATGAAGTAATTCCCGTCGAACCCCATGCATCGAGATTCGCTGCCAGTGACTGTTAACACTCGTAAGCAAGAATTTTACGTCAAACTCGTCTTCGTAAAGCAATCTATTTAGAGCGAGAGCAGAATCCTTGCCGCCGCTCCAATTCATTACTGCTTTTGGTTTCGTTCGCATTAATTGTCGATAATTGCGTCGGCTGAAGCAGGTCTTCTTAGGGACGATACACCTATCGTCGAAATGTTTGTCCGATACGGTCCGAGGCGTTGTAGATGGTACGAAGTGGCAAGATGTTGAACAACTTGTAGTTCCCGACCGCCGCTAGTCCGGCCGACGCTATACATCCGCACTGCGAGCAATCCGGTGTTCCGCCGAATTGACACGGCGTAACACGGCTCGTCAGATCGGCCGTCAGGTTCAAAGTGGTTCGTGCAAATATACATTCGTTCGGCGACTTGGGCGGTTCCCGGTAGCCCTTGGCAACTCGATCTGGAAAGATGAGCTTAGGAAATCTTTCACGTAAAACGACGAACTCGCTTATTACATTCGAACGAACTACCGGAGAAAGTATTTCCTCGTCGTCGGCACCCATTTGCGGAGTGAACAAACTCATCCATATTTGCTTGACCTCCGGCCTTGCAGACCAAAACTTAAGAAACTCTTCGTAATAGCCTTCGCGCTGTGCCGTTTGCGAAGTGACGGTGCAATGAACGGTTATTTTCTGATCCTGGATGTTTCTTAAGACTCGCTCGTATGTCGCGGGTTTTCGCCGTGCGTCATGTTCCGGCTGTAAACCGTCTATAGAAACGACGATATGCAGAGCCTTTATCTTGTTCCATGCTTTCGGAATTTCGCGTACGGCGCTTGTCACAAGCTGAACCGCAATCCCGAGTTGGCTCAGTTGCGGAAGCAGAATGTCCAGTTCACGGAATCTGACAAGCGGTTCGCCGCCGACGATCGAGAGGTGAATCGGTTTATGTTTTTTTACGAGCTTTAGGACATTATTGATCAGGTCATCGCCCTTATGGTCGCTTAACTCTCTGAGAACCCCGTTCCCCTGCAGATGTTCCGGTTCGTATGCATAACAGCCGGGGCATCTTAGTGGACATTCGCGTGTGATCTCGATGGACATCGAAGGGTGACCGCCGCGTAAGATTTTTCCCCAGGCTCTGTAAACGTCGCTTCTATTCAAGCCTGTACCTCGCTTCGAACCTCGACCGAACGCAAAATCGGAAACTGTCTTTGCGCCAATGCAAAGCCGCCGAATAAAACCGCCGAGTAAAACAAATTACCGGCAAGCGTCCCGCCAAAAAATGGAATCCCCGCGACGTAGCAAGCTATCAACCCGTTAAAATCCTGGCTGTAGAGCGGATTGCCCGGCCACGAACCGAAGTTCGTAACGATGAAAAACAACAGTGATGCCGCAAGGCCCGAACCTGCGACCCTGCCGAAATTAACCTTCTTCAAGAGCAAAAAACCAAGCACCGTTGTTAGAGCTATCGCTCCATAAACCCAGTAAAATCCGCTGTAGAAAAGCGTAAAGGTTTTGTAATACGACGCGTAAAGAATGTTCGTGACAACCAGATCGCTTAACCAAAGCGCCAGCAAAGGGACGATGAAAGCCGCCCATTTGCTTTTGAAGTGCGCGGCTCCGAACAAGGCCATCGCGCCTATCGCCGCAAAGTTCGCCGGATGCGGGATCAGACGGCTAAACGCCGCGGCAAGGATCATCAAAGCGATAACGCCAAATCTAACGTCGATCTTTTTTGCCTGCATAATGTCCTCTCTAGAACAAAAGATTGATCAGACTACGCACAAGTTTTATGCGCAGCTTTTCGCTGATACTGTACGATGTGTTCTGGATTTGGAGAAAGGAAAGAAGGAAGAAAGGCTTCTTGATCGGCAGGGAGCTTGTTCAAGAAACGCGCCTTAGTTCTGACCGCTTGCTTCAATCCGCGAAAGCATTGTCAATTTAGTAAAGGCAGGTCTCCTGACTTGTAACCTTTTCTACCATCCTTCCCACTTAATCAGCAGTGGATATATTGGAGAAAATTATTTCGTTACTTACAGTTGCGCGACAGTTCGTGATTTACACACGATTCCCTTTTGATTTGCCATACGGCAAAACCTTTTCGGTTTGATAACTGAAAAGAACCTTCGCCTAAACTATAGCAGATGAGAACGCGAGAGCAAACAAGATGTGTTAGATAAATAAAATTGCGATAGAATTTGTTTATGTTTGGGATAATTAGCGATTCCGAATTATGTCCGGTATGAAAGCAAAAACTTGTTCAGTTTGTGGGACGAGCTTTGATTGTGGTTCCGAAAGCTCCGATCAGAATTGCTGGTGCAACGATTACCCGCCGATAATGCCGCTTGATTTCAGTCAGGATTGCCGCTGTCCGGCGTGTTTGAAGATCGTCGTGCAGGAAAAGATAGCGGAATACGTCCAGACTGTAACTCCCGAAAATGCCTCAAACAATATGGCGAAGGATTTCAATACCAGCAGCAAGACGGTCGAGGGAATCGACTACTACATTAATGACGATGGCAATTTTGTTTTTACAGCCTGGTATCATCTGAAGCGTGGATATTGTTGCCGTAACGGTTGTAAACATTGTCCATACGGCTATGTGAAGCAAATATCACGCTGATAAGGCCGCGTCCGTTTTCTCCACCGGAGCGAGTGTTATATCAACATCAGCTGCTGCGACATGTGCCAGTATTTTATGTATTTGGCGAATTCCTTCGGTCAAGGCGGCAGGGCCGGGTTGTAGAATATACGTCGATTTCACTTCGTAAATATGTCCACTGGCTACAGCCGCTATGTTGGCCCATCCCGCACGAGAACGAATCACTTCTTTTTTTACTTGCCGCCCGCACCATGAACCTATAATTACATCCGGATTTGCATCTATGATAGCCTCGCTTGAAAGAATGCGGTCTTTTGCAGCCTGGCAATTTCTGAGTTCGGGAAAGATCGTTTCGCCGCCGGCTATTTCGATCAATTCCTCGACCCAACGAATGCCGGAAATGAGTGGATCGAACCACTCTTCGAAATAAACTCGTGGCCGAAACGGAAACCGGGCTGCTGAGGCTCTGACGGCATCTAGCTCTTCGCAAAGTTGCCCGACTAAGAACAATGATTGATCTTCGCCGCCAACGATGCGCCCGACCGTAAGGATCATATGAAGTATTTCTTCAACGCTGCGCTGATTAAAAGTGAATACGTTTACGCCGCGACGTATGAGTTCAGCCGCAATGTCTGCCTGCAAATCGGAAAACGCAAATACAAGGTCGGGTTCCAACGCCATTATCTTGTCAAATTTGGCATTGATGAATGCAGAAACCTTCGGCTTTTGCCGTGCCTCAGGTGGCCGTACCGTATATCCCGAGATGCCGACAATGCGGTCCTGCTCTCCGAGAAGATAAAGGACTTCCGTTGTCTCTTCCGTAAGGCAAATAATCCGGCGCGGATACTCAGATAAATCCTTTTTCATCGTTTTTTATACAACCCATAATTTTATCATCAGTCCGAACGATTCGGGAATCTGCCTCGAACTTGCGAAACTGTCACTCCGCGCGAAATCTGATAGATACTGAGGCTTAAGCGAAGTTTATCTTAGTCGGGGCAAGTTTCCCGACGCTGGGAAACGAACTAAGCTTCCCGACGCTTGATCTACCGCTCCCAGCGCGGGAATAAGGCTTCCCGAGCTTGGAGTTGATTCGCAGCAGCTGGGAATCTTGTACCAGAGGAAACCATCCCCAGACCCGGGCGCTTTCATTGCTTCATATATCGAAAAATAAGCGGCGGACAGGAATGTTGCAACGAGTTCAAGTTCTTCGTTAATCCGCATAGAAATTCAACTCCCGAGGCGATATCGCAATGGCACAGTTCGATCTAAGCAAATACATACCCGTCCACTCCCGCATCGCGGCTTTCTACGAAAAATACCCGGAAGGACGCATCGTTACCGACCTGGTGAGACTCAACGAAGAAACCGGTTTCGTGTGTGTAAAGGCGAACGTCTTTCGTTGCCCCGACGATGCCGAACCGAGCGCAACAGGACACGCGTTCGAGATCCGGGGCCAAGGGTATGTGAATACGACTTCCTTCATAGAGAACGGTGAAACGAGCGCGGTTGGACGGGCTCTCGCGAATCTCGGTTTTAAAATTGAGAACGGGATAGCATCCCGTGAAGAGATGCAGAAGGTCGAGCGTATGAGCAGCCCTGCACCGCAGAACGGACATAACGGACGACGTGCTTCGCAGTCCGTTTCGTGATCTTTGAGAGCAACATGACTGAAAAAGAAACCGATGCCGACAGCATCCGGAAATTCCTGCACGAGCTGGATATAAGGATCCGGGCACGCTATCCGCTTATCGCTATCAACACCTACGAGGAGGACAGGGTTCGAGAGGCTCTTCTCGATCTGGTCTTCCATGAGCGGCATAAGGAGAAGCCGCTTTATTTTTGGAGCCGACCGTCAGGCCTGCAAAAAATCGTCGATCCAAAAGACGGCCTTCAGCAGACTCCGGTTTCGATTGGGGATACCGATGACCCCGAAAGTGTGCTTGGTTACATTAGCGAGCAGAAGACCGGCATCTTTCTCTTGTGTGACTACGCTCCTTACATTTCGCCTTACGGTCAGGAAGATCCGCTTCTCGTTCGCCGTCTTCGCGAAATAGCCTGGAAGCTAAAATCGACCAAAGCGACCGTTCTGTTCGTCGGTCCGAACTTTCCTGAATTGAAAACCCTTGAAAAAGAGGTTACGCAGATCGAATTGGATCTTCCGAAAGAAGGTGAGATCGAAGAATCGATAGATCTGCAACTTGAGAACTTAAGGTCTAATGGACTCGATATCGATCTCACAACAGAAACACAGACCGCTTTGCTCCAATCACTGCTAGGTCTGACCGCTGGCGAGATAAGCAATGTCATCGCAAAAGCTGTTATTAGCTGCAATGGGCTGAATCAGGATTCTATAAAGGTAATTCTCGAAGAGAAGAAGAACGTGATTCGCGGTAGCGGTTCGCTGACTTATGTCCATCCCGAGGCGGCTAGCAATCTGGGTGGCTACAAATCGCTTCGGGCAATCTTGGAAAGGGCCGCGTACACGTTCAGCCCACGAGCGAAGGCACGACTTGTCGAGCCGTGCAAAGGAATACTATTAGTCGGCCTTCCAGGATGCGGAAAGGATCTGTGCAAGCGCGTTGCGTCTAGCATAACCAATCGTGCCCTTCTCGATCTTGATTTTGGTTCGATAATGGGCGAAGGCGGCGGAGTGATCGGCTCGTCTGCGATGTCGATAAAGCGAGCACTGTCGATTGCAGGAACGATCAAGGGAATTCTCGGAATCAGCGAGTTCGAGAAGGCTGTCTCTGGAATGAAGTCCTCGAACAAGACCGATGGTGGTGAGACGGCCCGAACGATTTCGTACCTGCTGAACTGGATGCAGGACAACCGCGATGTTCTGGTTTTCGCAACCGCGAATGATGTTCGCGAGCTTGAGTCCGAGCAGTTCAGGATTGGACGTTTTTCTTACATCCATTTTGTTGACCTTCCGGAAAGCGAGGATCGTCGAGAGATATTCCGAGTCCATCTCAAAAAGAGACAACTCGATGCCAACCAGTTCGACTTGGAAAAGCTCGTCGAACGAAGTAAGGACTTTTCCGGAGCCGAGATCGAAGGAGCGGTAAAGGACGGAGTGCTGGAAGCTTTTATCGACGGCGACCGTTCCGCCGAAACGCGAGACATTCTCAAGGCTGTAGACAACATGACGCCGACAGCCCAGATGATGAGCGAGAAGATCGAAGAGATTCGCAAATGGGCGCGGAACAATATAAAGGGTGCGGCCGCAAAGATCGAAGGCTCTCAACTCGTGGGACAGAGCCCCGATCGCGTTTACGAATTTTAACTTGAGGTATTTATGAGTAAATACATGACATTCGAATCTCAGTCGTTTGCAAATGGTGATCTGCTGCTCGAAGCACTAGCTGACTTCGGATTCAATATCGTGATTCAAGGCAAGGATCTGCCACTTGATGGTTGGGACAAACGCAACGCCCGCACGGCGGACATTATTGTCCGGCGAAAGGACGTAAAAAGCCATCATTTTCTGGCCGATATCGGTTTCCAAAAAACAGCGTCAGGCTACGTCGCTGTGATCGACGATATGGACCTCGACTATCGTCTCGGCAAGGATTTCGTTGTGAGGCTGCAAAATCACTATCACGAAGCTGGCGCCCGAAAGATGGCCAGGAAACTCGGCGGGACGCTTGTCAAAGAGCGGATCGGAAAGACGATCAAGATAAGAGTCAAATTCTAGATTCGAAGAGGAACGACATGCCTGAAATCGAATTCACGATCGATACGGAAACCGGGAAGTGCGATACCACGATCAACGGTATCCAGGGGCCGGCTTGTGAGCAAACAGCCCGCCAACTGAAACAGATACTCGGAGCTCCGACAACCGACCGGAAAACGGAGGAGTTTCACGTAAAGCCTCACGCAAAACGGCGAGTGGGATTAAATGAATAACGAAATGGTCTTCGTACTGGAACCTGATGTCGGGCGGGTTACCGTTGAGATCTCGCAGGCCTCGAAACAAGCCGTTGACGATCTTGCGGGTGATCTTGGTACGCGAGTGAACATAAACTGCGCTAAGCCGGCTGAAAACTCGCGAAGAAACTTACCCGTTCTCCCTCGTCAATGTAAGTCACCCAAGCAAACTGAATCAGACGAATTCTCTATTTGGCTTTACCGTTTTTACCATCATTCGACGGTTGACGGTCCCGGACGACGGAGTGTGGTTCAAGTCAGTGGGTGTTCGATTCGCTGTCAGGGATTTATCTACAGTCTTGAAAGGGCGAAGTATGATTTAGCCCATGAAAGACACCAACAACAAACAGCACACTTTTGATACTTCATTTTGGTTTGAGCGTTTCGTCGAGGATCTATCAACCGTACGTCCCTACAACACTGTGAGGGCATACCGGCAGGATCTCGTGCGATGGCTCGCGTTCTGCAACGACGCCGGGATCAATGCTCTTACTGCTCGGCCTACCGATATTATCCAGTGTGTTCGCACGGAGCGTGAGCGTCCGACATGTCGCGGAGAGACAGTTGGGGCACGCACACTCGTCCGGCGTCTTTCCGCACTCCGGCAGTGGTATGAGTTTCTTATGTTGGAGCCCGAACAAACGGGTGTTCAACGCAACCCTGTTCCGATTGGAGGAACGTTACGCACTGCCGCTGGGATCGTCTCGGGCCAACCCGCGCTTCTTCGGTACGACCGCTCTCGACCGCAGACACTCTCGCCGGACGAGATCGATCGCTTCGTCTCGCAGTTGACCGCAACAAAGCATCGCGACCGTGCGATCGTATGGCTGCTGAAAGACGGAGGTGTCCGGATCGGCGAAGCTCTCTCCCTACAGATGCCGGACATTCACTGGGCGGGCCGGCGCGTTACGGTTCATGCTTCCAAGAGTCGCAACTCCCGTATCGTTCCTCTAAGTGACGAAGCTCTCACTGCACTTTCGAACTACATCAGAATAGAACGCCCGACCTCTCTGACCCACGACTACGTTTTTGTCTGTCTCGGGAGGCGGAACTTTGGCCAGCCATTTCGTTACCGGGCCTGGGTCTATGTTTGCGAAGAAGCCCGCAAGCGAGCCGGTGTGCCACGCGTTCATGCTCACGCTTTTCGTCATACCTGCGCGACGAACCTGGCAGAAGCCGGGATGCCGATGGACGCGCTACAGAGACAGCTTGGTCATCGACATATAGAGACGACGCTTATTTATAACGAGGTCCGGGATACTCGCCTTCAGCGGGAGTACCGCCAGGCAATGGCGGACACTTCGAAAGCTAAGTCCACGGAAGATGCCGACAAGGATAGTAAGGGGGGAACGAAATGAGTACCCCGATCAGTCCGAATAAGCCAGAGTTCAACTTCACCGCACACCGCCTGACTCTTACCGAGAAGGAGCGACAACTCCTTGCCACAAAACGTTGGGACGCTAAGGAAAAACAGCAGATTGCGGAGTTGTTCGATCCATTCAAAAAAGCCTTCGTACACTATTGCGTACGCAATCGCCAGGCGCGTTATCATCATTTCGCCTTCAGCGAAGCGCTGCACTTTTGCGGCAAGCTGATGTTAGAGTTCGACTGTACCTACTGGGGATTCGAGTGGGAACGCCTTCGAGCCTGGAAAAGCGAGATGCTGGAGCGAGAAAAGGATCGCTCGAAGGTTTGGCACTGGAATCAAGAAGATAAGTGGCACCTTGTCGCTTCAACGCTTTTCTTTCTTGGAATCATACCGTACAGCGAAGAGATCCATAAGACCTTTCACCGCGTTCTCGCTGAGAAATGGCTCGGAAAAGATCGTGCACGCAAAATCAGCGAACGTTTTATGACGGCCGCCCTCAATGTCGGCTACAAAGATAAGGTGACGCTCCATAAGTGCGTTACGAGCGCTCTTTTAGCAATGCTCGTACTCGCTAAGAAGACCGATCTCGGCGAACTCACAAGAGTCGATATAGAGAATTGGCGTAATTTCACGAAGAGGTCAAAACGAGTCGCAAATGCGAGTGTCATCCGTATTGAGAAGGTCTTACGGGCAATGGGATATCTAAAGGAGGCCCCAGCGACCCGATTCTTGGCTGATCCATCACCCCACTTTACATGGGGACGCACCGCTCCGCAGATACGGGAGACATTCACGCGATTTCTTGCCGATTTTCAAACGGTGCGTGCGGCAGGGACTATTCAGACATATCGCGTTTCCTTGCGCCGCTTTGGCGACTGGCTCGGCGAGGTTGACCCGTCGGTGAAGTCGATCGCGGATCTCCGACGTAAGCATATAGAAGCCTTTAAGCGTGCGGTGAAAGATATGCAATGCGGAGACTACACCAACGCCGGCCACGAATTTCATACTGTCAACTTCGGGCAGCCAGTGTCGAGGTGGCATCAAGTTCGTACGCTGTCTTGCGTCCGCAACTTTTGCGAACAGATCGATGCCCTCGACTACCCGGAACGTCCGCGCCGAAAGCTCTGGATTCGCGGCGACTTGCCGCGCGTCGATCAAGAGCTACCGCGCACGATCCCGGACCAGGATTGGCACCGACTCGGTGCCGTACTGGAGAGTCTGACTTTTGAACAAGTGAATGCGGCACGCTTTCCGCCGCCATTTGAGAGGGTACAGGCTGTCCTGGCCGTGCTCTTCGAGTCAGGGTTACGGGCCGGTGAACTCTGTCGCCTTGATACGGGATGTCTGTTGGCGGCAATCGACCCGCAAACGGGTGAGCAGACACATTGGCTCAGGGTTCCGGTTGGCAAACTCCGCAATGATCGAATGATCCCGGTCCGTCCGCAAGTGGTCACCGCGATCGACAACTGGATGAAAGTGCGCGGCCAACAACCCTCTTTTCTCGACGAGCGCACCAACAAGCCTACCGACTATCTGTTTGCATGGCGTGGGCTGCCATTCACCACTCATATGCTGAATGCATGCATCACTAAACTATGCGGACTCGCAAAAACAGATCAGCGCTATACAAGCCATTGGTTTCGCCACACGCTTGCCACATTGTGGCGCCGACGCGGGATGCGGATCGAGTCGATCAGCCGGATGCTCGGCCACAAAAACCTGACAATGACGATGCGATATGCCGCGGTGATGCCGCCTTTGCTTCGACAGGAGTTTGAGACGGCGTTTGCTCAGATCGATGAGGAACACCGTGCGACGGCGCAAATCAGGGTGCTGCTCTCCCCGGAAGCTCACATCGCCGCGCAGGTTGAATGGCGGGAATCGCTGTTTGTTGATCTCGGCTTAGGCTGGTGCGGGCTTACTGCATATCATCCGTGCGAAACACGCTTGTCGTGTCAGAGTTGTCCAAACCTCATTCCCGACAAGCAGAGTCTGCCGCTTCTCAAACGGCAACGAGCGAATCTCATCGAGTTGCGAGGGCTGGCTACTGAAAAGCTGCCCTCATCGCGAAAAGAAGAAGTATATAGAGAGTTGACGACAGCCATCGACGGCATGGACCGCAACATCGCGTACCTGAACGAAAACGGGCGGCAGGAAGTTAGATGAATAAAGAAGTTCGAGAGGAGAAACGATGAGCGAACTGACAATGCTGATCGATACGACAAACGGGGTTATGCTCCTGGAGCATTCACACCTGTCTGCCGATGTGCTGGATAAATTTGCTGCCATTGCAGGCGAAGGTAAGGAATGCGGATGTGCTCGCCCGCTCGATGTTATCCCGGCGCCGATCACGCCGGATATCCAAACAGAAGAGGCTCGTGTAAGGATCGCTGGCTACTATCACAACTCGCTTGTCGAAGGGCCGGGCCGCCGCAGCTCGGCGCTCTTTCAGTTTTGTCCGTTGTCTTGCAAAGGATGTTGGGTGCCGCATCTACACAGCCCGGATAGTGGACAACTGGTCTCAGTTACGACGCTTGCTGAAAAGTTGCTTGACCCGTCCTTCGAGCGTGATGGGGTTAGCATTCTCGGTGGAGAACCGTTTGCTCAATCTGAAAGTCTGCTAGCACTTGTCAAAGAGCTTCGTCGAGCCGGTTGCAAGCATATTCTTTGTTACACAGGCTATACGTTGGAAACGCTCGCGCGACAAGCGGAAACCCAGCCGGCGATAGGCGAAGTTCTCGCTGATATCGATATGCTGATCGATGGTCCCTACGTCGTTGCCTTAGCAGGGGGTGCCGGGGCATGGACGGGAAGCGGCAATCAAAGAGTGATCGATCTTTGCGAGACTCGTCGAACAGGTCGAATAGTTCTATACTGAGGAAGACCTTCACTGGAGATCGAAAGTTTGGGGGAAATTCGACACACCGAACAGTTGCATTCGGCACGCGCGTTATCAGGAAAGGACTCCCCTGCGCCGGAAATATCAAGACGCCAAACCACGGTTCTGCACTCAAGAAACACTAAAGATTTGGAGGAGTCATAATTCTTGCCATCATTGTAGGCCCGGGATTTTTGCCTTTCATTGTGGCAAACGGATACTCGCTCTTAATTAAGCCTGCGGCGACTTGCACCGCCTGATTAACGCGTTTAGGGGTCGAGCGAGCTCTTTCGATCGGAGACCAGGATAACTTGCCCCGCGTCGCACAAGTATGCCCCCGCTTTTATAGGATACAAACCGCTTATTAGTAACAAGCCTGCCTCAGGATCCAGCCGAACCGAAACAATTTCGCGGGAATCCTGCCGCGGCGCGCCGTCTTGCCGGCTTTCAGAAGGTAAAATTATAAGTCATTTTCATTTGAAGGCTGTATGACGGCCGCTCCAGTCCGCTGCCCGTTGTCTGATTGTAGATGATGAAAAAGTCGCTGTTGGGTCGATAGATGTAACGGAGTCGAACATTGAGTGCCGAAACTCGCGCGGCTGAGTTGAGTTGAAGCAAAGCCGAGGTCAGCAGTTTCCGGGAAAAGTTATAGTTGACCCGGCCGGCGAAAAGATTGGTCGTGAATTTGCCTTGCCGAAGCCGCACATCGTTGTAGGTATCGGCGAAATCGAACAGCAAATGTTTATTCGGGCGATACGTTACCCCGGCGGAATATTCGTCCCGCTCGCCCGAATAGAATCCGCCCCATTTGTAACGTCCTGTGAAAACGATCTTTTTGCTCTGGTCGCTGAAGAACTCAACTCGCGGGCGGTTGAAACGATACGTTCCGGGAGGAATCACGATGCCGCGTCTAATTTCAAACGGCTCGGCCAAAACGTCCGTCACGTCTTCGACCAGGCGAAAGGAGAAAACGGCAGAATTCTTGAATNNTCTGGTCGAGAGTCGCCCCCGCCGGTCTTCGTAGTATTCGATCTGCGTCTCGAATTCCATAGACCGGACGAAAGGGATGAAACGCGGGCGCGGTTTATAGGCGGCCTGACTGAAATACTGGCGGATGCCGTTGCGTTCGACGAAGCCGACTTCGGGGCGGAAATTGCTTCCAATGTCTTCATAAACACCGATAAAGCGAAAATTGTCATCCTCGTAGCGGGTATCCACGCGCCCCGACAGAAAACTTGATTTCGCACCCGGCTTGGCAGTCCCCATCAGGAAAGTGTGGACGCGCAAGCGGTCTGTAAGATTGAATTCGGCGTCAACGCCGGCTGCTCGGTGATAGCGTGTCTCGTCGGCCCGCCCGGTCGCATCGGTGAACTGACTGCCCTCGCGGTTGACAAACATCGCGCCGATCGACGAACGCCCGAAAATGTCGCGTTTGACGCGGGCGACGGTGAAATTTTGGCGCGGCACGCCGAAGCTCGTCGTTTGGTCGCCGAGCCTGCGAGTCTGCACTTGCAGAAAACCGACATTGTAGCTGCCGANNGCCGATCTTGCCCGTCACTTTCGCGCCGTAATCAATCGGGACGGGCTCGCCTCGATCTGTTAAGCCCATCCGCCGCGTAAAGAAAAGTTGGTTGCTGCCCTGTCGTCCAAACAGAAAAATGCCGGCATTCTCCAAAAAGAAGTCCCTTTTTTCGGGAAAGAAGATCGAAAAGCGCGAAAGATTAACCACCTGCTGATCGACCTCCGCCTGCCCGAAATCGGGATTGACGGTAAACTCCGCCGTCAAGGAAGGCGTGATGCCGACGCGTGCGACTTCGATCCCCGCCGTGCCGCGGACCCCGGCGTCGAATCCTCTTGTGCCGACGAGCGGCACGCCTTCTCGCCAGCCCCCGGTCACGTAAGGTTTGATCTCATAAAGGCGGCGCCGCCGTATCTCGCCGACTCCAACAAGTTCGCCCGCTTGCGAAACCTTCTCGAGACCGAACTCGCGCTGCCAGCTCGTCCATAAAACTTCCTCGTTCTTGCGTCGGATGACGCGGGCGACGTTAAATCCCCACGTGTCCAGGCCCTCCATAAAACGCAGGCTCGTTAACGGAATCGCTATCTCGACCGTCCAGCCGTCGGCGTCTCTGCTGCTTTCCGTGATCCAGCTCGTATCCCACGAAAGATTTACGTCCCGGCCTTCGTCGGTGATTAGCGCATCCTGTTGCACTCCCAGAGGATTGACCGCGAAACGAAAAGCGTTGCGCCGATCGTGATAAGTATCCAGCAGGATTTCAACCTTGTCGTCGTTGGAGAACGAAGCATCGCGGACAAGCTCGCGGGCGTTGGTTTTCCCAGCTTCGGAATCGAATGCGCGGATCCCAATGTAAATATTCTTATCATCGAAAAGAACCCGAACCTCCGTTCGTTCCGAAGCCTCAGTGCCTTCGTTCGGTTCTTGCTGGCGAAAATTCGTGATGCTTTCGGCTGTCCGCCAGGACTCCTCGTCCAGCACGCCGTCAATCTGGATCTCTCCGCCGGCGCGCGAGATTCTCGCTTTGTTCTCCGTTGAAGAGACCTGCCCGTGAGTTGACGGGCTCGAAATAGAAGCGATGCTCAGGACAAGCAAAAAAAGTAAAAGTCTCATAAGCGGATCAAACTTTATCGGGTTTGACAACTGTAATGCTTTCGATTGCTCCCTCCCTTAGTTTCACTATCCGGTCGGCCAGCACTTCCGCTTCCACTTCATCGTGCGTTACGGAAACGGTCGTGATACCGAGACGCTTTTGAATGGCGATCAATTCGTCGCGCAATTTGCCTCGCAAATTCGTATCGAGGCTTGAAAACGGTTCGTCCAGCAAAAGCAGACGCGGGCCGCCGATCAAGGCGCGGGCCAGAGCGACACTCTGCTGTTCGCCGCCCGAAAGCTCGGCAGGATAGTTGTTAGCAAAGCCCTGCATTCTAACCAGATCTAGCATCTCCGCGATGCGCCGGCCTTGTTCCGATCTCGGAACTTTTTGCGACGAGAGAACAAACCGCAGATTCCCTTCAACCGTAAAATGGGTCCAAAGGGCGAGGTCTTGAAAAACAAAACCGATTCGGCGACGGTGAGGCGCGACCAGATTAGCGCCCGACGCGGCGACGCATTCGCCGTCGAGGTAAATCTCACCCGCATCGGGCGTTTCAAGACCGGCGATCATCCGCAAAAGCGTCGTTTTTCCGCAGCCGCTCGGCCCGAGCAGAACCACGGATTCGCCCTTCGCAACTTCGAACGAGATCTCTTTGAGTATCACCCGCCCGCCGAACGATTTTGAAACCCCGGCAAGCGATAAATAATCGGCTCTTCTCACGCCGTCCTTTTCTTCGGTTTTCGCCATAAGATCAAAAACGCCAACGGAAGCAAAATGACGGCAATCTGCAATAGCGCGAGTGCGGCAACTTCGCTCGGCGGCGTATTGGCGATGAGCGTATAAATACGCACGGGAAGGGTAGTTTCGCCGGGCGGCGCGACAAGCAGTGTCGTTCCCAGTTCGCCAAAGGTGAAAATAAAAGTGATCAGCCAGACTCCCGCGATTCCGTTTTTCATATTCGGGAGCACGATTCGGCCGAAAACACGCAACCAGTTTGCTCCCGAGATCGCCGCGGCCTCTTCGATCGAGTGAGGGATCTGCCGGACAATGCCGCCAAAGATCAAAGCCGCGACCGGGGTAAAACGGGCGAGATAACCGACGACGATGATCGCCTGGCTCGTATAGATCGTTTCCAAACCGCCGCGATTCCAAAGTGCGATGATCCCGACCCCGACGACAGTGCTCGGAACGGCGAAGATGACGAGAAACACAACATCCGCAAACCACCCCCGATTCGTTTTCGCGCGACTGCGCGCATAACCGAGAACGACGGAAATGACCACTACCAAACCGGCGCCGATGGCCGAAAGCAAAAGGCTGTTTGCGATCGCCGCGGCGGAATCCAGGACTACTTTCGATAAACTCCTGACCGCGAAAGCTTCGGAAGAGAGGGTAAGAATTGGGAGCAGGACCGCCGCAACCAAAACAATATACGCCCCCGCCAGCAAAGCGAGCCTGAAAACGCCCCGCGTCGAGTTCGCCGCCGCCAAATTTTGTCTTCTGCCGATGAGAGTTTTTTCGCCAAGCAGCTTCGCCGCGAAAATCGCCGCTAGCAGCGTGACGAACGACGCCGGAACAGCCAGAGCGGTCGCCGCGCCGATATCATAAAGCGCGGCGAAAGCCGTGAACACTTCCGTAGTGAAAACCCGGACGCGCAGCAGACCGGGAACGCCGAACTCCGCGACCGAGAGCACGAAGACGATAAGGAAAACGGCCGAAACGACCGGCGCGATCAGCGGCATCGTAATTTGCCAGAAGGCGCGAAAAGGAGACGCGGCCAGCAAAGCAGCTTCTTCCATCCGGCGATCTACTTGTCGGAAAGCCGCTTCAGCCGCCAGCATCGGGAGCGGGTAAAAACACAAGCCCAAAACTATGATCGCTCCTATTAAACTGTAGGCAATCTCGGGCTCCAGCCTGCCCAGCATTAACACCCAGGCCAACGCGAAAATATATGGCGGGATGACAAGGGGGACGAGCAAAACGAAACGCCAAAGCTTTTTGAACGTAAACTCCACGCGCGCGAGCAGGAAGCCGAGAGGCACGCCGATCAAGGTCGAAAGACAGGCCGCGCCGAAACCGAGCGCCGTGCTGTTTAGCAGCAGAGCGCGCCGGCGCTCGTCGAAAGAAAGAAGTTCTTTATAGTTCTCAAGACTGAATGCGCCTTGTTCGCTCACGAACGAAGACGCCGCCATATAAACGACAGGCAGCACCGAAAAACAAAAAAAGGCCGCCGCCGCAACAAAAAAGATCAGCCCGCGAAGGCTGAACCGCGAGTAAACTTTTGCAAAATACGAACGTTGTTTTTGATTCGTCTCCAAACGCTTATATCGCCAGGTTCGAACGTACCGGGACTACAATCCTAAAATATCCTGTAACCTCCGCGTTACGTCTTCCAGGCGGTCGGCCGCCTTGGCGTAATCGAGTGTCATCGGCTTGAAGGAAGCGAGCGGCGGAATATTTCGCGGCGGCTCGACACCCCGTCGCAAGGGGATCTGCACGGCTTCGGATTCCGCCAATTTTCTCTCGACTTCCGGGGAAAGCAGATAATCGATCAAACGCATTCCCTCTCCGGCGTTCGGGGCGTTTTGGATGAGGGAAACCATATTCGGCATAACGGGTACGCCGATTCCGTCGCGGTCCGGAAAAACCATCGCCACGGGCTGTTTGTCCTGAAGAGCGACATTCACGTCGTCGGTGTCGGTTAAACCGATTTTCACCTCCCCCCGCGCGGCCATATCACGCACCACCGAATTTCCGGGCACAATTTTTACGTCGTTGGCTTTCAATCTGCGAAAAAGATCATCTGCCTTTTCCTCGCCCAGCTCGGTGTAGAGCGCCGCTATGTGAAACGAGGTCGAACCGAAGCGCGGGTCGGCAATCGCCACCTGGCCTTTCCATTTCGGGTCGGTCAGGTCGAAAATTGACTTCGGCGCTTCGTCCGGCTTTACGAGATTTGTGTTATAAACGATCACCCGGCAGCGGGCCGAAAATCCGGTCCAGAAACCTTCCGGGTCCTTGAAATTTGCCGGTATGCCCTCTGCCTGCGGCGATTTGTAAGCCGCCAGCACGCCGTTCTTCTTCAGGACCAGCGTTCTGACCGGCTCGTTTGACCAAAACACATCCGCCTGCGGACGATTTTTTTCCGCCAGTAGCTTGTTGGCAAGCCCGGTCGATTTCGTTTCTTCAGTGTCATACACGACGTTCACTTTTACTCCGGTCTTCTTTTCGTATTCACGCAAAACGGGTTCGGAGAAAACGCGGTCCTGCGAAACGTAGATCGTTACCTCTCCGCTTGTTGCTGCAGAATCGTTGCCGATAGATCTTCCGGTGTTCGGCGGTGAAGCGCACGCGAGATTCAGAATCAAGCTGCCAATCAGCAGAAATAATGCTCGATTTTCGATAAATGTTTTCACGAATCAAATCCTCCGCTTCCTCGGTCCTGCAAAATCCGAGACTAGTATTTTCAAGTCGCAATTCGCCGTAACGACAAGAACATCTCTACTCGTTAATATTTCCGATCGCCAAACGCTTTGGGCTTTTGCCGACTGGAACGGTGCCGATCACTTTGTTGGATCTAAGATCAATGACGGAAACGCTGTCTGAGGCGGTGTTGCTGACAAACGCGCGTTGACCGTCGGCGGTTATCTCGATCCAGTTCGGGTCCTTCCCGACGGCAATATCACGGACCACTTTCATCGTCGCAGTGTCCAGAACCGTGACCGAATTCAGGATCTGGCTGGTCAGATACAGGCGATTTCCGTCGCGGGACAATGCCAGGCCGTGAGCGGCTTTGCCTTCGGCGGGAAACACGGGCATTCCCAGATCGAAGGCCGAAACGACTTTTCGCGATTCGGTGTCAATCCTCAAACTGCCGTTGAGCCAGCGAAGCGTTAAATAAAGACCACGGCCGNNCGGCGAAATCGCCATCACGCGCGGGAAGCCAAAGACCGGGATCTCGCCACTTATTTCCTGTTTCGCGTGGTCAATGACGACGATCTTGTTGTCGCCCTCTAGCGTTACAAAAAACTGCGAACCGTCGGGCGAAGAAAGTAAAATGTGCGGTTTGCGCCCGACTTCGATGGTTTTAACAGTCCGGCTGGCCGTGTCAATGATGGAAACGGTGTCGTCGCCGTTGTTTGCAACGTAAACGGCACGCCCGTCCTTACTGACGCAAAGCTGATTCGGCGCTTTCCCGACTTCTACGGTGGCGGTTACCCGTCGCGCGGCGGCATCGATCACGGATACATTGTTATCGCCTTCATTGCTGACATAAACCGTTCGTCCGTCCGGCGAAACGGCAACGCCGTGTGGTTTGTTTCCCGTGCGGATGTCAGCCAGTTTCCTGTTCGTTTCAGCGTCGATCAGCGATATGAAGTCTGAGCTGTAATTCGTCACATAAACCGTCTCGCCGGCGAAACCCAGCGAAACGGTAAACACGCAGAGCAGCCAAGCGAGAATTATCGCCGACCCCGTATCATTCAATCGCAGGCGTATTTTCATAACCTTTCAGCGCCCAAAAAAGTCCAAACGCTTTACATCCTCATCTGGTCGTGCCTTTTGCCCAACTCGTCGAGCGCGGCTCGGAACCCCGTCGCCAGTTTGTTCGCGTTGCCGCGGCCGTAATAGTGCAAAAAGATAATGCGAGGCGATTCGCCGAGCATGTGATGATGAAGCGCCACTACTTCCAGCTCGCTTTGCCGCAACGCCCTGATAACGGGATTTACTTCCGCTTCGAGCATTGCAATGTCGCCCGCGACGTGCGCCGCCTTCGCCGCTCCGGCAAACGACGCCCAAGAGTTTAAGCCGATGTTCGCGGTCATCTCGGCGCCCATCGCCGTAATTTGCATATCGTCGCGTCCGACAGTGTATTTGTAAGTCGCGCCGTTTATCGCGCCGGCTTTTCCGACAATCTTGTCGAGCGCCGGCAAATCGAAAATCTCCTTCGCCGTGCGCGCAGGCTGGGGCACGTTCGGTTGATTTGCCGGAAACAACTTGTTGATCTTGATGCTCGCTGCGTAGCTTTTCGCTAAATCGGCAACCGTTCCGATGCCGTGCAGGTGCATGTAAAAAATGTGCGGCTGCTCGTAGAAGAAATGGTTGTGAATCGCGCTGATCTCCAGACCGTTGGCGTGCGCGGCGCTGATTAGCGGATTGACCTCTTCTTCGAGCAAGACGGTGTCGCTCATCAAAACCGCCGATTTGCCGTCCATCGTCTTTTTGACCGACACCCACCCGCCGAAACCGAAGGCAATCGGCACGGATTCGCCTTTGATCGAAACCTTTAGATCGTTGCGCGGCAGCGGCACGGTGTATGTGCTTTCCGCCTCGACATATCTGCCTTTTTTGCCGAGTGCGGTTTCAATCGCCCTGACCTCGTCCTGCGTGAGCGGCGGCGTTTTTCTCAAGACAGTCGCCTGGACGCTTCTTGAACTGAACGTTGCCGACGCGCCCAAAGCAGCGAATGAACCCAGCATTTTGCGCCGGCTAATACCATCGTTCTTCATAACCCCTCAAAATTTCCGATCGCCGAACGATCGAACTGTGTTTATTCTCCTAACTACTTGGCGGTTGCTTTCAGATCGTCGAAATATGTTACCGAGTCGGCTTTAGTCCACAACCCGATTTTCCCGGCCTCTGTGAAAGTCCCGTCTTCAACGTCGTAAAGTTTTTCGCCATTTTGATAGACGGTAAAAAGTTTCCCGACAGCGACGACGCGCAGCTCGCTCCACTTATCCTTCGGCACGGGGGCTTTCGCGCCGTAGGTTTTTCCTTTTCCGACGAGCGGAAGGTCAGAACGTTTGCCGTTTTCGACCTTGTAAAGTACAACGTTATTTTCGAGTGCGTTGGCTCGGACGATGTAGTAATTGTTCGCGTCCTTGAGCCGCCAGACTAACCCGGCCGCCTGGTCGACTTTGCCCGAAACAGGTTTGAACTTGGCGCTCAGATCCACATCCTTGAACGAGCCTTCGTCCGCGATCAATACGGGAAAACGATAGTTCGTCTTGTCGGTTGACGTTTGCGCGATGACGTTTGGCTGCGAAGGCGCCGTTGCATCGGCCATTACCGTCCACGTTCCGCGCGTTCCTTTGCCGGTTAAGCCGTCGTGGAATTTCTCCGGCAAACCGCCCGCGTTGTCTTTATCGAAATTGTATTCCAGTGTCTTTCCGCTTTCTTGTAGCGGAGCCGGTTTTTCTACCGGCACATAGCCTTCTTCTTTTGACGTTTGCGCGTTGCTTTCAAAAATTTCATTGTTGATGCCACAGGCAAGGACGATCAACAATCCGCACGCCAAAAACGTGATTAACAGTTTTCTTCGTTGCATAGAACTTCTCCCTATTTCCAGATTATCGTTTGACTCTCACCGCTTTTACTTTCAGTCTCTAGTCGTGTGCAACAATCGGCAGTTTGACCTGAAATAGGCTGCCGCGTCCTTCCTGGCTTTCGACAGTCACATCACCACCGTGTGCCGCACAAATTGACCTGACGATTGCCAAGCCTAAACCGGTGCCGCCGACCGCACGTGAACGCGCTTTGTCAACTCGGTAAAATCGCTCGAAAACATGCGGCAGGGCCTCAGCAGGAATTCCGATTCCGGTATCCTTAACTTCTAAAATTGCAAAACCCCCGTTTCGCCGGACCTTCGTTTCTACCTTGCCGTCCGGCGGTGTGTATTTGATCGCGTTGTCGAGCAGATTGACAACAACCTGCTTGAGCCGAGCTGAATCGCCTTCAACTTCAACGCTGCCTTCGACGTCAGAGACGAGGGAAATGCCCTTGTCTTCGGCGAGCAGCCGCATTTGCTCGACGGTCGCGGCGGTTAATTCGGCAAAATCGAATCGCTTCTTTTCCATCCGCGCTTCGCCGGCATCAAGCCGCGAAATGACAAGTAAGCTTTCCACAATTCTTGACAACCGCTCGGTTTCTTCGAGCGCGCTGCCGATGCGCTCGCGGGAGTCTTCGGGCAGTTTCGACTGCTGCGCCAACTCTTCAAGCTCGCCGCGCAAAACCGTTAAAGGCGTGCGCAGTTCGTGCGAAGCATCCGCCGAAAAACGACGAATGTGTGTGAATGCTGCATCGAGTCGCCCCACCATGTTATTTTGTGCAATCGACAGTCGTTCCAATTCATCCCCGGTGTTTACCACCGGCAACCGCTCGCCCAAATTGCTCGACGTGATGCGTTCCGCGCTGCGTGTGAGAGCGTTGACGGGTTCGAGCGCCCTTCGCATAACGAAGTAGCCGCCGGCAATTGATAGGACGATCATTACCGGCATGCCGAGCGCGAGAGTGAATAAAAGCCCGCGTAGCACGCTTTCGATCGCGTCAAAAGGTGCGCCGGTTTCTATCGTGTAGCGGCTACCATCGCGCGCTGTAAAAGGCATTGTGTAAAGCAGCAGATCGCCTTTGTCGTCCGGCAAATGCACCTCCCGGGTATGCGGTTCGTCGCCGTCTAGCGTCGATGCTCCCAGACCGGTCGGGTCGAAACTTTGGTCTTCAGGTATGCCGGAGACGTATAAGACGCTTCCGTCGCCGCGCGTTACCCGAACAAACCGCGAGTTGATCTCGGGCGCGTAGTGCTCCTTAATCTCCTCGATAACATAATCCTCGCCGGTCAGCCCGACATCGGCAAGATGGCTCACGGCAATTTGCTGCGCCTGATTTTCGAGAGAATCTTTCAAAGACCACTCCAAGTAACCGGCGAGACCGAAATACGAAGTAGCGCCGAATACCAAGAGCAAGCCGGCGAGCAACGCGGCGTACCAGACCGTCAAGCGAAAACGAATCGAGCGCGTGTTCATGCTTCCGTTTCGTCGCATATCGAGTAGCCGACCCCGCGAACCGTGCGAATCAGTTTGCGCTCGAACGGCTCGTCAACCTTGTTGCGCAAGTGCCGGACGTATACGTCCACAATATTCGTCACGCTGTCGAAACTCTGGTCCCAGACATGCTCGATAATCATCGTGCGCGAGAGGACGCGCCCGGCATTCGCCATTAAGTATTCAAGCAGCGCGTACTCCTTCGCCGTCAGTTCGATCCGCTTTCCGCCGCGTCGCACCGTTTGCGAAAGGCGGTCCAATTCCAAATCGGCAACGCGTATCACATTTGAGCGATTTACGGCGCCGCGCCTGAGCAGGGCTTTCACGCGCGCCAGCAGTTCGGCGAAGGCAAAGGGCTTGGTTAAATAATCGTCGGCGCCTGCCTCGAAATTTTCAACTTTGTCGCCGATCGCGTCGCGGGCGGTTAGAACTAGCACCGGGACGTGGGCGTTGACTTCTCTGAGGCGGCGCAGCATCTCCGTTCCGCTCAAACCGGGCAGCAGTAGGTCGAGGATGATCAGATCGTATTCATAGAGCGTGGCAAATTCCAGTCCGCTCGCTCCGTCCGCGACCTTGTCCACCGCAAAGCGTTCGGCTTCAAGCCCGCGAGCTACAAAACGCGAGACTTTTTCCTCGTCCTCGACCACCAAAATACGCATAGCGGTTATTTACAGAAGAACAGCTTAACGAAACTTGATTAAAGCCAAATAAAGACAACATTAAAATTCGTTCATTTTTGAACGAATTAGCCGGCATGCAGTTCCTTGACCGGCGCGCGGGATACGGCTCGACGAAATCCACATCCCTAAGCTTTGACCGCTCCGTCGAGTTTGCCTTGTCGCACCATCTCCTTGCAATAAGCATAGAGCGCGTCGTACACGATCCACTGGGCGGCATTGATCTCGTGATCGTCTTTGAGTCCGAGATGGCGAAAGCCCTCCGCGATCGCTCCCAGACCAGCGCCTTCGGGTTGTTGCCAAAGCGCATTATCCGTGTCCGCGCCGTTGACGATTTTGCCGAGCAGCTTCAGAGCGGGATCATCATAAAGTTGGTACTTCTTGAGAATCGCCTCGAAGGAGCATTCCTGTCCGTGGTGACCGAGATCGGCGGCTTCCACGTCGAACGGTTTGGCGTTAAGGCGAGCGGCCTCGCTCATCACACGGTCCGGCGGGACGAAATAGAACTCGGCATCCGGGTCAACAAATTTCTTTATCAACCACGGGCATGCTACACGATCGACCTTGACGCGTTCTCTTGTAATCCACTTCATAAAACTGCTCCGTTGACACCGTTTTTCTTGCCCGTCTGATCAGCTCGCAAAACGTTCTTCCACCGTCGCCATGAATACGATCGTCCCGACGATACCGATGATCCCGGCCAGGATAAAGGGCGTTTGCGGAGCAAGCGTCCACAATGCCCCGCCGACGAACGCAGCCGGTGTAACTGAAAGACTTCTAACCAGGTAATACAGCCCGACCGAGCGGGCACGAAGGTGCGGCTCGGCGAAGTCCACGATCATCGCTTTTCGTGAAGGCTCACCGATCTCGCGTAAACCGCCGATAATGAATGCGAAGGCGAGAGTGGCAAAATTAAACGCTAGAACGACCGCCAAAGGGAAAAGCGCAAAGCACAGAAAGGTGGCAATGACGAACGGCTTGCGACCGATCCGGTCGGCGATCTTAGCAGACGGAATATACACCAGGATCGACGTGACCATCTGAATCGCGACCAGTACCCCGTATTCGCCGATGTTTATCCCGATAACGTTGGTGACGTAGAGCACGACGAAGATTTCCGCCATTCCTTCGCACGTCCTGATGATGATGTCGGAGACGAGCAAACGCTTGAGAGCCGAGTGGAACGAACGCCACACGCCCCGAACATTAACGGCTTCGCCCACGATGACCGGGATATTGACGGTCAAAATGATGAGAATTGTTACCGCCGCGAGAACGAGCGTTATCGCGAGCCCTGTTCGGACGCCCGCCACGACACCCGTCGCCGCAATCAAGGCACCGCCGATGATCGGCGCGATCGCCATCGGGACGCGCTTGAGCATCGATTGAACCGTGAAGCCCATGGACCGTCGTTCTTTCGGAAGTGAGTCGCCGATGACCGCGAAAATGGCGGGCGACGCCATGCTGCCCCAAGCCATCGCGAACGCAAGCCCCAGAAAGAGGAAGATCCACGAAGGGCTGAACAGATAAATCAGATAGCCGACAGACGCGAGAGCGATGAAGATCAAAAAAGCTCTCCGACGACCAAGATGGTCGGCGAGCCAACCACCCGGGTATTGATATACGGCGTCGAGAAAGTCCTTAGCGGTGCCGAACAGCCCGATAGCAAGGGGGCCGGCTCCAAGGGACTCCATATATTTCGGGAGGAACTTTTTCCAAAGCTCCTCACCTACACCCAGCGAAAAGACAGCAGAGGAAGCAGCGACGACATTTCTCTCCAGGCCGAAATAATCGGCAAATCGTTGCTGCCGCGTCAGTTCCGTTGTGAGTGGTGTTGGGTCAGTCGAGTCCACGAGTTATCCCATAAAAAGCGTCCACAAGAGCGCAACGAGGCCGCCGATCAAGACGACCCAAAGCACGTCCGCTTTGAATTTATATAAAGCAGCAAAGGCCGCGAGCGTCATCGCCGCGGAGAACCAATCTACGTCGCCTGCGATGCCGTTCGGCAATATAACCGCGCCGCCGAACACCAACGCGAGATTCAGGACGACGCCCACGACGGCCGCTGTGACGCCGGAAAGCGCACCGGTAAGATTTGTATTGCCGCGAAGGACTTCTATAAAAGGCGCTCCGAGAAAGATGAGCAGAAAGGAAGGGAGAAAGGTGACGTAGGTAGTTATGAGCGCTCCCACGACCGCGCTTGAAGTCGGGATCATCCCGCCGGGATTGTTCCACGCCGCGATGAACCCGACGAACTGCAGGACCATGATCAGCGGGCCGGGGGTCGTTTCCGCGAGAGCGAGACCGTCAACGGCCTGTGTTTGCGTGAGCCAGTTGTACGGGGCGGTCGTAAGCGCCTGTGTGACGTATGCGAGCACCGCGTAGGCGCCCCCGAACGTGACCAGTGCCGCCTGCGTGAAAAATCTGTACTCCTGCGAGTGCAGGCTATCGAAGCCGCGCCATAATCCGATACTTAGAAATGGCAGCAACCAGAGGGTCATCCCGATGGCAAGAATTCTGAAAGTTCGACCTCGGTTAGGGAGCGTGTGCGCTGGGGGTGGTGCGTGGTCGTCGATGACCAGCGGCAGCTCATCCGCAAGGCCATCGTCACCTTCGGTTTTTCTATCGGCCTCCTTGGTCTTCGGCCGTCGAACGAACACGGTGGGGGCGATCCGGACTCCGAGCAACCCGACAATCGCAGCAGCGACCACGATCAGTGGGAAGGGGACGTGGAGGAAATAAATGGATACGAACGCCAGCGCCGCGATGATGAAATGCACGGACCCCTTCAACGCCTTGCTGCCGATCTTGACGACCGCCTCTACCACGATCGCGACGACAATTGGCTTGAATCCGACGAGTACGCCCGCGACCGCCGGGACGTTCCCGTACGCCGCATAAATATAGGAAAGTGCAAGCAGTATGAAAATCGAGGGGATAACGAAGAACGCACCGGCAACGATCCCGCCCCAAGTACGGTGCATCAGCCAACCGATGTAGATGGCGAGCTGCTGGGCTTCCGGCCCCGGAAGCAGCATGCAGTAGTTCAGAGCGTGCAGAAACCTCTCGTCGGACAACCAGCGGCGCTTGTCCACCAGTTCGCGGTGCATGATGGCGATCTGCCCAGCAGGGCCGCCGAACGAGATGAAACCGAGCTTGAGCCAAAACCGGAACGCTTCGGAGAAGGACACGCTTCGCGATGAAATTTCTTTCTGAATTGCGCTGTTCTCAACATCCATCTGCATTGCCACTCCAACTTCAACGCCTTCGTAGAGAAGTCAACTAAGATCCATCCGGGGGCTGAAGCAGCCGGTATAAACCGTCAAAAAGCGGAAAGCACTCTTTGAGCTTTTCCCCATCCTTCCTGTTGCCGAGGGCGATCCCGCTTACGACCGCATTCACGCCGGTTGCTTCTGACCGATTGAACTTATTGTCTTTCAGGTCAATATCGTGAACTATCTCCGCGATTTGCCGGAGTGCCTCATCGTTTCCCAAACCGAAACTCTTCATTAGGGTCTCGAATGTGCAGTCTTCGCCATGGTGTGTGAAGTTCGCCCCGACCATATCGAACGTAATCGCGCCGGTCGTCGATTCGCCTTCCGCGACGAAGCCGAAGCGGGGGCGCTTGTCGATGAAGCGTTTTATAAGCCACGCGGACGCCAGCCGGTCGATGTGCGGGTCCTTCCTCGTGACCCAACGCCGGTTTTGGTATTCCGCATGCTCCAGCTTGGCCGAATGGACGGCGAGAGAAGGGCTCATGCCCTTCGTGCCTTTTGCCGCCTGCAACTCCTTGCGGCACTTTTCGAAAGCCGATCTCGCCTTATCGCGGTTCGGGGCGTGAAAGAAATCGGTCGCCAGTATACGTTCCAACTCCTGACTCAATTTGCCCAGATCGGATTCGTACTGGCCGAGTTTGTTTGCGGATAGAGAACCAGATCGCTTCTGTTCCCGGACCGCACCGCTGAGGCCATTCAACTCCGTAATCAAGCGGGAATAATCCTCATCGCGCTGCCGGCGAAATTCCGCAACAAGTTCCTTATCCGTCGCCCCTTCGACCGAGTCGGCTCGGAAAACGCTCGCCTCGCCGCCCGCCGATTCGATCTCCTGTCGTAGCCACTGAAAATCTTCGTTGGTTTTCTCGCTGAAGGGCAGAACGTAAACGGAGTTCTTTATCAACACCGCGCCGAAAATCTGCAGTTTGCGCCAGACGCGAACGCGCAAATTGGTGGGCTTGGACGGTATCTGGTAAACCAGCAAAAGCCACTCCTGAACACTTTTTCGCCGCATGGAATTGTAACCAGTTTCGTGATGTAACGAATATTACAATCATACTAAGACAAAATTCTGGTCCGCGCAATTGGAAGATTCATAAACGAGAGCGGCTATTGTGAAAGTAACGGTGGTAGTGGCAAACACGTTGGTGTATCTTTATGTGGCATATAAGGATTTGGCAAAGATCGAAATTTTTTTCATTGTTTCGGCAAAAACTGAAATCCGAACCGTCTGCGCATTATAGTGCTGAACTATCTCGTTTATTTTATTGGTGATAACCTGCAAGAAGGAGCTTACGATGGACGACGAAACTGCTTTCATGGAGCTATCCGCTCTCTTGACCGGTCTCCAGGACAGACTCCTGAATGACCCTGAGGACCACGAACTAAACAAACCTATTGCCGAAGAATACGCCCGTCGATTGCACGGGACTTTTCCAGCTAAATTTTCGGCTTTATTAAACGCCTACAAAACTTTAGCTGGATCCAATCCTAAGCCGCCCATTAACGATGCCCTTCTCACAGAGCTACGCAAAACTCTGGAGTTCAAAGACGTTGACGGCAATGGTGTCGCAAAAGAAACGGTAGCCAGGCAAATTGTAAATGTCTGGTATTTCTCGCAGTTCAATGACGAGACCGGCGAACTAATAGATGGCGGTTTCTACGAAAGCGGCGCAGTGTGGCCGCTTATAAAGGCTCACCCGATCGGGTTTTCTAACCAGCCGCACGGTTACTGGGCCGCTAAACCATAAGTTGTCAGCGGAGGTCACATGCAAAATCAATATGACATTATCGTGATCGGTTCAGGAGTTGCCGGGGCTTTGACCGCCTGGAAACTTTCGCAGCTTGGTGATTACAAGATATTAATTCTCGAAGCTGGAAGAAATGGAATCACAAACGGCCAGCGGCTTCAGTTTCATCACACAATGGACACACAGGGTCATCGAGGTACACCGTTCGCCCCATATGCCGCGCTCGAAAGTCGCAAATTTGCCCCAGCCGCCGAGAATTCGCAGCGTGATCTCGCGCCGCAGTTAGCTGACCCGAAAAATTACTATGACTACACGACAGGTGCTAGCGGGTCAAAGGATGCATTCAAGGCCAGTTACAACCGCATGGTCGGCGGAAGCACATGGTCCTGGCGGGGGAATTGTCCGCGATTTATCCCTAGTGACTTCCGTCTGTTTAGCGAATTTGGAGTCGGGCGCGATTGGCCGCTTGATTATAACGAGCTCGAGCCGTGGTACTGTCAGGCCGAATGGGAACTTGGCATTTCAGGAAACCACGCCGAATTCGACGGTTTGCATGGCGGGTATCGCAGCGAGCCTTTTCCAATGTCGGGAATTCCACTTGGCTACAGCGACACCAAGGTGAAAGAGCGGATTAACGGGAAAAAAGTACGCGGCACCAGAGTGAATGTGGTTACGACGCCGCAGGCCCGTAATACAACAGTTTTCGATGACCGGCCGGCGTGCGAAGGCCATTCGAACTGCATTCCGCTCTGCCCTATCGATGCAAAATATGTCGCCACCGTCCATTTGCGGCGAGCTTTGCAATCACCGAACGTCGAGCTTCGCACAGCTGCTGTAGTAACGCGACTCGGCAAAAGCAATAGCGGCCGTGTCAATAAAGTCTATTTTAAGGATTGGAACTCCGACAACATTAATAAAGAACGATCCGTAAAGGGCTCGGTCGTCGTACTAGCCGCTCACGCTATTGAGACACCGAAAATCCTTCTAATGTCCAACGGCCTTGCCAATTCCAGCGGGCAAGTCGGCAGAAACCTGATGGATCACGTGCAGTTCGAGCTGATTGCTACATTCCCGGAGCCGCTTTATCCATTCCGTGGTCCGCAGAGTATCGCAAGCATAGAAGATTTCCGTGACGGAGCATTCCGCAGTCAGCGGAGCGGATTCCGCATGACCATAGGCAACGACGGCTGGGGCCGCACCGGTTCGCCCGCGACGGTTATTGACGGCCTGCTTTCCGAAGGGAAGTACGGAGCATCTCTCCCGAGTGCGATTGCCGACAGGATTACCAGGATGATTCGGCTGAGCTTTTCGACAGAAATGCTTCCCGAAACGGCGAATCGTATTGAACTTTCGGACAAGAAGGACGATCTCGGAATCCCGCGTCCAAAATTTACCTTCGACATAGGAGCATATGCGGAAGGCGGATTGCGCGAGGGATTCGAGACTGCCAAGGCCTTGTTCTTAAAAATGAATGCAACCGTAAGTCCGAAGGCGAAACCACTCGATAA
>DLHV01000076.1:0-8341 GCA_002483395.1 Chloracidobacterium sp. UBA7659 | reverse complement strand
TGTTCCGAATCTGTGGATAGCCGGTTCGAGTATTTTTACAACAAGCGCCACCGCAAATCCGACGCTGACAATTGCCGCTCTGACGCTTCGCACCGCCGCCGCAATTCACCGTGAAATGCAGGATGCTTAACATAGATGAGCTATATTCGTGAAAAAGAGGTTTAGACCTCAAGGAGTTCTCAAATGGCTAAAATGCCCGATGTTTTTTTTGCGATTAACAAGGATCCACGAGCACGGACACCTATCCGCCATGATACGAACGGTCTACCGCAAACGCTCAGTGCCGCGATTCCTGACGGCGACACAATCGGCATTCATCTCTTTGGCAGCGGGGCGATCCGTTTTCTCGGTATAGACACGCCCGAAAAGTCGTTCGACATGCTGTTGACGGGCGGGTCGAATCTCGACTCACCACAATGGGAAGCATATCTTACCGATCCGTTTCAGTCGCAGTTCGCTCCGTTCGATCTGGATGTTGATCTGGAGGCCCACTTGCGCTCACGCATCGGCCCGGGGGCAGGCGTNNTTTTTCACGGCAAGAAGGCAGAGCAGGCCCTGATCTCTCTGGTGCAATCCGACATGACCGCTCTCGGACAGGACACGACGACGTTTCGCTTCTATATTGCGTTCTCGTACGAGGTATTCGACACATACGGACGTTTTCTCGCTTTCATAAACCGGCAGCAGGCGGACAAAAACCTTCCGGTTCCGCGGCNNATTTTATCTGGCCAAACATCGCGCCGTTCCGACTTGATTCTATTTTGGCGGCGGTACCGGAACCCAAAACGGCAAACAAGCTTGCCAATGCATCACCGGAACTTAAGCGGGCGCGGACTCTCGTCGCGCAGGCCCGGGCCGCCGGAATCGGCGTATTCGACCCGTTAAACCCGCTACGCTTCGAGGCCTTCGAAATTCGTTACCTCGGACGTCGCGAAGCTCCAAACCGAGCCGTGATTGATCTGAGCAAAAACGATGACGTTATTCTTAGGCCGCAGAACTACTTTCGCATTCCCAATCCGGAAGACCGTCTGTTCATTCCGCCCGAATTCGTTCCGCTCTTTGCGTCACGCGGATGNNGCTTGAAGGATGGTTTTGAAACATTATCAATCAGACGCCGGAATGGTTCCTCATTCGGGTGCGTAAACACCGTCGCCGAATGATGAAAATAGGCGGCGGGCAAAATGTGCAAATGTTTGTGCGTCATTAGAAAAAGACAGGAAACTCCGGCCGAGCCGCTGTGAGAATCTTCAAAAACAAATGGTTTGCCAAATTCGCGAGTAAAGAGGGGATCAGCGATGAAAAGCTGATCCAGGCGGTTAGGGAGGTCGAGGCCGGTAACATCGACGCAGATTATGGCGGAGGCGTTATAAAGCAGCGCATCGCCAGACCGAAGGAAGGAAAATCCGGCGGCTAACGATCGATCATCCTCTACCGCAAGGACGATAAGGCTTTCTTTGTTTACGGGTTCGCCAAGAGCGTCATGGAGAACATAGACAAAGCCGGTGTAAAGGGGTTTAAGAAACTGGCTAAAGTCATGCTGGACCTCACAGATGAGGAGTTGAAAATCCTTCTGAAAAATAAAGAGATCGAAGAGGTCGAGTCATGAAAAAAACGAAGGTTTACAGAGCGAGGCGGCTGCAGCCATCCATGAAACCGCTAGCGGCCTTTATGAGTCCGGCATCATCGACAAACAGACCATGCGCGGCTTTGACGAATCCTGCCTTACGCCGATTCAGGAATTCACCCCGGAGCAGATTAGGGCTTTGCGAAAGCGAGAACAGGTCAGCCAGTGGGAGCGAGGGGAGAAACGCCCAGCAGGACCGTCGCTCAAATTGCTCACGCTCGTCAAGCGCAAGGGGTTAGCATCTATCGCTTGAAAAAAGAGTGAGTCAAGATGGTGGAAAACTATCGGACGCCCGACGAGTTTGAAGGAAACCGCGCCTACGGCTCGGCTTCCTCCAAACTCGAATGGGATTACACACCATTAAACGAAAAATGCTAGTATTTCCTTGGTAACAAGATCAGGCCGAACACTTCCTTCATCCACACTGTAGATAACTGCTTGTTTCGTTCCTCAGACTCACGAACGTGAAAACGGAACCTTGGTTTCTATCGCTTCAATCGTCAGCGAGATTGTCGCAAATCGGGCTACACATGACGGCGTGACCATCCTCGGCGGTGAACCATTCGATCAGCCGGAGTCCGTTGCCGAGCTTGTAGCAAGTCTGAAGCGCCACAGTCTTCATGTCACGGTCTATTCCGGATATACGATCGAGCAGCTAATTCAGAGACGACTTCCGAGCATCGACTATATCCTTACCCACATCGACTTGCTTATCGATGGGCCATTCATTGTCAGCCTGCGAGAAGGAGCGGGCGAGTATCGCGGGTCGCGGAATCAACGACTTATTGGCCGTTCTGGGCAATGGTGACGCAACCGACGACCAGTGAAGTGGAAATGTATTTGTTAAAATGCTGTTCAGGCCCTAGGTATGATGTATTTTTCGTCTGACAGTCACGCATTTCATAAAAACATTCTGAGGTATTGTAAGGACACGAGGCCCTTTGAAACCATCGAAGAGATGAATGCTGCGCTTGTCAAGGGTTGGAACAGCGTAGTTACCGACAAGGACGAGATCTATCATCTTGGGGACATCTCTCTCGGTGACGCAGTTCAAACGAGAGAATTCCTTCGACAGCTAAGAGGCAAAAAGCATCTGGTTCTAGGCAATCACGATAAGGTTGTTCGCGCGAACCGCGACATTCAAGGCTATTTCGCGACCGTTCAGGAGTATAAAGAACTCAAATACGATAAAAAGATCGTTGTCCTGTCTCATTACCCATTTCTCACCTGGCATGGCAGCTATCGAGGAAGCTGGCATCTGCACGGCCATTTGCACAACGGTCTTGCCGAAGCTAATGCCAGTGTTAAGAGACTCGACGTTGGAGTCGATTCAGTCGGTTTCACGCCCATATCTATTGAAGCTGTAGCAGAGATAATGAATGCGAAAGTCGTTGATCCGCAACCTCAGCAAGCTGATTAACCGATGTCCCTGAAATGATGGCATGGTAAGCAAATGTGCGGCTAATTGTAGCTTTATATATCGGCTGATTGTAAGTTTGATGTTCGGCTAATTGTAAGTCTTTGGATTCAGAAGATCGGTATTCATAGCTCAACGTCTTTCAGTTATGCCCTGTCTCAACTGGCGAAGCATTTTTACCGCGAGATCGAGATTCTCGTCCAACCGGCTCGATTGGGCCATCATAATTTCGGCCGTTCGCTCTAGCCCCCGATCATCCGCATCTCCGCTTTCTTCCGATAAATGAGTGAGAATTACTTTTTCACTCTGTTCGGTTAAAAGATCGGCCATGTCTCTGCCAAGTAATCTCGCTCCGACCGTTCTCAGGTCGAAGTCTTCTTCACTCATTAACTCGTCATCCGCGTAAAGTTTTTCTTCATTGTCGGCATCGAGGTAACTTCTTGCCACAAACAAAAGGTCTTCCAAGTCCGTTTGCCGTTCCTGCGGTCTGTCGTTATAAGCGATAAATTTCAAAACGGCAAGCCCTGGCAGCGAGACGACTTTGACTTGGAGATCAGCAGCGATTTCAACTGTTAACGCCGCGTTGAACGCTTCGCGAAAGCCATTCGTATTTAGTTCAAAGCCCGTTGGCGGAAAGGTGATTTTCCCGGGTGGGGACTCGAGTTTACCGTAAGGGATGAGGTCGATCTTCATTTCTTCCGGAGGTCTTCCTCGCCAAAGTCGCTGCTCCATCTTGCTATCGACTCGAAAGTTCTCGCGTTCGATCAAAGCCTTCTTAAATGTTTCGAACCTATCCCAGCTCTCGACGGCAACGCCAAAATCGAACATATTCGAGAATAATATCCCGTGCTGTTGCTCCGACGATGAATGATGGAATCCCAAGGCTGTCCGCAACCGTTTTTACCGATCTTAGGATTTCGATCGTATTTTCAGGAAGTTGCTTTTGNNAGGTGTCGTTCATAAATCAGTTCGGCAGTTTCAATATTTCTTCGATCCGCCGTGGCCATCAAATCGGCGTAGACGATCAGTGGCGGTGCGACGTTGTCGATCTCACCAGTTTTCCAGAATCGTCTAACGATTTCGATATTGCCGGTTTCTTCCCTGATCAACCCGTACTTTGCCTGGAACTTTGGCAGCAATGAGTCCGCATAAATCGTCGCGACTTCAGGTCGAAGATGTTTCGTGAGGGGTGCTCCACCTGTTTCGCCGCCCCAGCAAGCATCGAATTGTGATATATCGACCTCCTCCCACCAGCGTCCATCGAGCTTTCTCGACCGGAATCGAACTGGGTTCAATGTTTGCCGAAAGCTCTCGCCGTAGTTTTCCACGAATCGTTTGAAAAGCTCGTCCCGGCGAACTATAAACCGTTTTCCAGTCCCACGTTTGACTAGAAAGCCAGCTTTTTCAAGGTCTCCCATGAACACGCCGACAGTCGGGGTGNNCACCGACCTTGGAAGAAATATTACGGTAACTCTCTTCTTCCAGACCACGATTGGTTAGGAACGCAAACAATAGTTTCATCCCTGGCGGTCGAAAGAGGCTCGGTATCTTTTCGCGAACGATCTTTTTCTTCTGTCCCGTCACAAGGACATAAAGATCCGACCCGCTGAAGTATGCGTTACCGGCCGTGTCGAAATACGGCACATCGAGTTCGCGCAGTCGTTCAGCTTGAGGCTGCGANNTTTCGATCGCTTCGCTTCGAGAGACGTTGCGGCTATCACGGCGTTGTTGATGGTTTGCTTAACTTCAGCCCAATAACTCCTAAGCTTTTTCCCGGCAGGGGTCCGAAGAGCCAGTTGGAAATCCGCCTCGTGCTTCTTGGCGTTGTATCTATCAACCTTAAGCCCGGTATTATGCTCGAGCGCCGCCGCGGCGTTTTCGAGAATTCTCTGTTCGATAGTTTGGTCCATAATGCTGTCTAATAAGATACCATGTCTATAAATAATAGACAACACCAAATCATAGACAGCTATCCAGTGAGTCCGACCCGTTCCCTTAAACCCAATAGAACGCCCAACGGTTCAGAATCAAACCACCGGTTCAAAAACGCTCAGGTTCAGAGTTTGGGAACCGATAGCCGCTTTGTCTCCTCGATGGCCCCCGCTCCTTTCGCCCTGTCCACACATAACTCGGAGATCTTCAACGAAGAGCAATAAATATGCGGTCGGCAATGAGCGCCAAACATGCATCCTGCTAAGAGATGAGCGGCGTTTTGCCGATCACGATCCGCGGCACAACGGTTGCCATGTCGGAGTAGAGGTATTTCTATGAGCAACAACATAACACCCGAGAAACTCGCCTATTCGATCGAAGAACTATCTGCACTGACCACTCTTTCGAAACCAAAAATTCGAAAGGATATCCGCAATGGGAAACTCGAAAGCCTGAAAAAAGGCTCGCGACGACTCATTCTCAAAGACGAAGCGATCCGCTATCTCAACGCGGACGATAGTTCCAGCGCGGAAGAAAAACAAGCGGAAGGCAGGTTAGTTGGATAGATCTTCGAACCTAGCAATTTATAAACACGATGAAGTTTGGTGGATGGACTTTCGGTTCGAAGACCAATATGTCCGGGTCCACCAAGTTGAAAACTGAAAGGGCTTAATTGAGCCAGCGTAAGCCAATACATGAGCCCATACACGGCAGAGCATTCCTTTTGTTCAGTGCCTCGGTAAATAAAATTATCGAGAACTCTCCACAGGTTTCGATGATCTCCAGATCAAGGCCACCGAAAGGAGATAAATCTTGTGGCTATTTTTAAGAGAGGAAAATGGTACTGGATGGATGCCGTGGTGAATGGCCACCGTTACAGGGAGCCTTTGGGAACGACCGATTCCAGAAAGGCTCCTTCACTTGAGCGGGAACGGATCTCTCAACTAAAAGATAAAGCTCCGGATCCGACGAAGAAAAGTAAGTCGCTCGGTTCGATGTCTATTGCAGACGCGATCGAAGTTTATATCGCTGAACGATCGGCGCAGGTTTCCGCGAGGATGGTTCATTACTGGCGTGATCAAAGCAAACCGCTTTCAAACTCGAAGGCGTTGGGCGATGTCAGACTCTCAAAGATAACTTCGGCTATGATCGCCGCTTATCAGTCGGAACGGCTCGCACATGGCCGAGCCCCAAAGACCATCAACGGTGAGGTATCGGTACTAAGGCAGCTGCTAAAGCACGCTCGCATATGGTATCGATTCCAGGAAGATTACAAGCCTATACCTAATACCAAGCCGCCCGCAGGTCGTGCACTCACGTCTGAAGAAGCTGCCAGGTTATTTGAGGTTGCCAAAACGCGATCCGACTGGACCTATGCTTATGTTGCCGCAACCCTTTCGTTTTATTGTGGAATGCGAGCTTGTGAAATACGGGGATTGCACTGGAAAGACATCGACTGGAATAACCGTTTGATATCGATCAAGCGTTCAAAGACACCGGCCGGATGGCGAACGCCTTCATTGAATACTACATGTTACGACGCTCTTCGCTTGCTGTTCGAGGAGGCTGCTTTATTGAATGCCGCAGCACCCGAACATTACGTTTTCCCTTGGCATGGCCGTGAACAAAGAATTGACCCGACCAGACCAATGACTTCCTGGCGGACGGCATGGCGGTCAATTCGCGCGAAGGCTGGCTTACCTGATATCCGATTCCATGACGGACGACATACCGCGATCACGACCTTGGCGGAAAAAGGACTCCCGGACTGGGTGATCCAGGCCCAGGTCGGCCACGTCGATCCGCAGATGATGAAAACCTACAGCCACATTCGCCGAAAAGCTCTAGACGAAGCTGCCGCCGCTCTCGAACCGAATTCAATCTCTTAAACGAGTATCAAAACGCGGGCGAAAGCTGCCCGTATTTGTAGCACGACTATTGTGACGTCAATGCCATGTCACAATCAATGACACGCAATGTCATGTCACAATCCATGACACAAAAGCAAAACGGGCACCTTTTGAGTGCCCGTAAGTTGTTGATTAAATTGGCTCCGCAGGTAAGACTCGAACTTACAACCCTTCGGTTAACAGCCGAATGCTCTGCCATTGAGCTACTGCGGAAGGCTTCGCCCGAAGGCGAACTTCAAGATTAGGAATTTCCACCTTGCTTGTCAAGCTAACGCACCCTCCAAGTGCAGGTTAGCGGTATCTCGACACAGAGATTCCTATTTTCTAACGCAGCAACGAGGTCAGGTTCGAAGAAATTGATCCTCACCGGAAAAAGCCGGTAACGAAAAAGAAGCCTGCTCCAGCAAACGGCAGGCCTTCTCCGCGTTATTCGTGGTGGCTATTTCCGGCAAAAGGCTAGCCGGCCGTCTTGTTTGCGAACCGCGCAGCCGCCCGGTAGTTCGACCAGCCTGCCGCTTTTCGGGCTTAGGATCAACCGTTCGATCGCCTCGATATGTTTCAGGCCAATAGAGCGGAGATTGCCACGATTGGCGCCGAGCCAGTTGCGGAGGGCTTGAAAGCGAGCCGCTTTGTCGAGCGTTTTGAGGTCTTTTATCAACAGCTCGTCGGTTATTGAGGCGGGCGTTTTCCCGGGTTCCGCACCACCCGCTGACACAAGCGGTTCTGCCTGGCTCATCAGATTGGCAGTTCTCGCCAGTGTTTCTATGATATTCGGGTTTAAGTCGGTCAGTACAGGAAGCAATATTTTGCGGATCCGCACGCGTTTGAATGAGAGGTCTTCGTTCATTGTGTCGTAGCGGAATTCGACGCTGCACTCGCGGCAGAAATTTTCGGTATCGGTACGATGAGCCCAGCTCAGAAGCGGGCGAATGAGCACTGGTGATGCGGAGAAGGGGAGAAATGGAGATTCAGAGGCGACTCCGTGTCCCCGCGTCTCCGTGTCCACCAAAGAACGAACCGGCCGCATCCCGCTCAGTCCGTCGATACCGCTGCCGCGAATTAAGTTGAGCAGGAACGTTTCTGCCTGATCGTTCATTGTGTGCGCGGTTAGAACGCCGTAGGCGTTTAGGTTTTCGGCGGTGCGGGCGAGAAACTCGTATCGGGCGTGGCGCGCGTTTTGTTCTAGATTCCCTTTATCGCGAATCGACTCGTGCCCAACTGCCAGCTCAAAGCCTTTTTCGGCAGCTAGATGCTTTACAAATTCCTCGTCGGCGTCGCTTTCTGCACCGCGAAGCTTGTGGTTGAAATGGGCCGCCACAAATCTCAACTCAAGCTTTTTTCGCGTGCGGAGATCGTCGAGAGCGAGCAGCAGACTTAGAGAATCGGCGCCGCCCGATACGGCAACGATAAGCGTCTCATTGGCGAATGGCAGGCCGAGCTTTCGCCATTCGGTGATCA
>DLHV01000171.1:4713-9900 GCA_002483395.1 Chloracidobacterium sp. UBA7659 | reverse complement strand
TTTCAATTGTTAAGGATCGACTATTTAGTAAAAGATATCAACGTTTACAAAGGGAAGACTTGGGAAGAAGGTCTTACTGTTAAAGATTTTGAGAGAACAGAACAAGTCACCTACAAATTTTATTATCAGCGTCCTAATCGGCTTCGATTTGAGTGGGTCGTTGACCAATCGAAGGTCACACGTCCGTCAGTTGTTTGGTCGGACGGCAAGAATGCGTTCAGTTGGAGAACGGATTATTCAGATAACGATGACATTTTTATTTGGGATAAAGAATCCAGCCTGGATTGGGCGATTGATGAAGAAACCCGAGGTTCGATGAGCGTTGCGGACATTCTCTACAACGCGCTTACAGGCAGCACGAAGTTTTACTCATTTAACAAAATGAAACAAACACGAATTGTCCGGGTAGAATCTGTTGCAGGCAGAAACTGTTTCGTTATCCTTGGATATATTTCTGATGATCCATGGGTGTTGTGGATCGATAAGAAAAGCTTTGTCCTGAGGCGATATCGAACCCAGTTTGCGACAGGCTCATTCGACGAGTCGGTCATTACAGGATTTATGCCGACCACACTCGGCGAAGTTAATCACGACAATATTCAGACCAACGCACCGATAAGAAAATCTATTTTCGCCTTTAAGCCGAAGTTAAAGAAAGGCGACATCGATATTTCAAAATATAAAGACGAAAAGCTGATTGCTCCGCCGCCACTTTTAAAACCAAACGAATTTCACGAGCAATAACGAACCAAACAAGATCATCTTTTCGATGTTCGACGTTCGCATATCGTTATAAACTAGTCGAATGCTAGAAGCTTGGTTTCCACTAAAACACCGGTATTTCAGAAGTGCGGTTTGCGCTTTTACCCTCCTTCTTTTTGCTTCGTTAGCTCACGCACAAACCATTACCGGCACGGTTGTCGACACGCGCGGCGATGCGGTCGTCGGGGCCGAGGTCACGCTTGAAAGTGGCGGCGTGTTGGATCGGACCGTGACGGATGGCCGTGGAGCATTTTCGTTTTCGTCGGCGACAGGTAAGCTCCGTGTATCGGCCGCTGGTTTCGAGCCAGTGACAAAGCATATCGAGAGAGCGCCGGCGGGACCGCTCGCGATCACCCTGCAGCCTTCGGCCGTCATCGGCAACGTAAATGTGTCGGTGACGGGCGACGAGACGCGCCAAACCGACGCGGCCGCGAGCATCGCCGTGATCAACATCGACAGTCTCGGCGTGACCGCAGCGCGCACCCTCGACGAAACGCTACGTCAGGTCGCTGGCTTTCAGCTCTTTCGCCGCAGTGGGAGCCGCACGACAAATCCGACCGCGCAAGGGGCAAATCTTCGCGGCGTGTCGGGCAGCGGCGCCTCGCGATCGAGCGTTCTATTTGACGGACTGTCGATAAACGACGCGTTCGGCGGCTGGACTTATTGGTCGCGAGTGCCGATGATCGCAGTCGAACAGATCGAGGTGCTGCGTGGCGGCGCGAGTTCGGTTTACGGGAGCGGTGCGTTGAGCGGCGCGGTGAACATCGTCCCGCTTAAGCTCGGCGACGAGAAAGTTAATTTTCGGTTCGAGACCTCGCTTGCGAGTCAAAAGAGCGCGGACGCGAGCGGCGTGCTTCTCGCCTCGCGCGGAAAATGGCAGGCCGATCTCGTCGCCGATATCTTCAAAACCGCCGGCTACATCCCGGTCGAAGAGGCGTCGCGAGGCACGGCCGACACGCCCGCCGCATCGCGTCATTCAAATGTCATCCTAAAGCTCGGCCGCCGCTTTGCCGAAAAGAACCGAGCGTTTATTCGCGGCAACGTCTTTGGCGAGCGCCGCGATAACGGGACGAGCCTCACGAACAATCGAACTTACTATCGGCAGGTGGCCGCCGGCGCGGATCTCGGCGACCTCACGCTCCGCGCCTTTGGCGAGCGGCAGGTTTACGACCAGACATTTTCGTCCGTCTCGGCGGACCGCAACAGCGAGACGCTGACACGGATTCAGCGAGTGCCGTCGAGCGTCTACGGTGCGAGCGTGTCCTGGCGACGATCGTTTGCCCGTCACGCGATCGCGCTGGGCGGCGAATTTCTAAATGTACGAGGGCGCAGCGACGAGGTCGGTTTCTCCGCCGGACAGCCGACGAGTGTCGCCTCGGCCGGGGGCGAGGCGCGCGACCTGGCGATGTTTGTGCAGGACAGCTGGGCGTTCGCTCCGCGTTTCGTTCTGAATCTTTCGGCCCGCTTCGATCAACGTCGAAACTCCGACGGGGTCGCGACGACGCGAACGCTTCCCGGCGGCGCCGTTGTCGAGACGCGATTCACGAAGCGCACCGATTCTGCTCTCAGCCCGCGTGTCGGCGTCGTCTACGAGGTGACTAAGGACGTGTCGATCTATGGTGCGTATTCGCGCTCGTTTCGAGCGCCGTCGCTCAACGAACTCTATCGAGGTTTTCGTGTCGGCAACATCGTCACAAACGCGAACGCATTCCTCGAGCCCGAACGCGCCGACACCTTTGAAGCCGGCGGAAGCGCGACCTTTTTTGATCGCAAGCTCATAACACGAGTGATCGTTTACCAGGCGCGTGTTTACGATCCGGTCGTCAGCGTGACGCTTTCAACGACGCCGACGCTGATCACGAGACAGCGGCGGAATGTCGGCTCGACGACGAGCCGCGGGTTTGAGTTTGACGTCGAATCGGCGCCGGCGAAAGGGTTAAAGGTCAATGCCACCTACCTGTTGGTGGATGCAAAGATAAGCGATTTTCCCGCAAGTCCCGATCTCGTCGGAGCCCGGCTGCCGCAGGTCGCGAGACACAATTTCACGACCCAGGCTGTTTATCGTTACCGCACGCGTTGGACGTTGTCGTCACAGCTCCGCGCGTCGTCGTCCCAGTTCGAAGACGATCGAAACACTCTGCGGCTGCGCTCCTTTTTGACGGCCGATGCGCGCCTTTCGTACCAGTTTCCATACTTTGTCGAGGCGTTCGTCTCGGTTGAGAACCTTTTTGACTCGCGCTACGACATCGGCCTCACGCCCGTTAGGACGGTTGCCGCGGAGCGTTTTTTCCGATTTGGTTTGCGCTTCGATTTGTCGAAACGCTAATCTTGAGTTTCTTTGACGCGGTACTTGAACTTAATTAGGGTTTGCTTCGGGTTTCGCATAGCCACGTCGTTCACGGCGTGGTAGAGTTCGTCCCAATTATTCCTGAACGGCGTGGCAATGCTGAAACGCAAGGCAGAGCCGATTTCGGTTGAAATAGATGAGTGATTTTATGTCGCGGATCGAACTGAAGTGGACTGATCGGGTTACCACTGGATCGCAAACCCCTCGAAGATTTTTGGATTTTGTTATTGATGATCACTCTCTTTATCGGAAAGTTGGCGACTTAGTATCGCCTCTTGGTTGGCTTAGCGCTGAAGAGAACCGGAAAGCCGTTAATAGACTCTTGCGGAAAGAGCCGGCAGATTTTCGCAACGGCCGAACAAGCATTTTTATTTGCGCGGAGTGTGGAGACCTCGGTTGCGGCGCCATGTTCGCCGTCATCGAGAGAATCGATGACAATATTATCTGGCGGGATTTCGGATATCAAAACAGTTACGACGATGCGGTTCACACAGATGGTTTCGAAGATATCGGTCCATTTACTTTTAACGCAACCGAATATCACAACGAGATAGTCAGAGCGTTAGTACTGAAACAATGAGCAATAACGAACCGAATAAGATCATCTTTTCGATGGTCAAGGTCAGTAAGTTTTACGACAAAAAGCCTGTATTGAAGGACATTTATCTGTCTTTCTTTTACGGCGCAAAGATCGGCATGCTGGGCCTCAACGGTTCGGGTAAATCGAGTTTGCTGCGGATCATCGCCGGCTCGGACAGGGACTTTAACGGCGAGGTCGTTTTTTCGCAAGGCTACTCGGTCGGCTATCTCGAACAGGAACCGAAGCTCGACGAGAGCAAAACTGTAAAAGAAACGGTCGAAGAGGCCGTGCAGTCGACGGTCGATTTGCTGAAAGAGTTTGAGGAGATCAACGCGAAATTCGCCGAGCCGATGAATGACGACGAGATGAACGCGCTGATCGAGCGTCAGGGCCAAGTGCAGGAAAAGCTCGATGCGGCCGACGCCTGGGACCTCGACTCGCGATTAGAGATGGCGATGGACGCGCTTCGATGTTCACCGCCGGATACGAAGATCGTAACCTTGAGCGGCGGTGAGAAACGCCGCGTTGCGCTTTGTCGGCTGCTCTTGCAAAAGCCCGACATTCTGCTGCTAGACGAACCGACAAATCACCTCGACGCCGAAACTGTCGCCTGGCTCGAACAGCATCTGCAGCGATACGAGGGAACGATCATAGCGGTGACGCACGATCGTTATTTTCTCGACAATGTCGCGGGCTGGATTTTGGAACTCGACCGCGGCGAGGGAATTCCGTGGAAGGGAAATTATTCGTCGTGGCTTGAACAAAAGCAGCAGCGGCTTGCGCAGGAGCAAAAGACCGAGGACAAGCGGCAGAAGACACTCGAACGCGAGCTGGAGTGGATACGAATGTCGCCAAAGGGCCGACATGCTAAATCCAAGGCGCGTATAAACGATTACGAAAAAATGGTCGCGACCGAATCGGAAGCCCATTCCGAAGACCTCGAAATATACATCCCGCCCGGCGAACGGCTTGGGGATATCGTCATCGAGGCCCAAGGCGTTTCCAAAGGCTACGGCGACAAGGTACTTTTCGAAAATCTTGAATTCTCTCTCCCGCCCGGTGGTATTGTCGGCGTCATCGGCCCGAACGGTGCCGGTAAGACGACGCTGTTTCGACTTATCACCGAGCAGGAACAGCCCGACGCCGGAACATTCAAGGTTGGCGCGACCGTAAAACTGGGCTATGTTGATCAATTACGCGACAGCCTCAATGCCGACAAAACGATCTTCGATGAGATCGCCGACGGACTCGATTTCGTCACGCTTGGCAAAAAGGAAATGAATGCCCGCGCGTACGTTTCACGCTTTAATTTCTCCGGCAGCGACCAGCAAAAACGCGTCGGCCAACTTTCGGGCGGCGAGCGCAACCGCGTTCATCTTGCAAAGGTGCTGAAATCCGGCGCAAATGTTATACTCTTGGACGAGCCCACCAACGACCTTGATGTGAACACGATGCGTGCACTCGAGGAAGCATTAGAAAATTTTGCCGGCTGCGCCGT
>DLHV01000171.1:0-4689 GCA_002483395.1 Chloracidobacterium sp. UBA7659 | reverse complement strand
GTCGAATATTTCGACGGCAATTACAGCGAGTACGAAGAAGACCGAAAACGCCGTCTTGGCGTAGATGCGGAGCAACCCCACCGGATCAAGTATCGAAGTTTAACCAGGGCCTAGCCCGTACGAGAGGCTGCCAAGCTTGTCGATCCCGACCCTTCGGTGACGCCGGACTGAACGGGCTCGGCAGCCTGTTCTACGAACATAGGGAATTTGTCCGATGAGAATTAATCCAAAAGAAATAGCTTTCGTTTCTGCTATTGCGGTTCTTTTGTTTTCCGTTTCGTGCGGCGGCCGAGTAGACAGCTCGAATGCTCCGGCCGCCGCCGAAGGTCCGGCAGCACCTGCCCCTGAAGCATTTCTGCCAAAGGAAAAGCCGTCCCCTCCGATTCCAAATCTCCAGGCCGAACTTCTCGACAGCCGCGGCAAAACAACCACTTCACCCATCGGCAATTTCGATTTCAAGAACTTTACATATCCGCTCCCCCGCGGCTGGCAGCATCCTGACGGCGACGAACTCACACTATCGAACGGAAAGCTTGAGCCGAAATTTCAGGCTGTCGCGGAAGAAATGAGCCCTGAAGAAAAAGCCGAGCGNNGCCGAGCGAAAGGCTGCACGACGGATTGGCATGTCATACGTCACCACCAAATTCCTTGATGTTAACGGCGACGGATTGGACGAAGCAGCCGTCATCCTGAAGATCGAAACCGGCGGCGGTGCCATCCCGCAGCTTGTGTATCTTTATGAATGGAAGGATGGTCAGCCCGCACTGCTTTGGAATTTCCGCACCGGCGACCGTGCCGATGGCGGTCTTAAAGATTTACGTGTCGAAAACGGCGAACTCGTCGTCGAACTTTATGGCCAGGACCGCTTTCTGCTCGGCCAGACGGAAACCGGCAAGATAACCGGAGACGAAGAACAGCTCTGCTGTCCCATCTATTTCACCGGCACGACATATAAATGGAACGGCAAGAATTTCCTGATGCAGAAAAAACGCCTTACTTATTCTGTCGAAAATCCGTCGGCACCACCCGTAGAGAATATGGCAGACATCGTTAACAATCCCAAAAAAGCCAAAAGTCAGTACCGGAAGCGGTAGCGACCGGGTTCTTTAACGGGCAGGGCAAGATCTCCTTTAAGAATCAACAAGGTTTACTCTTTCTCATCTTTCATCCGTACAAAATCCGATAGCTTTGCTGGCAATCAAGGAAACCCAGTCGCTACCGCTTCCGGTACTGATTTACTTTGTATTACAAAGTACTTGACAAATAATATTACTCGGCGTATTCTGCATCCGATATGGCAAAACTCCACGCGATCCGCGAAGAACGTCCTGAAGAAAACGGCCCGGTGAATCTTAGCGACCGGGCAATCGATAATCTCCAATTCATCCGCGAGACGATGGAGCGTTCGACACACTTTACGGCCGTTCCGGGCTACGGCGGAATCTTGATGGGCGTGACGGCCATCGCCGCCGCGTATATCGCCCACCAGCAGCCTTATCTTCGAGATTGGCTTGTCGTGTGGTTGACCGAGGCGTGCCTCGCGTTTGCGATCGGCATCCTGGCGATGTGGCAAAAATCGCGTATTGGCGATACATCACTTTTGTCCACGCCGGCAATGAAATTCGCTCGCGCATTTGCACCGCCGCTGCTAGCGGGTGTCGTGATCACGCTGGGGCTTTGGCGATTCGGGCATTTTGAATCGATGATGCCGGTCTGGATGCTGTGTTATGGTGCGGCGGTAGTTTGCGGCGGAGCGTACTCCGTCAGGGTCGTTCCCGTAATGGGCTGGTGCTTTCTTATTCTTGGAGCGGCAACATTCGCCCTGCCTGCGGGCCGCGGCAACACAATGATGGCGGCAAGCTTCGGTCTGCTTCACATTATTTTCGGCGCGGTGATAGCCCGGCGATACGGCGGATAAAGCACTGCGAATCATTAGGAAAAAGAAAATTTATACCATGCAAAACATAAGACTTACAGGCATTGTGCTCATCGTAGGAGTTTTACTGCTCATACCCTTTGTTGCAATGAAGTTCACGGGTGAAGTGAAATGGACATCTATCGACTTTATTACCGCCGGCGTCCTGCTGCTCGGCACCGGACTCGCATGCGAGTTTGTGTTGCGTAAGGTAAAAAAGCTCTCTCACCGGGTCGCCATCTGTGCGGCAATCCTCTTTGTGCTCTTCATAATTTGGGCAGAACTCGCGGTTGGTCTCATCGGGACGCGGTTTGCGGGAAGCTAGGTATTGATATGAAAGGCAGATTAACATTCGCACTCTTAATTACAATCGCGACGCTCACGGTTGGACATGCACAGACGCTGGACAAAGCCAAACTCGACCAGTTTTTTGATCGGCTCGCCGAAAAGAAAAAGGCGATGGGGAGCCTGACCATCGCCAAAGACGACAAGGTTATTTACTCCCGTATGATCGGCTACAGCCAGATCACCGCGACTGAAAAGAAGCCTATTACTGCGGCGACACGGTTCCGCATCGGCTCGATCACCAAGATGTTCACCGCGGCGATGGTCCTGCAGCTCGTCGACGAAAAAAAGCTTAAGCTGACCGACACGCTCGACAAATATTTCCCGCGCGTGCCCAACGCGGGCAAGATCACCATCGCGCACGTCCTCAGCCATCGCAGCGGCATTCATGGCATTGGCGGAGACCCCGAATATCGCAGCCTGCGTGAAAAAGGCGCGAACCCGGCGGAGCTGCTCACTATGATCGAGAAAACCGGCACCTCCGATTTTGAGCCGGGCTCAAAATTCGTCTATACAAACGAGAACTTTCTCCTCATGGGTCTGCTCGTCGAAAAGCTGACCGGCAAAACCTATCAGGAAAACCTGACAAAAGGGATCACGTCAAAGGTCTGGCTCAAGGACACGTATGCGGCAAGCAGCAACCCGGATCCCGGCAAGAACGAAAGTTACTCGTATCGATACGGCCGTGACTGGGATCAGGATCCCGATATTCATTGGAGTCTCTTCTTTGGCGCGGGCGGCATCATTTCGACGCCCTATGATCTGGTCAAATTCATCACGGCGCTCTTCGACGGAAAGGTGATCTCAAAGCAGAGCCTCGCCCTGATGACGACGATGAAGGACGACTACGGATTTGGAATGGATGTCGTCGAGTTCGGCGGCAAGACCTACTACGGGCACACGGGCGGCGCCCAGAGCTACGGAGCGTGGCTCGCTTACCTGCCCGAGGAGAAGCTCGCGCTCGCCTACACCACGAACGCAAAGCTCTACCCGGTGAAGAACATCATCAGTGGCATTTTCGACATTTACTGGAACAGGCCGTTTCAGATACCAACGTTCGACACGCTCGAGGTCAGCCCCGAAGTGCTTGACCGCTACGTCGGGGTCTATTCGGCGACGGGCGTGCCCGTGACATACACCTTTACGAGAGAGGGCACGAAGCTGTTTGTTCAGGTTTCCGGCTCGGCACCCTTGCGGCTCGAAGCGACGGCGGAGAATAAATTCCAGATCGATCCTCCTGGCATCTTTTTCGAGTTCGACGCGGCAAAAGGCGAGGTGACGTGGAAACGCGGCAATGGCATGAGGGTTTTCACGAAGGAAAATTAACCCTTTACGAAGTGCTCCGGGTCAGAAATTATGTCTATGAAGAATTTAGCATTAAAACACGACGGCGACGGTGCGAAGCCGCGGGCGTTTCGCGTGGAAAAGGCTGCCGAGAACGTCTCAAACGAACTCGACAAGATCATCCACGAGCGAATGCGCCTCGGCATCATCAGCGCTCTCGCCGCGAACACAAAACTAAGCTTTACCAACCTCAAGAATTTGCTCAATACCACGGACGGTAACATCAGCGTCCACGCACGCAAATTAGAAGAAGCTGGGTACGTGACCTGCGACAAATCATTCAAGGGCCGAATGCCGCTGACCGAATACGCGATTACAAAGGACGGACGGAAAGCTCTTGAGCGATATCTGGATCACATGGAAGCATTAATAAAAGCAATGAAAGGAGTTAGCTAAGTGAAAGTCTTTAAAATATTCCTTTTATTTCTTCTTTCAATTTTCATCCTTGGAGTCGTCGATGCTTCTTACGAAGGCTTTCACCGACTTGTATTGGGGAAATCAAGTTACTCTAGCGAGGCTGTTTACAAAGTTCCAAATTCGACAGTTGAAATTGTTTTGGAGCGTCGTGCCGTACATCTTTTCCTCGCTGAGTATGAAAGAACGCTTGTGCTGCGCATAGGAGCAAAAGAGCTTATCCGCAAGGAAGCGGCGGTCGATACAGGCGGATATTGTCGAATGAACGTTTACCAGACCGAGGCGGCCAAATATTTTCTCGCCGGGGATTTGAGTTTCGACAAATATTTTTTGGATATTGACAACTTGTCTTTTACTGAAGATGTTCTTGCCGTTAAGCACAGTTCCGCAAAATTCGTTGGAGCATTTGATCGTGATGAAAAAGGCTGGAGATTCATTCCGGTGTATGAACGCGGCGAGCAAAAAAGCAAAATTGAACAATATGGAGGTATCCAGTGATGGGCGTTCTATTGATGTTAATGACGATCGGTGGAGTGATAGTGGCGGCGGTTTTGTTTGTGATCGCTCTCTACACAGGCAAAGCTTGGCTCGCGAAATTTGTATTTGGCGGCGTGGGGGTCTGGTTTGTTTTCTATTTCGCTATGCTGTTCGGGTCGTCGCTATTTAGCAGC
>DLHV01000132.1:3690-4096 GCA_002483395.1 Chloracidobacterium sp. UBA7659 | reverse complement strand
AAGGATAAAGGATGAAGGATAAAGGATAAAGGATAAATAAATCTGGCGAGCCGCAGTTTGGCTTTATCCCTTATCCTTCATCCTTCTGAAAAATATGCCACGTTCATTAAAGAAAGGACCGTTTATCGATCTGAGCGTTCAGAAAACGCTCCAACGCATTCTGGATGGCGGAAAGAAGCCGCCCGCGATCAGGACATGGTCGCGACGCTCGACGATCTCGCCGGATATGGTCGGTTTGACCTTCGGCGTACACAACGGCAAACGCCACATCCCCGTATTCGTTACGGAAAATATGGTCGGCCATAAGCTGGGCGAGTTTTCACCTACCCGGGTCTTTAAGGGCCATCCTGGAACGAAGGCGGAGAAGATGGCGAAGAGGAAATGATTTGGGATTTGGGATTGCGGA
>DLHV01000132.1:1409-3664 GCA_002483395.1 Chloracidobacterium sp. UBA7659 | reverse complement strand
ATCCCAAATCCGCAATCCGAAATTGGAATATGGAAGCTGTAGCAAAATTAAAACATCTAAAGGGTTCGCCGAGAAAGGCCAGGCTGGTGATCGATCTGATCCGCGGCCGGAATGTTTCGCAGGCATTGTCGATCCTTAAATTTACGAATAAGCGTGCCGCAGATCCGATCTCGAAATGTTTGAGCTCGGCGATCGCCAACGCGACGTACCTAGCGGAACAGCAGAACATCGCGATCGACCCGGACGGGCTTTGGGTGAAAACATGTTTTGTCGATATGGGCCCGACCAAGAACCGCCGCCGCATGCGTCCGGCTCCGCAAGGCCGTGCCTATCGCGAACAGCGACATTATTGCCACATCACGATCCACGTGACGAGCGAAGAAAAGGCGAAGACTGAGCAGGAATTGAAGCTGGAAGAAGCAAGGGCCAAGCGAATCGCGGCAAGAAAGGCCGAGAAAGCAAAGGCTGCACCGAAGGCCGCGAAAAAAGCCGCGGAGTCGAAGGAAGCAAAGAAAGCCGCTGAGCCGACGGTTGAGGAGATCGAGACTCCGCTGGTTGAGCAGGCCGCGGAAGAGGTTATGGAAGCCGCTTCGCCAAATGAAGTCGCGGAGGCGGTCGAGGCAAAAGGCGATGCCGATGTCGCGGACGCGAAGAACGCTTCGGTTCAAATTCCGGCGGCCCTAAACGAAACGAAGCCGGCTGATGAAGCTCAAGAGACGATTAACGAGGACTTGGAAAAGCAGTAGGACGGAGCCGCGGACACTCTTGTCCGCAACGCCGCGGTTTTCAGCGGCGTAACTTGGTTGATAATTTAAGGTTTTAGTGCGGCCGAACATTGTTCGTGCTTTGCACTCATGCGGACAGGAATGTCCGCGCTCCAATATTATGGGACAGAAAGTTCATCCTTACGGATTTAGAGTCGGGTACAACAAAGATTGGCACTCGCACTGGTTTGCCAAGCACGACTTCGCCAAGTTTCTCGCGGAAGACCTTCAGTTGAAGCGTGACCTCAAAAAGCGATTTGGCGGCGGCGGAGTTTCGCACATCGATATCGAGCGTGCGGCCACCCGCTTGAAGATCATCATCTACACCTCGCGTCCGGGCATTATCATCGGCCGCAAGGGTTCTGAGATCGAAAAGCTGCGTGAAGATCTTTCGAGAAAAACAGGCCGCGAGGTTCTGATCTCGATCCAGGAGATCCGCCACCCGGAATTGAATGCTCAGCTCCAGGCGGAGAAGATTGCCCAGCAGCTTGAAAAGCGTATTGCTTTTCGCCGTGCGATGAAAAAGACGATGGAAGAATCGCAGCGGTTCGGTGCACAGGGAATAAAGGTGATGATCGCGGGTCGCCTCAACGGTGCCGAGATCGCGAGAACCGAATGGTCGCTGCAAGGCCGCCTGCCGCTGCACACGCTGAGGGCCGACATAGATTACGGTTTTGCCGAAGCTCTGACGACATTTGGAATTATCGGTGTAAAGGTTTGGATCTACCGCGGTGAAATTCTTGATCCGAAGGCCGCGATGGCCCGCGGAACGACGAGCGACCCGGTGAACGAGGTCAAGGTCGAACGCGGAGCGGGACGAGGCGACCGAAGGCCGCGACGGGACGACAGGAACCGATAATAGTAAATTGTTAATGGTTAGTTGTTAACAGACCATTCGAAACAACGATTAGCGATTAACAATTATCAATTAACAATTAACGAGGTTTTGAACTATGTTAATGCCGAAAAAGGTCAAGCACCGAAGGGTAATGAAGGGCCGCATGCGCGGGAAAGCGACGCGCGGCGAGAATCTGGATTTCGGTGACTTCGGACTAAAAGCATTGGAAGCGGGTTGGATCACGGACCGGCAGATCGAAGCGGCCCGTATTGCGATGACGCGTCACGTAAAACGTGGCGGCAAGATCTGGATCCGCATTTTCCCTGACAAGCCGATCACGAAGAAACCGGCTGAAACACGTATGGGAAGCGGTAAGGGAGCTCCTGATCATTGGGTAGCGGTCGTTAAACCGGGCCGCGTGATGTATGAGATCNNCGCGGCGGCAAGATCTGGATCCGCATGTTCCCGGATAAGCCGATCACAAAGAAACCGGCTGAAACGCGTATGGGAAGCGGTAAGGGAGCACCGGATCATTGGGTTGCGGTGGTTAAACCCGGACGTGTGCTGTATGAGATCCAGGGCGTCGATATGGCACTGGCGAAAGAGGCGTTTATGCTTGCGGCTCAGAAGCTTCCGATCAAGACGAAGTTCGT
>DLHV01000132.1:0-1398 GCA_002483395.1 Chloracidobacterium sp. UBA7659 | reverse complement strand
CTAACGTGCGGGCTTCTGCAAAGTTATGAAACGCAAGGAACAGATAGAACAACTTCGCGATATGAATATCGAGGAGCTTAAAGACCAGGCAGACGCGCTGAAGGAATCGCTCTTCAGACTGAAGTTTAGAAAGACTTTGGGTGTCGGCAACACCGTCAATGATATTCGCCGTGAAAAGAAAACGCTGGCTCGGGTTTACACCTTGATCGGTGAAATGGGCGCGGAAGCGAAAAAGACGAAAGCCTGAAGTTCAGGGCCCCGCCTTTAGGCGGCACCACCCCTCCTAAGACGGGAGGGGAGCTAAAAGCAAGGGGACTCACACACACAATAAAATGGCAAAAAAGAAAGTAGAAGAAGTCGAAGAAACGGTTGAAGCAGCGGTCGAAACGGAAATTTCGGAAGAAGTTTTAGTCGAAGCAAAAGCTGAGGAACTATCCCCGGAAGGAGTCCAGACAGAGGCGGCAACTGAAGCTCCGGCAAAAAAGGCCGCGCCGAAGAAGGAAAAGGCCGCGAAAGCCGAACCCGCTGCGAAGAAGCCGTCGAAGGCGAAAAAAGCTGCCCCGAAAGAAGCAGATGTGGCTGACGGATCTTCGATACATAAAGGCAAGCGGGCGGAAAAGATCGGCGTAGTTGCTTCGGACCTGATGACAAAGACTGTAACGGTACGCGTGGACCGGCTGATAAAACATCCGGTGTACCGCAAATACGTCCGCAAGCGTAAGAAATTCATGGCTCACGACGAGCTTGGTGCAAAGATCGGCGACAAGGTTCGCATCATTGAGACACGCCCATTATCGGCACGAAAACGATGGCGTGTTGTCGAGATTATTCAGAAAGCGGAACTATAGAGTTGCGAGTTTTGAGAGTTCATAGGGTTCGTGGAGTTGAAAAACTCACAACTCCACGAACTCTCGACACTCTCAAAACTTGGAACGGAGTGAACAGTTATGATTCAGATGCAGACCTCGTTAGCGGTCGCGGATAATTCAGGTGCAAAGCGAGTGGAGATGATTGCCCCGATCGGCGGATCGACCGCTAAGATCGCGAGGTTGGGCGACAAGATCAAGGTTACCGTTAAAGAGGCGGCACCGGACGGAACCGCCAAGAAAGGGAAGGTTTACAATGCCGTGATCGTTCGCACGCGAAAGGAGGTCCGCCGAAAGGACGGCAGCTACATTCGCTTTGACGAAAACGCGGCAGTGCTTATCAAGGACGACGGAACGCCCGTCGGAACCCGCGTCTTCGGGCCTGTTGCCAGGGAATTGCGTGAGAAGAATTTTATGAAGATCGTGAGCCTTGCACCTGAGGTTATTTAGGTATTTCGGTTGCGGAAGCCCGCGCGTAAGCAAGGGCGTAATGCGAACGTTGGATGTTACGCCCTTGCTTACGCGCGGGCTT
>DLHV01000024.1 GCA_002483395.1 Chloracidobacterium sp. UBA7659 | reverse complement strand
GGGCGGTAGAGAAGAACCCGGTCGTTACTCCCGGTTCTGACTTATTGTATCCGGTCGTTACCACTCCCGGTTCCGACTTTTGCAGCAAGCGGTAAAGATAGCAGATGTCCGCCGTAAACAAAATATACCTTCCCCGCCGTGCCATCGACCCACATATCCATGCTGCCGAATTCGATCTTGGGTATCGTCAACGTCGCCTTAAACGCAAACGTCCGTGAGTTATACACGCCGACATTCGTTGCATTTTTCTTGCGGTCGTAAATCGCCGCCCAGAATTCAAACGGATTCGCCGCCGGCTGAAGCGAACGGAATGTCTGCTGGCCGAGCGGCTGGACCTCGCCCGTTGCAGGCACTATTGCCCCGGTATCGGCATCGAGCCAATAGTAACTGCGGCCAGACGTGTCCCCTTCTTCTTCGTAATCCTCATCGTAGTAGCCTACGGTTGTCGTCAGCACTTTATTGATCGACGGCACAAACGCGACGGCCTGCCCGACGGGATACTCCTCCGACTCCACAGGGATCTCCTTGTTTGTCAACAGGTTTACGCGGACAAACGCCGGACCCTCGTCATCGGAATATTTGGTCGCGATCACCCATCGCCCGTTTGCCGTTATGACCGGTGAACTGTATCTGCCGCTGCGGATCCTGGTGATCTTTCCACCGGCGATCTTATGCAGCCCGTTGGAATCGGCCCTGATCTCGATACCAGCCGCTTTGGCCTTCCATTGTTCGGCCGAGGGCGGAATGGCGTAACTATCGCGCAACGGTAAGAAACCTACTTGTTCCGGTTGAAGCACGGAATCGCCGAGCCTGCCGCTATCGAATCTGAACCACGCGTAATTCTCAAACTCACGCTTTTTCTGCAATTCCCAAACCTTGCTCTCCACGGAATCTTCGGATTCTTCGTCGCTCTCGGCTTCCTCCATCGTCTCGCCGGCTACCTCTATCTCGCGGTCGATCTGTTTTCGCTTGATATTATCGGCAACAAGAAGTCGAAGATCACTGCCGTTTTTCCAAACGGTTTTTACGCTCTTGTCGGCATCGGCAAACAGGATCTCCAGCCCCGGAACCTCTTTCTCCAGGTTGTAACGCAGCTTCGCCGGCGCAACGCGCATCTCCTTGAACATCGCTTCAAGCCCGGTGAAAAACTCCGGCGTATGAGTACTCTTCACAAACACCCGCCGGCCGCCTTGCTTTCCGAGCATTAAAAGCTCTCTCGGTTCGCAGCCGTATTCTCGGCACGCCAGAAACGGTGCGAGTTCATCAACCCGGTGATGAGCCAAATAACTCGTAAGTTCATCGAATTCCTCTTTCGCCAGCGTCCGCTCGCGGTATCGCGATTCATCCTCTTCCCAACTATAGACGGCCTTGTCTTTATATATGCGAATGAAATTATCCTCGTAGGCATATATTCCCGAAAGCTCCGCGTCCGCCTTGATCTCAGTCTGCAAACGCTTTTCCACCTCCTTGAAATCACCCGATGAGTATTCACCAATGGCGAATGGGTCACCGACACTCGCAAAAAGACCGAGGATAAGCTGCGATGGGGCCGAGGGAGCGTCCTCAGGCCAAAAAGCCGTCGTCGCCCCAAGAGTTTTGGCCTCGTTCGGGTGAAGCGAAAGCACGATCGATCTCGCCTCGGGCGAATCCTCGCTTTCGAGATAGCGTTCCGCCGCCGTGGCGAGACGCTTGTCCTTACTCGACAGGTTCTTTGCCACAGCCTGCACTGGAATCTTCGCACGGATAAGCCGGGCACACGCGAGCATGGCCGCTTTGGCTTCGATATTTTCACCCGCGAGTATAGCTGAATAGTCTGGCTCCGATTCAAGTAAACACGCAGCTATGCCAATCGCCGTCGGATTTCCGGTGCGGATATCGAAAACATCAGCTTGCTGCTTCTCGCGTAGCTCCTTCCTTACCGTCAAAAGCTTGACCACGGAGGCGGAGATTGCTTTACCGTCCTTTAGGTCCTTTAACAACAAGGCATTGATGGCCGCGCCTTTCCAATTCAAAAGCAACGAACGCAGTGCGTCAGCCGTCGCCGGATCATTTTTTTCCAGCAGGGTTATCCGCGCAACAATTTCGCGTACAAGCGGGTCGCCGGGTTCTTCGATCGCGAGAAGCTGCATCCCGAGCATCATCTTCAGGTCGTCCGGGTCAATCTCCACGTAAGGGCGTACAGCTCTTGGCGCGTCCGGATCGCCCCACGCCACCGCGTTAGCCGCCATATTTGCCGCAATAGTGTTTGCAGCATACCCCACGGCCTTCGCGGTCCTCGCGTACGATTCGAGGGCATCGGCTTGCTCGCTTATGGTAAAACCCTTGCACAACAATATTGCCTTAACCAGCGTGCCGCGTTCGTAACCTTCGGCTTGACGCAGGATACGTCGCAACGCGGGAGCGGCCCGCATGTCACCCTGCATTCCAAGAGCGATGATCGCCTGGCTTCGCAGCGGGTAACTCGGGAGATTAATGTTCCTCATGGAATTCGCGGCCGTGTTCGCCATGTTCGCCATCGTATTTGCGGCATTCGCCCACGTGTTCGTCGCCGATCTCGCTACATTCGTCACGCTATTGCTCGGCACATCGCGAACTGGAAACGATTGCATTTCCTTCTCGTCCAGGGCAGCGATCAGTCCCGGCACGCTTTCAGGCATCTTTAGCGATTGCAGAATGTTGACCAACTGCCGCCGCGAGTTGCCGGCGTCCTTCGCCCATTTTGGATCTTCGAGCCACGGGAGCAACGCACGCGCGACATCCGGCCTTTCGCGGTTCAGGACGACGCCAAGATTCCGTGCCGCCGCGTTCCGCACGACCGGGTTGGTGCTTTTGACAAGCTCGATCATCTTGTCGGCATATTTGTCGGGTGGCGAGTAGATAACGATCGTCGTCAGCCCTGTGTACAACGAGCCATTGACCCGCAGTTCGCCAAGCGATTCGTCCTCAAGCAGCGAGTAATACCAATCGTCGCGGCCGCTCCAATCCTTTTCCTTTACCAGTGCGTCGAATGCCAGATCGCGCATCCCGGCCGTCGCTTTTTTGTCTTCGACGACCGCCTTTAGCTCTTCGCGATAACGGTCAGTATCGCCCATCGAATCTTCGGTCAACGCATGACGATACAGCGCCCACATTGCCAGCACCCGCGATACCGGCTGGCTGCTGTCGCCGTAAAGCCGATCGACCGTCGGGCGGACCGCATCCCAATCATGCTTTGCAAGGGCAAGTACCTCGTTCTGATTGGTGACATACTGATTGCGGTCGCCAGCCCGGTTGGCGATTTTCGCCACCTGGCCGCTGAAGTACGGGCTGTTCATCGCAAGCCAGTTCTTTATGCCTGCTCTCTCTTCGTTTCGATTGCCGCCATCCGGCCAGTTGTCGTATATACGCTTTACAAACTCAGTCCCTTCGCGCGAATCCCGCATTATGTTCATATATGCGGCAATTGATCTTGGGTCTTTTTCGATCTCGGCACGGATGCGGTCAAGGCTCCGAGGCGAAGGCATAATGTTGTAGCCCAATTCGCGATACCCACGGCTTTGCTCTCGCCAATAATCCATCAATTCCTCTATCGGCGCGTCGTCACCCGGCGGATTTCTTTTATCCGCCGCCCGTTCGGGACTCAAACCGTAACCCCGCATCAGCGGATTAGGCGGAGGCGGTGCCGGCATTGAAAGTAATTCGGAGATGATGTCTTCCTTTGCTGTGGACGATGTTGCCATCAAAAAAGCCCCGGCCAGCAAAAGAAACGAACAGAACGCGAGAGATGTGAGAAATCGTGTCATATCTGTGGCTAATAATCTAGATTTGTTGATAACGTATTTCGTCCCAAAAAGCAACAATCTTTTGGATTGTATCGGCACACACCCGACAACGCGACCGGTATCAAACGGTGGTTTATCGTGGCTAACCACAGTGCCCCGGCCAATTCTCCAACAACCTACACATCAGAACGCTTGATCGTTTTTGGCAGGCCATGTGGTTTGGCGACCAGGGTACGTGTCTGGCCAAGCGCAGTGGTGAAAGCGTCTTTGTCCGCTTGCGGGTTGCAAACTACGGCCCGGTCGTCGATGAATGCCGCCGCCCGCGGCTTGCCCTGGCCCGTGTAAACATCGGTGAAAGGAAATTTGTGCTTCTCCAGCCATTCGATGACACGGATACGGAGCTGGCCGGGCGTAATGCGCGAGCCTTCGAGCACGTCCTGAGCACACCGCGATGTGAAGATTACAATCTCGGCGATTTTCGCAAGCTGCTTTGTAAATTCTAAAGCTCCCGGGATTGGGTCGCCGATGTGATCGACGCCTTTCCATTTGTCGTATTGCGCGAGCACACCGTCCAGATCGAGACAAACCCGCGGCTTGCGCGTCGCGTCACGTTTCTTCGGCGCAGGAGCAGGCACGAGCGAAGCCTTTTTCTTCGACTTCGCTTTCTTCGGAAGCTTCGACGGCCGCGTCGCAATCATCGCTTCGATCGCATCGCCGCCTTCGAGCCATTCGTTTTCACCGGCAATGGCGTCGAAATTCCAAACGCGCGTGTAAAAATGCCGCGTATGATGCCGGCCGGCCGTGCGCAGCGTGTAAGGCAAATCGTCCGGTGCGACTACGCGCTTGGGCGGAAATATTTCCGGCTTTCGCGGCAGGTTCAGTTTGTCCCAATCAGACCGTAACTCGTCGGCAAAATCGAATACGTCAGCGAGCGGATATTCTTTATCAAGCAGAACCCAGACGTGATAACCGCCGACGCCGTTGCTGTCCAAAAGCATCGGGTCCATTCCCTGATCTCGAAGTTTTTCAGCCCACTCGAGGGCCGCCGCAAAATTCGCCTCGGCGATCTCGTCAGCACCGGGCAGTGTTTCGTCGTGCAGATCTACGTCCACCGCAAACCATTTACACGTGCTGTGATCGCTGATCGAAAAAAGTCCGATCAAATGAGCAGCCGATTTCGCCTGAAAATGCCGGTGCAGCTTATTGAGCGTGACCATGTCCGTGCCCAGTTTGCGACGCTCCGGGATCGGAAGCATTACCACACCGACCTTCCCATCCCTAAGCGTGTACTGGCTCCAAACATCGCGCCGGTTTACAAGCCGTTTCATCGCCCACGTCGCAAGGTCGTCCGCATAACGCATCCACTCCTCGGCGATCCAGAGCAGGCGTTTGTTCCCGGCAAATTCGTAGAACGGTGCAGGCATCTACCCAATTCTAGCGTATTCAGTTGTTATTGCGCGATTTCAGTCGTAGAGTTTAAAACGGCCGTGGACGAAGGTTTTGTCATGGGGCGACTCGCACGACACGATCTTCGTCATCGGGCAAAACCGCGACGCGCTGGTTTCGCAAGCCTGATGATGATCGAGCTTGGCACCGACGCAGCAAAGCTCGTCTCCGTGGCTCCCCTCCTGCCTGAGGAGGGGTGGACGCGTTTTCGCGGACGGTGGTGGGAGCGATGGCATGCCGATCACGGTAGATAATATCTTCAAGCAGATAAAATCAGGTATGTGAAGATTATGCATTACGATTTTGAATGGGACCTTAAGAAGGCTAGGAGTAATCTTCGTAAACACAAAGTTAGTTTTGAACGGGCGACGACGATATTTCGCGACCCGAATTTGCTTGCGATTCCCGATGAAGAATATAGTGAGGCTGAGGAAAGATGGATTACAATGGGATTAGACGAAAGCGGAATCCTACTGGTTATGTCGCACACATTCGCGCGTTTAGATGCAGAAGCAACTCGAATCAGAATTATTTCAGCGAGAAAAGCAACGAAACGGGAAACACAACAATATGAAGAAGGAATATGATTTTTCAAAGGGTGTCAGAGGTAAATTTCACAACCCCGACGGCGAATTCAATCTACCGATCTATCTGGAACCAGAGATAGCTGAATTCGTTCAGAAACTCTCGACTGAGAAGAACATCGATAGGAACAAGGTAGTCAATCGGCTGTTGAAAAAAGACATGGAGATCATCAAGCTGTGATCGGCACCTTCGTCATCGAACGCGGGACGCGACGCGTGAGTTCCGCCGACCTGTGATGATCGAGCTCGGCACCGATGCCGAATGATTAGTCTCCGTCCATAGCTCCCCTCCTGCCTAAGGAAGGGTGGACGAGTTTCGCGGACGGGGTGGTGGGTACGACGGCATGCCGATCACCGCAGATAATATCTTCAGGCAGATAAGAGGAGGATTGTCGTGACGTTTTCAACTAGAGCCTTTGTTGTATTCTTCGTCCTCTTCTTTTCTCCATCGGTCTTCGCGCAGCCGGTTGAAGATGGATGGAACGGCCTTTTGCCATTCAAATCCACAAGGGTAGATGTCGAAAAGCTACTCGGTAACGGCAAAAGAACCAACCACGATCGACAGTATCAATTTGAATACAAAAACGAGACCGGAACTTTTCGCGTTGATTATTCCGGCGATCCGTGTGATCCATCGTCCGATTCTTTCGACATGTATGATTTGCCAGCGGCGACGATTCTACGTTACGAGGTTCGACTCTTCAAGCAAGTTCCACTAAAGGAGTTCACTTATAACGTGAACCGTTTCGAACGCACGGTTATGATTTATGGACCGAATAATGAGCCGCGGGCTATTTCCTATATGCAATGGGAATTCGATCTGTGGAAAGCTCCGAATCAAGCGGGCGTCGGGTATGGAATCGAGATGCAGGTTAGCGACGGTGGGGATGGAGAATTAGCTACGGGATTTCTATACGGCACTCCTTACGACAGAACAAAGTTCAAGTGCTCCGACCTCAAGTAAACAAATCGCTATGACCTACGTAAGATCAACATTCCGACATCCGGCCATCGAAAGGATAATCGAAAGGATAAAGGATGAAGGATAAGGGATAAAGATCATGAGGGAACGCTTTCGACGCTGTGTGCGGGGTGCGGGCATGGAGAAATTCATGAAAACAGCTCAGATGTGGTTATGCTAAAATTATATCGTTATGACGGGACAATACATTTTGAGTGATTATCTGGAACACGCGATGTCTCAGGCCGAATACGACAAATTGGAGAACGGCTCATTTTCCGGGCGAATTCCTTCGTGCAAAGGCGTGATCGCATTTGGCGGCAGCTTGAGCGAGTGTCAGAACGAGTTGCATTCGGTTCTGGAAGACTGGGTTCTGGTTGGTTTGAAGTTGGGTCACGCATTGCCGGTTTTGGATGGCATGGATTTGAACAAGGAACCAGAATATGAAGCCGTGGAATCCGTGTAAACGAAGCGATTTCATTCGGCGCTTGCGGCGACTCGGATTCGATGGCCTTTATTCCGGGAGAAAACACCAGTTTATGATCTATCAAGACACCGCCTGACGATTCCTTCAAATTCGGGGCCAGTCGACGAGTGGAACGACTTGGTATGACAAATTGGATTATTTCGCCTTTTCCCAGCCGCTGATGAAATTCTTTTCCGCAAGCTGATCGAATATTTTCTTCGCCGTCTTTTCGTCATTCGATATTTTGATATCACGTTCGAGCGGATTTTGCCTGTTCGGGCTGAAATCTGTCAGGTAAACCACATAACCCGGAAAGTCGTTTCGGTCCTTTTTATTGGTCTTCCACATGAGCAGCTTTCGGACCATCTTGTTGCCTTTCATCACCTTTGTGTAAACAGTCCGTTCAAGGATCTCGCTCGCCGGATCGTCGTCGGCATGGGCAGATTTCTCGGCTTCCGGCACCTGTACAAGCTCGCTCACCTGCCGGATATTCACATCGTCCGTGACCGCATCCTTATCGTCGCGCATGCGGATGTACTGGGGCGATATGACGCTTACCAGGGGCATCCTGGTAACCGCCGAATAGCGTTTGCCGTCCCAATCGAGCACCATTCGCTTTACCGGCCCGCCGCGTGCACGCTCGGCGATCATGTCCAGGCACGAGATCTCGATCACCGGCCCCGGCTTGATCATTTCGTACGCGACATAATCGTTATTCACCGCCACGTAATCCGACGGCACGATCCGCTTTTTCAGGTCGGCGGCGATCGACCGGCGGTCATCCTCCGTAAAACCACCGCCGACGCGCGTAAATTCGTGGAACGTCCCATCATCCCGCATCACCGCCACGAGCAGATCGTGCAGCATGCCTTTGCGGTCGTCGGTGGCTTCAGAATAGCCGATTATCGCGACATCGACATTATGGCGAAGCTTGATCTTGTACCAGCCTGCCTGATCGTGCCGGACGACAACACCTTCGGCTCCTTCGCCGATCACCCATTCAGTGAAACGCTCCATTACCGTGTCGATCTTATCGGTTTTCTCAAACTCGACCGGATGTACACGGTTTCCCTTGCCGAACCATTTCTTTAATAATTCGAAAACATTCGCCGCCGAATCGACCGTTTCCCCGTCCGCCTCGATCACATCAAAAACAGCCAGCCCCAATCTCTCAAGCTGCTCCTTTGACGGCGGCGAACGCAAAACGCGCACGACCTGCTGCACCGGATGTGCTGAGGAGGCACCTTCCTTTACGTATATTTCGGCCCCGAGAATGCATGACTTGACCTTCGCCGATTTCAAAAGCTCGGCGGCTTCATCGAAACACGGCAGTCCGACCCGCGCCGTGCCGCCTGGATTTACCGAGATAATCGTCTCGCCGTCAAAGAAGATCATTGCGTTCTCGCCGTCGTATTTCCGCGTGACAAAAAGCCCTCGCGTCTGCGGCAGCTTGAATGCGTCCTCGGCCGAAAGGGCCTTCATCATCCCGCTCGTCCGGCGCTTGTATTCCTGTGCCTTTACATGCAGTGACGGATCGGCCAGGTCGGTCGCCTTGCCCGTGCAGTAATCGAACTTACAGGTGAATTTTTTCTTGTCGAAATCAAGATTCAGCATCGTCGAGTCCCTTCGGCTTTTTCAGCTCCATATTCGAAAGATGGAGGATCAGGCAATACGAATCGTCCTTCACACGGCCTTCGAGGAAGGCGTTATACGGCTTGCCGCCGCGGTTNNAAGAGCGTCCTTTTCGTCCAACTCCTTCGCCATGTCATACAGAAAGTCGAACGTCAGCCCGTTGATATGAACAAGCTGCTTCTTGTTCGTAAACACAAACCGGTGTGCAGCCTCATCTTTTTTTATGAATTTCCCCGTCCAACGCATAGGAAATTCGCCGTTAATATTCTGCGGCTCCTTCTTCCGGGGCCGGCGTTCGCGTACGGAGCCGTCGGCGTTGTAGATGACCTCAAATTCCTCGACGAGATGTATGATCCCCTTCGTCGTCACATAGACCCGCGACATGTCGGTCAGGAACATCCCGAACGATTCGATGTCGATCTCCGGGTCGCCCTTCACAAGCGCGTCGGCTACTTTCTCGATCTTTTTGCTCTTCTTTAGCAGCTCCGGGAGATCGTGCAAAACATCTGTTTTTAATAATTTACGAGTGGACACCGGCCGCCCCTTCGCATTCGTATAACGGACTTCCCTCTTCGGATTAAGTGCCTCCGCCGCAACGACCGCATCGCGATTTTTCTGATTGCTAATATTTATCGGCATAGTTCACGAATTGAGAGTTGAGAATTGAGAATGGAAAATGAAAAACAAGACAACATTCTCAAGTCTCATTCTCATCGGGCGCCCGCGGCTTTCGTCGTCTTAATCGCTGCAATCAGAATAGCTTTGATTTCCAGGCAGTCCGTAAGCAGAGAAGCGACCTGAGACTCGGTCAGAAATTGACTATCTCGCAGAAGGTTAAGCCAATATTCGGTTTCAACGTTTTCTTTCAGTGCAATGCCCAACTTGCTTATGAAATCCGGTCTCGATTGTGCCTGATTCGCCTCCGCAATGTTTGCTCCGATAGATGTCCCGGCCCGCAATAGCTGCTTCGATAAAACATATTCGTTGTTCTCATAAATCAAATGTTTATAAACCTTTACAACCCGCAATGCGAACGAATATGACTTTTCCTTGAGAACGTTCTCTCTATTCTCCACCATCAAATTCAATCTCCCTCCTATTTCAATTTTCAATTCTCAATTCTCAATTTCTTTACATAAGATCAAAATCCAGATCATCCGCCGAGATCTCCTCTTCCTCGGTCGAATCGAGATGAGCGATCTGATTCAGCTTTACAAACTCGAACACCGCCTGCTTTCCCGTAACCATAAATGCCTCATCACCGGCGCCTATCAAAAACGCATTGTCGTACTCGACGCCGCCGCGATAGCTGAACGGAAAGGTAAAAATTTGTTTTGACAAAAGGTGATCGCGGAGCGGACCGATGTCCGCGTCCTCGTGGGGCATCAGCAAATAGACACTTTTTACGATCTGTAAAAGATAGTCTTCAACCGTCGCCGGCTTTAGCACATTCGTCTGGCTGAACGACGAAGGCACCTGCTCGATCTTCTCGCCTTCGGCATTAACCGGCACCAGCTCCGTCCTGTCGATCGAATCGCCCTTGTCCGTTACGGTGGCCAAGGCGGTCCCGCCCTTGTCGATCAGCGTCTTACCGTCGGCCGCCAGCACCCGCAGCGAAGCCTCGCGCCCCTTTTCGTCAAACGCCTCGATCTCGACTTTTCCGTACAGCTTTTCCCTGTCGATCTTAACGAGCGTTACGGGATATTCAACCCCATCCAATGAAAGCACCAACGGCCTCGCCATAAAAAATCCTCGAAGTCTGTAAGTCCAACTAAAATATAATGCTAATAATATTACAACATTAAAAGTCGGAACCGCGAGTCCTGCGCTCCCCTCCTTACGAAGGAGGGGAGCGGACGCTTCGGATGACGGGGTGGTGGNNTTCTCTCTTGTCAACAACGAGAGCAAGTCGCGGACGGGGAATTTTCTTACTCCGTGAATTAGCCCGAAACCCTCACCCATTATGAGAAATCCCGGGGGTACCGTGACAATTAAGAACTAAATTTCTTGACTTGCCTTCTTCATCATTCTCAACGAGGATTCGGCGTTAGCGTCAACCTCACTTCGCTCACGCCGCCGAAATAGTTTTCAACTTGACCACGAAACGAAATGTCTCCATCAGACAATCTGAAACCAGCACTTGAAGTTCTGGGAAACTCTTGGAGTTCATAAAGGATTGCTTTTGTGGAAACAGTGCTTCTCGCGTCAGGCTCAAGAATTTGCTCTATCGGGGCGATAGCGATGAATTGCGTTTGGCTTATCTCGCCATCAACAAAAGTCAGACTTTTATCTGTCTCAAGCCGAATGCGATGGACACCTTCGGGGTCGTCGCCAAACAAATAAATGTCCAACCGATGGTCGGGTTCGACAATTAGCAAGTTATCTCTTCCGGTGAAATCATTGATTCTATTTGTCCTTTGATCACGGACTCTTAGCATTGCGGTCGGTAGTGTTGAATCCGATTTGGGTCTTGGAACTCTGTTACAATCTTTCCCAAACATTACGAGAAACATCAATAGACTTAAAGTTAGTACTTTCATTTGCACCCGCTAAATTTTGCTTCTAATTACCTATGCGGAAGTCGCAACCCGCGAAGAAATCGTCGAATTTATCCGTGAAGTTAGTTTCCAAAATGAACGGCGACACTATATTAACGACAGAGAATTTGTTCAACCTGCCCGAACGATGAGTTTTATCGGCGGTTAAAATATGTAAAATATTTTAACCTCTAGCCTGAATTATCTTCTACGACTTGTTGCTATTGGCGTGATACGAAATCCAGTTGAGCCTTGAGGTATAGTCCAAGTATTGACTCCCCAGACGTTTGGCTTCCTCCAACTGAGGCATTGAGTCCACTACGCTCCATTCCAACACTCCCCTCCCTCATGTTCTCTATGATTTTCGNNCTGACTGCTGAAAAAGCGACCTTTCGGCTTCCCGCTGGAATATGGTAACGACAGTACCCAGTTATAATTTCTCTTGGTCGTTTTACTGTTTTTGGACGGGCTGATTGACGCACGCTCAAACGCCGTCCGCTGACCCCCCTCACACCCAAGTGCCCCAGAAGAAGTAGTAAGTTAGTGAACCTCCGCCCCTCGGGTCTTGGCTAGGCGCCTCCAACTGAGGAAGGTGGCGCCAGCGGGAGATGGCATCCCTCGGACGTGCGAACACGACTAGAGGGTTCATCACCCCCACGCTCATAAGATTTGACCCGATCATTTCGCCATGTCTCTGCGTGTTACAAATCGCGACCGCGAGAACCCCACCCTGACGGTGCCCTGCCATGAATCGCTTGGCAAGGGGGGTTTCACGCTGCAAGCCCTGATCGATTGCCCTCTGCAGCAAAACTTTATTCAACGTCGTTGCACCGAATTGAACCATAGCCGCCAGGGCATCGCCTCGTCCTGTCACGGGCGTGTCGGTCGAGCCTGCTATCGTCCACCTGGGCGGCTCTCCTGCTCCAGCCTGCACTTCCCTCCATCCAAATCGACGCGCGCCAGGGGGGCGGCTCGGGCGGGGTGGACGTGGCGGTGGATCGGGACGACGCCATGCACTGAGAAGAACGGAGCGATACCATTCGTTCTCCCCAAGTGGCCCATCCGGCTGGCCCGCCGCCGCGGCCGGACCTTCCCCAACCGCGTCAATTTGGCGAATATTGAATGGCTCGCGGACGTTTCTCCTCAAGAATTCAAGGACTGCATTAACACGGTTTCTGGAGAGGTGAAGATTGTGAACCTCGTCGTCGGAGCGGCTTGCCTGCCCTACCAAGGTAATGCTGCCGACCGCTCGAAGAATGGGAAAGATATTCTGGCGCAGCCAATTCTGATGATCCAGCTTTACCTCAGCCCAATCAATGTCGAAATTGTAGAGTGCTGCCTGAACGGTTTCTCCCGTGTTGCGGTAAGGCAAGATTTTGCCTTCGCCGGTTGCCCTATGTGTCATGATCCGACCCTCCGCTACAACAAGGAGCCTATTTGTTTGCTCCACTTTTTCCGGACTTCGCTGCTGCCTCCATGACATGCTCGTCTCGGCCTGAGGCCATCCGACGCGCGCCAATGATCCCAATCTTAACGTGCGCTCGAAGCCTGAAACCAAAAGCAATTAGATTTTTTTTGGTTCCACCGTTTAATACGCTGACGCCATCTACACGTATAGAAAAGAAAAGGCAAAGATGGTATCGCACAATGATGTGAGTTTCAGACAATTTTCTCGCGAATGGCGCAGGCGACGGCTTCGGCTTCGCTGTGGACTTGCAGTTTGCCGTAGATGCCGCGAATATGGGTGCGGACGGTGTGAATGCTGATGTCGAGTTGGGCGGCAACTTGTTTATAGGAATGTCCTTTGACGAGGCATTGCAGGACTTCGTGTTCGCGCTCGGTCAAATCGAGTTTAGTGGGCGACGAAGTATTGAAGAGTTTTCCCGAAAATCCTTTCGGCGTGTTTTCGCGCAGGAGTGAAAGGACAGTTCGCGCCACATCGGGCGTGAGCGGTGAGCCGCCTTCTGAAATAGATTTTAGTTGAGACAATAATTCAGGCGCGGTTGTTTTTTTTAGCAGATAACCGTCCGCGCCGGCGGTGATGGCTTCGAGAATTGTCGCCGGTTCTTCAAAAACGGTCAGCATCACAACAGACAGATTAGGCAAGAGTTTTTTCAACCGTCGGGTGGCTTCGATGCCGTTCATTCCCGGTAGTTCAATATCAACCAAAGCCATCTGCCAATCGGGTTCTCGCCCGGTGTGTTCTAATCTTGCGAGTTCATCCAAAGCCGCCAAAGCAGAACCAAAACTNNTACTCAGACAAAAGCCTTGCGCGTTTTGGAAAAGCGTTTCCAAGCCGTGCCGGTAATGCGGATTGTCTTCGATGATGACGACGTTCAAATCCATCGCATAACAGTTTATCTATCGTCTAAACTTTTGCACATCACATAATAATGCTAGATTTCAGCCGCGCTCCTTCGCGTTTGGGTTGAATTTCAAACTAACAATCACGCCGCGTCCGTTGTTTGTCGTCCAACTTATCTCCGCGCCGATTTCTTCTGCTCTGCGTTTCATGCTTTGCATTCCCAGGCCTGAGTCGTTGTTGTCGCTGTTGCCGCTTTGAAATCCAAAGCCATCGTCTGTGATTTTCATTATCCATTTGCGCCCGTCGGCTTGCTTAATTTCGAGCGTGACGTTTTCGGCTTGTGCGTGTTTGGCGGCGTTATGCAGGGATTCCATGACGATCAAAAGAACATTGCGCCGTGCCGATAAAGATAAATGTACGTCCCGCCAATCGTCAGGAAACTCTGTAGAAAACTTTGTCTCATCATTCGCAAACAAATTTTCGGCGCGATGTTTCAAGTGATAAGCCAGACTTTCGAGAGTCGCTTTATCTGAACGCAAAGACCAAACAATATCAGTCAATGAAGAACCTATCTCGCTGGATGTTTCGGAAATTCTTTTCATTAAATCCAGTCGATCTTTTTCGTCAATCTTTTCAGAAACGACGACACTCGACAAAATGCCTATGCTGCCTAAACCCGAACCGATTTCATCATGCAAATCCATCGCAATTCGCGTCCGTTGTCTTTCGAATCGCAACAACACGGCAAGGCGCAAACGATAAATTATGTATAAGGCAAAAGCAGTCAGCAAAACAAAAAGCGTAATCGCCCACCAACGCAGATACCAAGGCGACAAAACTTCAAGATTGATGTGCCCGGTTTCCCGCGACCAACTTACACCGTCAAGCGAAGCGCGGGTTTCGATCGAATAATTACCTGCTCCTAAATTAAAGAAGCGTAAAATTGGGTCGTTGTCTGATAAATCAATCCAATCGTCACCTTCGTGCAACCGATACTGAAGTTTAAGCAAACTTTTGTCACGATAAGTCAAAGCGGCGAAATGTATCTCAAGTTGATTGTTGCCCGGCGGGACTTGCAACGAAGATTGCAAATCAACACGCTCGCCGTTCATCACAAAATCAACTAGTTTCACACGCGGCGGCTTTCCCGTTTGTGCGCGGCGAACTGCGGCAGGCATTCGCACCAAACCGA
>DLHV01000197.1:25262-25384 GCA_002483395.1 Chloracidobacterium sp. UBA7659 | reverse complement strand
TTTTCGGTCTATTGGATGATCCATCATTACAAGATCGATTACCCGCTGATCTGGCTGGCGGCGATATTCACCTGCGCGAACATGTTCTATTACCGGATGAACATGGCAAAGGCCCCGCCGCT
>DLHV01000197.1:24539-25195 GCA_002483395.1 Chloracidobacterium sp. UBA7659 | reverse complement strand
GCTGATTGCGGCACTTATCTGGACGATCATAATCGGCTGGAACGAGCGGCGTTTCGAATGGCGGCCGCTTGCGTACACCTTCGGCGGGATGGTTGCCGGAAACATCGTAAATCCTTATTTCCCGAACAATCTGACGCTCTTTTTTGAACATTTCAAAACCAAACTGGCGGTCGCGGGCAACTTTGCCGTTTCGGTCGGGGGCGAATGGTATCCGTACAACGGGGTCGAGCTTCTGACGCATTTCCCGGTTGCGATGGCGGCCATGCTAATCGGGTACATTCTGTTTATGCCGAAAAACGGCAAGCTGCCTGAAAAAGCGACGTTTTTCCTGATGTTTGTCTCGATGCTGTTTGCGGCACAATTTACTTCAAAACGCTACGCGGAATACTTCCCGCCGTTTGCCGTGCTCTTCGCCGCGTTTAGCTGGCAGGCTTTTTTGGTCCCGAATCTTCTGCAGCTTCCCGAAGATTTCAAACGCGAGATCGAACCATATCTGGATGCGAATAAGAAAACCGAGAAAGAAGAGCTTTTTGGCACGGCGAAACAAGCGGCCGTGTGGACCCTCGGTTTCGTGCTCGTTATTTATTTCTTTGTAAATATCGTTGGGCTTAAACGTTTCGGCATCGATCAGCCGGGATTAATGGGCACTATCGCCG
>DLHV01000197.1:17992-24489 GCA_002483395.1 Chloracidobacterium sp. UBA7659 | reverse complement strand
ATATTTAATTGCAATTGGGACGATTTCCCAAAGCTTTTCTTTTATGACACAAAACACCGGTACATTTACGGCCTCGACCCGAACTATCTTTATTCAGAAAATCCCGAGCTTTACAAACTGCTGCTTGAGATAAGCGAGGGCAAAGCGAACGACACCGGTCCGTTGATCCGCGAGAAATTCGGTGCTAGCTACATCTTCGCCGATGCGAAAGAGAACACGGACATGATAGCGAAGGCTCTCGAAAGCGGCTGGGTCNNGAATTCTAAAGATCCGCGACGAGAAAGGCGAGCCGCCGAAAGATGCGATCGACGACGCCCCGGAAACGCCGGAGGAGAAGAAAATTCTTGACGAAGAGGAAAGTGCCGGCAATGAACAGGGAAACGTGAGCGGGGACGAGCAGGAAAATTTGTAGGGCCGTGTTTTGAGAGATGAAATACCGCTTCGGAATTAGTGCAGTCTTGACTCTTCTCGCTGTTGGAGCGTCCGGCTGCACGCCGAATCNNCTCCGTCGAAACGCCGGTGCCGGTAAATATGGAGCCTGCCGTCAACAGCTTCGAAGGCGACCTGCAGGCGATGCGAAACGCGGATTTCAAATTTATTCTGGTCTTCCGGCGAAAAGACGGTGCCGTTTTGACGGCTGACGACAAGTCATTCGCGAACGCGAATACACCGTACGATGCCAACCGCCGGAGGCTTGCCGACGATGGCAAGGCAATTATCATAGGCTCGAATTTCCAGTTTTTACCGGACATGCTGGAGAAAATGACCGGGCGGTTTACAATGGAAAATTATTCTAAGCCCGATAGCGGCCCCGTGGCGGCGAATCTCGTGCCGGCCAATCCGGGGCAGAATAAACAATGACTGACGAAGATATTCACAAAACGAGCTCCAACATTTCGTCGCGACCGCTGACGGAAACAGAGCACGTGCCGATGAAAGTCGCTCTCGATCCGTCAACGCCGTCTGTTAGTTCGATCGTCCGCGTTGTCGTCGTTACGCTCGTATTACTTTTCGTTGCGGGGTTTGTAACGGCCATCATTTCATCATTAACGTACCTTTTCTTTTTGCTTGTTTTGTCGATATTTTTCGCGTATCTAATCTCGCCTCTCGTTAAATTAATCCGCAGCCCCTTCAAGGGCAACAGGCTCGACAAACTGATGCCGCGTTCGTTCGCAATAATTATTGCGTACGTGATCGTGTTTGCCGTTCTCGGTTTTGGTATTTCGAATCTGGCACCGCTTGTTATCGAACAAGGGAAGGAATTCGGGGCAAGCCTTCCGACCTATGCGGCGGGGATTCGACAGAGTTTTAACGACCTTAACCGGCGGTTTGATAGGCTTCGGATACCGGAGGACGTTCAGACAAAGATCAACGAACAGGCTGTCGCATTCGGCGAGCGGATCACGACCGGTTTTGGGAGTTTTCTCCTGGCCGTCGTCACATACTTGCCGTGGCTGATACTTGTGCCGATCCTCGCCTTCTTTTTTCTTAAGGATGTCAATCTGATCCGTCTGGCGATCTTGCGGGTATTTCCCGCCGGCCCGTGGCGGATGCGTGCCGAAGGCGTGATGCAGGATGTAAACACCACGCTTGCCGCGTATACTCGTGCTCAGCTTATTTCATGCGTAATAATAGGGACGATATGTACGATCGGCTTTTATCTTATCGGGCTAAAATACACTCTCTTGCTCGGCATCCTAGCCGGTGTGGTTGAATTTGTCCCAATGCTGGGCCCGGCGGCGATCGGCTTGATCGTCACGACGACCGCAGCGTTTTCGGACAATCCGTGGAAGGCATTATACGTGTTCGTTTTTCTGGTTGTGCTTCGGATTATTCACGATTACGTCACGTATCCGCGCATTGTCCGGGGTGGTCTGCACCTGCATCCGGTTTTGATCATCCTGTCGGTGCTTGCCGGCGAACAGGTTGCCGGGATTCCGGGTGTTTTTCTTGCTATTCCGATCGTTGCCATTCTAACGGTTTTCTACAAGCACGTGATCGAACACAAGGGCGGCAAGGGCATTGTCGCGGGGCTGCTTGAGCCGTCAACTAAAGTTACCGAGGAGATCCCAACCTGATGTCACCTACAGCGTGGTTAATTGTTTTCTTTTTTATTTTGCTCGGGCTGAGCATTCTGGTTTACGTGCTCGTCGTACGGGCATTCTATTGGGGCGACAAGAAGGAGCCGCCGACTAAGAAGCGGTGATAAGAGCGCGAAATTTCTCCGCGTTGGAAATAACAGGTTCGATCTCGACGACACAACAGGCAATTCCAAATTTTAGATCTATTAATTTCACAGCGTCCTTCGCCGTGGTTAAAAGGACGCCGATTGCTTCCTCTCCAGCCTTTTTTTCAAGTTCGATTATATCGTTTTGAGTGTAGATGTGATGATCGGGATAAGCTTCAGTACCGGCGAGGTCGAAATTCTCACGCTTTAGTTGTTCGAAAAAGCTATTCGGACTGCCCAAAGCACAAAAAGCGAATGCACGCAGATCCTTCGCGTTTCTTTGCGAGATTTGCGTCTTTGCGTGAAATTCCTCAAGTGTCTGTAGTACGGCGATACGGTTTTCCGATTGAAAGACCGGTGCGGCAGGATTTAGATTTGAGATTTGAAATTTTAGATCTTCAATATTGTCGGCAAAATTTGCTCGCGTGATAACCACCGCGTCTGCCCGTTTTAAGTTTCCAATCGGCTCACGCAATCGACCTGCTGGAAGAACTCCATGGCCGCCGAATGGATCAGTCGCATCGATGCAAACGATGTCGAGATCGCGTTTCGCCCGGCGGTGTTGAAAGCCGTCATCCAGTACGAACGCAGTCACGCCAAACTTCTCCAATGACCACTTCGCCGCCGAGACGCGGTCGGCATCGGCAATTACGACGGCCTTTCCGATGAGCTTATACGCAAGTTCAACCGGCTCATCGCCACCGGTTTTCGCGTCAACCAGGACGTTTTCGCCGTCCGAAACTAAGACGCGTTCTTTTGGATTCTCGCGGCCATACCCGCGCGTCAGAACACAAACTTTCTCACCTTTTTCGGCCAACATCTTCGTAACCAAGGCAACGAGCGGCGTTTTTCCCGTTCCCCCGACGGTTATATTGCCGATGCTTATCGTTCTTGCGCGAAGCGAATGCGATGCAAACGTACCGCGATCGTACAGATAATTTCGCATGTTTGCGGCCCGGCCGTAGAGCCATCCGAATGGCGAGAGAAGGTTCATTTAAAGCTCGAGGAAGTTTTGAAGCAGCTTTTTGCCGTGCTCCGTAAGGATCGATTCGGGATGAAACTGGACGCCTTCGATCCTCAAGGTCTTATGCCGCAGGCCCATTATCAGACCGTCTGGCGACTCGGCGGAGATATCCAGCAAATCAGGCAGCGTTTCGCGTTCAACGACCAGAGAATGATAGCGGCCCGCATTGAACGTTTCCGGAATGCCGCTAAAGATCGTTTTCCCGTCGTGTCGGATCTCGACTGGTTTGCCATGCACCGGCTCCGGTGCTCGTATGACATTGCCGCCGAAATGCTGCCCTATCGCCTGATGGCCGAGACAAACGCCCAATATCGGCATCCGCTCGGCAAACTTCGCCAACACCGCAAGCGTAATTCCCGCATTGTCCGGCGTTCCGGGCCCCGGAGATATCAGGATCTTTTCCGGTTTCAATTCGTTTTCAATCTCGTCGACCGTTATCTCGTCGTTACGAAATATCTTCATCGCGACACCAAGCTCGCCGAGATACTGGACGAGGTTGTACGTAAACGAATCGTAGTTGTCGATAACCAAGAGCATTAATTCTTCGGAACCGCAAAATAGCCTTATTGATGCGTTCTTTATTTACTATTGCGTGCAATCACTTTATCATAAGTCGAGTTGATCAACGGAGGCCGAATGAAATTGTCCTACAGAGCTTTTTTCTTTGCTTTTCTATTTTTGTTTGCCCAGTTTGCTGGTGCGCAGATCTCAACCGACAAAAAACCCACGGATGATCCGGCAAAGCTGAAAAAAGACGCCGTGGCCTTTCTGCGCGAAACCATGGTTGACGTGAATAACCTTCGAACGCTCGAAAACCGCATAAGTTTTTCGGCCGAGTTGGCGAGTCTGATGTGGTTTCACGACGAAAAAGAGGCGAGGGCGATGTACCTGGCCGCGTTTGGCGATTTCAAGGAATTGCTGATGCAGTACGACATGCAGATGAACGGTTTCGGCGAGCCAGGCGACGGTGACGATTATCGTGGCGGAATGTTTGTCGATGTCAGTGACCGCTCGCGTATTTCGCGAAGGTTTCAGATTGCAATGCAGGTGCGCCAGCAGATCGTGATGAGTCTTGCCGAACACGACCCGGAACTCGCCTTCAGCTTCTACTCAGATAGTTTACAGGCGCTGACCAACCCCGAATTTCGAAAGCAAATGGAAAGCCGCGACCAGTATTTCGAAATTCAACTGATGACGCAGATCGCCAAGACAAATGCCGCAAAAGCGACGCAGTTTGCCGTAAAGGCGATCGAAAAAGGCATCAATTATCAGCATCTCGAACTGCTCAAAAAGATCTACGAAAAAGACCCAGAGAAAGGCGCCGAATTTGCTGTGGCGATACTTGGCCGATTGAAAAGCGACAAGCTTGAATCGAAGGACTTTTGGGTAATGAGTTCCTTTATGAACATCACCGGCGAAGCGCTCGAAAACTCTAAAAAGGAAGGCGGCAAAAAGCCGCTCCTCAACCAGCAAGATCTCCGCGATCTTGCCGATATTTTCGCCAAGGCGATTCTCAACAATACCGGCGAGGAAGGATCTGGAGGCCTTCAGTACGCTGACGAGATTGAAAAATACAACCCGTCGCGGGCGGCACAGATACGGGCGAAATTCCGAAATCGAAATTCGAATATGAATTCCTCGGGCTACGCGGCGAATGGCGCAATTGCAATTCGCGGCAGTTCCAACCGCCCGGCTAATACAAATATTTCGGACCCGGAAGCGTACGCAAAAAATTTGGAAAAAACCTCCGACCGTGAAAAAGCCGAAAAGCAGCTTCGTGACGACATAGAAAAGCTTGGTACCAAACAGCTTCCGAAGGAANNGAAGATCGTTGCCCAGGCTCGCAAGATCCTCTTGCAGACGCCCGGAAAGGACAAAAAAGTCCTCGGTCTTAGTGCTCTTGCTGCACAGGTTGCGAAGGCCGGTGACAAGGAGCTTGCCGGCGAAATAATGAAGGATGCACAGACCTTGGTGAACCCGCAGCCGAAGAATTATCAGGATTTCATCCTCACATGGATGCTGGCGAGCGGCTACGCCGAGGCAGACCCGGACAAAGCTTTCCCGTTGCTCGAAGACACGATCATGCGAGTCAATGACACGCTGTCGGCGTTTATCAAAGTTGGTGAATTCATCGACGTGGCCGGAGAAATGATAGACGACGGTGAGGTCCAGGTCGGGGTGTTTGGCGGCTCGATGATCCGCGGGCTGACGAGCGAACTCGGAATGGCCGACGCAACGCTGCGGACGCTCGCAAAAGCAGACTTTAACAAAACGAAGAATCTAACAAGCCGTTTCGACCGCTCCGAGGTCAGAATTCTGGCGAAAATGATGATCCTACGGGCCGTTCTGGTCGATAAAAAGACAGCCGATAAATCGGAAGATGATCCAGACATCGGTTTGGTCTTGAACAACTAACCGAAGCTCGTTCCCAGCAGCCACTGACCGCCGTCGACAACGAGCGTCACCCCGTTAATATAGCTCGCTGCGTCGGACGTCAGAAACAAGGCTGCATTCTCGATATCTGCGATCCGTCCGAAACGGCCAAGCGGTATTTTCCGCGTTATCTTTTCTTTTTAAGGCTCTGGCAAAAGCCGCTTCATGCCTTCGGTGTCTTCGATCGGGCCTGGCGCAATGCCGTTGACGCGGATGCCGTGACGGCCCCATTCTACCGAGAGATTTCGGGTTATCGCATCGACTCCGGCCTTGGCGGCGGACACGTGTATTTGCATCGGCGTCGCCAGATAATGGAGCGTAGCGGAGATATTCAATATCTGTCCCTGCGATTTTTTCAACTCTTCGAAGGCGGCCCGGCAGACGTTGAACGTACCTTTTGTGTCGATATCGACGACCGTGCCGAAACCGTTGGGCGACAGCTCGTTTGCCGCGCACAGGAAATTTCCCGCTGCCCCGTTGACGACGATATCGATCTTGCCGTAGTGCTCAACCGTCTTTGTAATAGCGTTTTGCACTGCTTCAAAATCACGAACATCGGCCACGACGACAAAACACTCGCCTCCATTCTCTTCAATGAATTGCTTTTTGGCGACTAGATTTTCCTCTTTGCGGCTTGTAATGGCGATCTTCGCACCATGCTCGGCAAACGCCCGTGCCACGCCGCCCGTAATGCCCGTGCCGCCGCCTGTTACAAACGCAACTTTACCCTTCAAGATATTATCTGCGAAAATGTTACTCATATTGAATTCGGATTTTAGCACGGAAATTGATCCACAGATGAACACAGATAAA
>DLHV01000197.1:12736-17966 GCA_002483395.1 Chloracidobacterium sp. UBA7659 | reverse complement strand
TGTTCATCTGTGTTCATCTGTGGTTAATACTTCTTTCGTCTTGCGAATCGAAGCCGACCGATCCTCACACCGTCATTCCCGCCGACGCGCTTGTTTATCTGGAAACGAACGACCTCGGCAAAGCACTCAGAGCGGTCACCGAGAACGAGGCCTTCAAGGCCGCAGCAAAGACCCAGCCCGATTTCTCAGCCCTGGACGGCATGAAACTCGCGGTTGCCGTAACCGGTTTTGAGACTAAAGAACAGCAAGTGACGGAAGAAAATGCGGTCCTGAATTTCAAGCCGCGTTTTGTTGCTGTCGCCGAAACGAACGCCTGGAACTATCAGGCGGTGAGTTTTACCGAGAACAAACTCGGCGAGTTCATCAACGAAACCTACGACGGCGAGGTTACACTGGAAACAATTGACAAGCACGGCGGAAAATATTTCGCCTGGATCGCCCAGGACGGCCGAAAGGCTTATGCCCTTGTTCGCGGAAGCCTGATCTTCTTCGGCAACGACGAGTCGGCGATCGAAAAGTGCCTCGCCGTCACACGCGGCGAGGCTGACAGCATAGCGAAAAACCCTAAGATCACGGAATTGCCGGCGGAATCGCTAGCGTCTGGCTATGTCTCAACCGACGGCGTGGCACAGATCGCCAACATCGTCGGCCTGAAATTCGCCTCCGAGACGAGCGAAGATTCCGGAGTGCAATCCGCGATTGCCGGCATCGTGCCGCAGTTATTGCGAAACTCGGTCACTGAGGTTAGCTGGACGACGATAAGAATAGAGCAGGGCATTGAAGATAAATATTCGGTTTCCATAACGCCAGAAAATGCCTCGGTCCTCAAGGAAACCCTTGTTCCGGCAGCGCGAAACGTTTCAAAAAAAACAATTGCATTTATCCCACCTGACGCTCTGTCGGTGACCCGTTACAACTTGCATAATCCGCAAATTGCGTGGCGTAGCTTACTGCTCATCGCGGGAAGAAATTTCGACGCGATTAACGCGAAAATATTAAACGTATTTTCCGAGAGTTCGTTTGAATCGCATGGAATTGCAGACCCGGAGAAATTCCTGGGCGCCGTTGATTCGGAAATCTGGACAGTCAATTTTGACAGCGAAGGCGGACAGTCGGCGGTCGTCGTTTCGTTCGAAACCGACACCGCTGCTGAGACGCTAAAAAAATCGGTTACCGAAATAGATTTTGCGAGAGATTTTGAAAATGTCCCGGGCGCTGCTTCTTGGACATCAGACGATAAAGAAACGAGATTTTCATTTACCGGCGCACTGGGACACAGGGTTTTGATCTTGGGAGATTCGGAAACCGTTCAAAAATGTACGGATGCAAACTTTAGTTACCTCTACAAAGAAGGAAGCCCTCAATATCGAGGTTTCTACGATAAATTCGCTGAAAATAATGATGCGATTGCCGTAACTTATGGTAAGGATTCGACGGGGAAAACGATTGAAGTTTTGGGCGAGTTGAAAGCCGAAAACACGCGCGTTTTGACGAATTTCACGACCGAAACCCGCTTCACAAAAACCGGCATCGAACGCCGGACGTTTTCGGATTTCGGACTGATCGGCTCGATCATTGCTCAGCTTGGGAAAGAATGATTAACCGCCGAGACGCAGAGACGGAGGGGAAGAAATTTCACCGCGGATAAACGCAAATTGACGCTGATTGGTTAAAAAATCAGTAGTTTTCAGTTCTTATCCGTGTTTATCCGCGTTCATCTGCAGCTAATTTCTCTTTTCCTTTCTGCGTCTCTGCGGTTCAATTCTTTTTCTTCGCATTCCGCTTCAATTTCCGGACATTGCTTTCTATCCACTTTTCCGTCTCTTCAAAATACGCAAATTTTTCCTCATCCCGGCGGAATGCTGGCGTGTGGTTATAACGGCGGCCGTTGTGGTGGACCGTCGGGTGGTGGATGTGGAGCATTTCGTGAAAGACGATATATTCGACAACATATTGCGGCACGTCACGGGCATCGAGCGACCGGCTGACAACGATCGTATCGTGTGTAGCGTCATGATGGCCCAGAATGCGATAGGTTTTCCGGGCGGACCACGTCAACACGGGCTTTGGGATCGAGCCGCGAAAATATACGCGGTTTAGTTCGTCGAAAACCGCCGAAAGGTCGTAAACCTCGCCTTTATCGGTCGAAACGACCTTGCGGCCGCGCGAGCGTTTGTTCTCGGTCACCTGCTCACGCATTTTCGCCGTTTTGATAAAGCTCGAATACACGTCGCGGGCATTCTTGGGTACTCGCTTGCGGAGGAGTTTGGCGACGAGTATGTACGCTAGGGCCTGGTGACCGAGCGCATCCATGTCGCGGCAGACTTCGGCGATTCGAACAAAAACCCTTCCGTCGCGGACGCGAATAGTGTGGTTTATTCCAATATAAGGATAAAAACGCACGTCGATCTCAGGGACACTGTGTTTCTTGTCCAGGGCGTCGAACGCCTCGCGGTACTGATCTCTTATCACGGACATGTCGTCCGGCTTAAAGTTGTTAATCACAGTTTAACTATTAATTCTTGACATACAGCACGTCAAAATGCTAATTCTTTTAATGGGAAGCATACCGCTTGCGTGTGGTGTGCGACAAACTCACCGTGATAAGATGCCTGTCCTCGAACCAAACCTTAAATTCGAGAAAAGCTTGAATTTTCCCGATTCTCGCGGACAAACTATCCTCTCAGCGATAATTAACGAACATTTTGTCACGGGCGAGCCTGTCGGTTCGAAAACGGTTGCGGAAAAATTTGCCAATGCTTCAGGTTTAAGCTCGGCGACAATACGCAGCGTGATGGGTGAACTTGAAGATCTAGGCCTTCTTGAACAGCCTCACACATCAGCCGGACGTGTACCGACAGACCGCGGCTACAGGTTCTTTGTTGATAATCTGCTCGGTGTCCTCAGCATTTCAAACGATGATCTTCATCGGATAGGTGATGAATTCAGTTTGAATGCAAATGATCTATCGGCGGNNTCGCAGCTGCTGTCAGCTCTTTCAAATAATGTGGGTATCGTGGTTTCGCCGAGCCTGGCAAGCGACCGCCTGCAGCATATCGAATTCGTCAACTTGAGCGACAATCGAATTCTTGTGGTACTGGTTTCGACGCCGAACATTGTCCATAACCGGATAATTCGGCTAAACGTCACCTTTTCCAGGGAAGAACTCGAACGCACGGCTAACTACCTCAATGCAGAATTTGCCGGANNCTTGTCGGAAATTCGTGCGGACATCATCAAATTGATGCACGAAGAAAAGGCCTTGTTCGATAAATTGCTGCAGACAGCCGTAATTCTTTGTTCGCAGAGTATTGAGAACGAAGAAGACAATCTGGGCGAGGTTTTCGTTGACGGCACGTCGAATATCTTAAAGAAAAGCGATTTCGCCGATCTTGAAAGGCTTCGCGATCTACTCTCGACGATAGGCGAAAAATCACGCCTTATCGAGATCCTGAATGAATGCATCGCCCGCGATCATTCAACACAGGGAGGCGTTCAGGTGGTTATCGGCAGCGAGAACCGCACACCTTCATTTCAGAACTGCTCGCTCATTTCGGCCCCCTACCGGATCGGCAACAGTTCGGCGATCGGAACCCTCAGCGTGCTGGGCCCGACGCGGATCGAATACGCAAGGATGATATCGATCGTCTCTTACGTTGCACGTGTCCTCGAAAAGATGATGTCGAAAGACGTCTCGAACAATTAGCAGGCCCCACTTCCGAAAAAGCCGACTTCGAAATCATTTCGACTTCACGAAATTCCAATTCTAAGGCAGATTTCCCTGATTTGTAATGGACCCAAATCAAGAAACAGAAAATTCAGAATATTCCTTCGAGCTTTCCGAAGAAGAGACCGTCGACGAATCCAGTTCGGTTGACGATTTCATAAAGGAACTTGAGGCAAAGGAAAAGGATCTGCACATTACTGCGGAAACGACATTTATTGAGCTCGCCGCCGATTTCGAAGACGGCGAACTGCCGGACTTTTTGAGGCCGGACCTTGTCGAAAACGGCCGGACAACAGTGGCTCCAGCGGTTAAAGAAGACGGTGAGGCGGATACGGCTGCAGTCGCCCATCTCGAACGGGAGGTCTCTCAGCTCAAGGATAAAATTTCTACGATGCAGACCGAGCGGACCGAACTTTTTGAAAAGTCACAGCGTCGCTTGAAGGATTTTGAGACTTTTAAGTCGCGCACCGAACGTGAACGCGGCGACACGTTCCAGAAGCAGTTGAGAAATCTGGCGACGCAAATGCTACCGGCACTCGACAATCTGGATCGGGCGTTGAAGTTCGCTTCCGACATGTCCGAAGAAAAACGAAACGAATTCGTTCAGTTCTTTGACGGCATTGTTCTCGTAAATCAGCAGGTGAATGAGGTTTTGGCGGGCATGGGAATAATGCCGATCGCAACAGTCGGCTATCCCTTCGACCCGCATTTTCACGAAGCAGTCGCGATCGAAGAAACCACGGATCTTCCGCCGAATACCGTCTCGCAGGAACTGCTTCGAGGGTTTCGCATCGGCGACAAGGTAATTCGCCACGCGATGGTAAAAGTTTCGCAGCCTTCGCCGCAAGACGAAGTTCCGAAAGAAGAAGCCGGTGACGGCTTTGATGAGACGGCCTCATTAGACGAGGCGGGCGATGATGATTTCAACGACATGACGGCTGATTTCGAGCCGGAAGGTCTCGATGGATCGTCAGAAGACGTGTAATTCCCCGCAATTTTCAACCCCACTAGATCAACGTGAAAAGGAATTAAGCAGATGAGCAAAGTAATCGGAATTGATTTGGGCACAACAAACTGCTGCGTATCCGTACTCGAAGGCGGAACGGTGCAGATTATTTCCAACAAAGAGGGCGGCCGAACCACACCGTCCGTTGTCGGTTTTACGGACAAGGACGAAAGACTGGTCGGGCAGATCGCCAAGCGTCAGGCCGTCACCAATTCGGCAAATACGCTCTATGCTGTCAAGAGGCTGATCGGACGCAAATACAATGCGCCCGAAGTAGAGAAAATGCGCGAGACGGTGCCGTTTGAGATCGTTGAGGCCCCGAATGGCGACGCTCATATCAAGGTTCTTGACCGTGTTTACAGCCCTCCTGAGATCTCCGGTATCGTCCTTCAGCGTTTGAAACTAGCGGCCGAGGAATTTCTTGGCGACAAGATCCGCGAAGCCATCATTACCGTCCCTGCCTATTTTGACGACATGCAGCGGCAGGCGACCCGCGA
>DLHV01000197.1:10792-12676 GCA_002483395.1 Chloracidobacterium sp. UBA7659 | reverse complement strand
GACCTCGGCGGCGGTACGTTCGATATCTCGATCCTCGAGATCAACGATGGCGTATTCGAGGTTCTTGCGACATCGGGTAACACGTTCCTCGGCGGCGAAGATTTCGACCAGAGAATTATCGAATGGGTTGTAGACGTTTTCAAAGCGGACTGCGGCGTCGATCTCAAAGGCGATCGCCTTGCGCTTCAGCGATTAAAAGAAGCGGCCGAGCGTGCAAAATGTGAGCTTTCGAGCGTCTCCGAAACTAACATCAGCCTGCCATTTATCGCGGCAGACGCAACCGGTCCGAAGCACATAAACGCGAATCTTACACGTGAGAAATTCGAAGAACTCGTACAGGATCTGGTTGACGCCTCAGTCGAGCCGTGTCAGAAGGCACTTTGGGATGCAAAGCTCAAACCTAACGAAATAGACAAGGTTATCCTTGTCGGTGGCCAGACGCGTTCGCCGATAATTGCCCGAACGGTAACTGACGTTTTCGGCAAGGAACCTTCCGCAGAGATCAACCCGGACGAGGTTGTCGCGATGGGTGCGGCCATCCAGGGCGGCGTTCTTACCGGCGACGTCAAGGACATTGTTCTGCTTGACGTTTTGCCGCTCAGCCTTGGCCTTGAAACACGAGGCGGACTGTTCGTAAAGCTCATACCGCGCAACTCCTCGATCCCGCTGAAGAATACGATGACATTCACAACCGTGGTCGATAATCAGCAGACGGTCGAGATCCATATTCTACAGGGAGAACGGGACATCGCCCGCGAAAACCGGAGTCTAAACAAATTCGAACTTGTCGGCATAGCGCCGGCACCACGCGGAGTACCGCAGGTCGATGTCACATTTGAGATCGACACGAACGGCATCGTCAATGTTTCCGCTCAGGACAAAATGACCGGTCTTGAGCAAGCCATGCAGATCACCCCATCGTCGGGACTCGGACCGGGCGAGATCGAACGCTTAATCATGGAAGCAGAAACATCGGTTGAAAAAGACCGCGGTGAACGCGAGCTGATCAACCAACGAAACCGGCTGGAAAACCTCGTTAGAAATGCACGCAAAGCTATGGCCGAGGTTGGCAAGGGCTTTCCGCTGGAATTCCAACAGGAGATAAACGGTGTTCTCGGTACCGCTGAAGAAACCGTCCAATCTGAAGATATTGCTGCGATCGGCCGAGCAATGGCTCTTGTCGAAGAAACGTCGAGCAAGATTACCGAGGCGATGCTGACGACGGTTTAAACTTCGCCCGGGCGGAAACGCGAGTGTGAACGAGCGTGCAACTTACCGGCCGCCGGCACGCTCCTTAACAGTCGCGTTTCTGCCCGTAAGAAGAGTATAAACAAGCGTGCTCTTCCCAAAGCTTGAGAATTTTCGATTTTTATCGCAAAATAATGTAAAGCGTCAGTTCATACAGTTGGGCTGGCGCATTGTCGATTTTAGATTGTGGATTTGGGATTTTCGATTTGAAGTTCTGATATCAATTCTGACTACTGACTGATGGCAAAGAGAGACTATTACGAAGTTTTGGGTGTGACACGCACCGCGACCGAAGGTGAGATAAAACGGGCCTATCGCACATTGGCTGTACAGCATCACCCCGACAAAAACCCGGGCGATCATACCGCCGAAGATAAATTTAAGGAATGCGCCGAGGCTTACGCAGTGCTTTCCGATTCGGAAAAACGTGCCGCATACGATCGTTTCGGACACGCGGCTGCCGGGGTCGGGGCAGGGTTCGATCCCGGTTTCTCGAATATCGAGGATATCTTCGATATGTTCGGGTTCGGCGACATGTTCGGCTCGCGCGGCGGCCGGCGTACAGTGGTCCAACGCGGCTCCGATCTGCGGTACGATCTTGAGATCACGCTCGAAGATGCCGCCAGCGGCAAGGAA
>DLHV01000197.1:10569-10776 GCA_002483395.1 Chloracidobacterium sp. UBA7659 | reverse complement strand
GCTGCGGCGAATGTAACGGCAGTGGTGCCGAAAAAGGCACCAAAGCCGAAAGCTGCATTACATGCCAGGGAAGTGGCCAAACGCGTTACCAGCAAGGCTTTTTCAGTGTAATGCGAACATGCCCGAACTGTGCGGGCCGGGGCCAGATAATCCGCACGCCGTGTAAGGAATGTCGCGGAGCGGGCCGCATCGAGAAAGAAAAAACTC
>DLHV01000197.1:0-10496 GCA_002483395.1 Chloracidobacterium sp. UBA7659 | reverse complement strand
CGAACGTCAGGGAGCAAATCTATACTCGGCCGTACCCGTGACATTCGCACAGGCCGCGTTAGGTACTGAGATAAAGGTCAAAACGCTGGATGGCGAAGAAGATCTGAAGATCCCGGCCGGAACCCAGACTGGAACCGTCTTTCGCATCAAGATCCCAGGGAATGCCTGCGCTCGGAGGACGCGGCAAAGGCGACCTTTTCGTCGCTGTCACCCTGATCACACCCAAAACTCTTACGAAAGAGCAAAGAAAGCTGCTTGAAAAGCTGGCTGAGGTCGAGGACACCGATTTCAACAACGAATCGTTTATCGAAAAGGTGCGGAATATATTCGGCTAGTCGAGACTAATGGAGAATTGAAAATGGAAAGTAGAAAATACTTAAATTCTCCCCTTTCCATTTTCAATTCTCCATTTTACGCTAATTTCACTTTAACCGATTCGCTAACCATCCTTCCATCCACAGTCTTACCTGCCAGCCTTGCCTGGGCGGCCTTCATAACGGAGCCCATTTCCTTCATCGACGTCGCTCCGGTCTCGACCATAGCTTCGGCAACGGCCTGCTCGATCTCTTCGGGCGTCGCTGATTGCGGCAGGTAGGCCTCGATATGCGAGATCTCAAGAGCCTCTTTTGCTGCAAGATCGGCGCGTCCGCCCTTCTCATACTGCTCGATCGAATCCCGCCGCTGCTTCACCAAAGATTGCAAAGCCTTCTGCACCTCTTCATCCGTCAACTCGCCGCCCTTTTCGATCTTCCGGTTCATCAAATTGGCCTTCACCATCCGCAAAGTCGATAGCCGCGCCGCATCCTTCGCCCGCATCGCATCGGTGATATCCGCAATTATTTTTTTGTTTAAGGTCATACGTCAGTCCAAATTTACGGTGATTAGGTTCATGTCGTCGCCGAAGCGAAGGCCGTAACCACCTGCGTGAGCGGTGGGTTCTTCAGCAACTTAGGGAACGTAATTGTAGGTAATGATTCCTGATACTTTCACCGGAGACCCTTCAAGCGTAGTCGGCATAAATTTCGCCCCGCACGCGGCGATCACGGAGGCGGATCGGAGAAGCGGATGACCGGACACGGCCTGCGCCGTAAAAATCTCGCCATTTTCGTCGATCAGGACTTGAACACTCACCGCGCCAGCGGCTCTCACAGCCCGTGCGGCAGGCGGGTATGGCGGTTCGGAAGTCTCTCCGCCTTACCATTTAGTACACCGCCTGAAATCAGCTTCGAAGCGGACGTAGCATCCACATTCGATGCCGATGTCGGTACTTCGCTAGTTGCGGCCCCACTGACCGGACCCTTGTAATCAGGTGGAAGGGTATTTGCGGCACTGAAATTATTGTCACCTTTTACTTTATAACGCGTTAGATCTTCGTTTCCGGCTACTAACGAATTTTCAGAGCTATCCTTACCCTTAAAATTGAAATTAAGCCATATCGAAGATGGTGCCGGCAGCCCGTTCTTCTTCGCGGGTGAGAATTTTGCCAGCATTGAGGCTTCCTTAGCGGCTGCCCGCATGGCGACAACGTCGGCACGTGTCACCTGCTTGCAGACTGCTCCAGGTCCGGTCGCGTCGTCAGCCGATGTCACATTACCAGCTTCGTCGATCGAGACCAACACCCGTACCGTCCCGCCAAGCCCGCTTTCAATCGCCTCTTTCGGAACCTGCACCATTGGTGTCTTCACGATCTTTGCCTGTTCGAAGTTAGGATCGGGTCCGACGGTCCCATCCTGCCCATAAAGGCCAAAAAACATCCCCAAAACGATGGCAATTGCCCCAAACATTTTTCTCATTGTTTTCACTCCTCTTAATACATGCAGATTATCACATTCGGGCGAAACGCGGCAGTATGCTAATCTGGGGCTTTCATTATATGAAGCTACGCTGGCAATTTGGCATTATCGCCGGGATATTCCTTGCAATTTTCACGCTTTACCCGCAGTTCAAGATGCTGTATCTGCGCGGCGACGATTGGAACGGTCACTACGCCTATAACGACATCGACGAGGTCGCGTATGCTTCGTATGTGCGTGCTCTGATCGACGGCCGCCCGCGAAAGAACGATCCGTACACCGGCCGCGACGATTCGCCAGAGACGCCGCAGCCCGAATCGATCTTCTCAATACAATTTGCCGCTCCGTATACGATCGCCATTCCAGCACTCATTCTCGGCATCAGCACACCGTGGGCGATGACAATTTCCGGAGCACTGGCTGGATTTCTTGCCGGACTTGCCGCGTTTTGGCTGATCGGACGAATGACGGGTGATCCGTGGTACGCAATGGCGGCGTCGCTTGTCATTTTTGCCGGAGGTGCGCTTGCCGCGGGCGAAGGCGCGATCTCGGAGCTACTATTTGACGGGTTTTCGTACCCGTATTTCCCGGGTTTCCGAAGATACATCCCGGCAATGGCGATGCCCTCGATCTTTGCGATGTTCGGGTTGGTCTGGAAGATGCTGGCGGCAGGCACACGGCAAGAGACAGGGCATTTTACAGATCTACCACCCCGTCCGCGAAACGCGGCCACCCCTCCTAAACAAGGAGGGGAGTTTTTGGAGTCGAACGACGAAATACCAAATTCGAAATCAAAGACCCTGGGCACTACCGCTCGCGGTACTGACTCGCCCCGCCGAATTATTTTTGGCGTGCTGGCCACGCTTTGCTTCTCCTACACCGTCTATTCCTACTTCTACATCTGGACGACGGCGGCAGCGTGGATGGGATGTCTCGCGATCGTTTGGCTGGTCGAGCGGCCTGACGGGTGGCGCAAGGATTTGAAAGCTCTCGTACGCGTCGGTGTAGCAATGGCGGTGGTCCTTCTGCCGTACTTATACATGCTGTCGAACCGCTCGGACACGATGGACAACGTGCAGCTGCTTGTTTACACGCGGTTGCCCGACCTGTATCGCATGCCCGAATACATCGCTTTCGCGGTGCTGCTGCTTTTGATCGTCGGCATCGCAGCCAAGCGGATCGCGATGAAGGACCGGACGACACTTTTCGCTCTCTCGTTAGCGCTCGTGCCGTTCGTGATATTCAATCAGCAGATCATCACCGGCCGTTCGCTCCAGCCGATTCATTATCAGGTGTTTATAGGCAATTATGTCGCGATGGCCGCGTTGATGGTCACGATCGGCATTCTGTGGCAAAAGACTCTGGTGAAAGGAAAGGTGTATACAAAGGCTGCATGTGTTGCAATAGCGGTCGTGGCGGTCGTTTGGGGTTTTGTCGAATGCCACTACACGGTTCGCGTGCTTGACGACGCGAATATCGAACGGGACCTGGCCGTTCCAGTCGCGAAACGGCTGGAAGAACTGGCCAAGGCCGACCCCGATCCACACCGGACGACGGTTCTGGCGTTCGACATGATCCAGTCGGACGATCTGCCGACCGTTGCACCGCAGAGCGTTCTGTGGGCACGCCATCAGCATGTTTTTGCCGGGCTTTCGTGGGATGAAAGCAAAGAACGCTATTTCCTGTTTTTGCACTATTCAAATGTTGATGAAAAAGGCCTCGATTATCTTCTCAAGAAAGATTTCATATCTCAGATCGCTCTTTTCGGCTGGGGCCGGCACTCGGATAGGCTGAGCAGCGATTCGAAGCGGCTGACCTATGGCGAGGTTGGCGATGAGGTCGCGAACTACGCAAGATACAGGGCGAGTTTCGGCCGGCAGCAAGCGTTGAATCCGCTCTTGTCTTATGTTGTGGTTAATAACGAGGCTGATTCCGATCTGTCGGTGCTCGACCGTTGGTACGAACGGCAAGAGCCGGAAACGGTTGGGAAATACACGATCTATCGCGTTCGATTGCGCGATTCTCAATAATCAGGCGCAAAAAAAGACCGCCTCACCGGGCGGCCCATATGTATTGCTAAAAAAAATAAATACTACCTAAGCCGCCAGAAGGTCGTTCGATGTTTCGGCAAAAACCCTTCTGCCATTTAAAGCATCGTCGATGATCTCACGAACGGCGGACGCATCAGGATTAACTTCCATTCGGACGCAAGCCCTCAGGTGTCTGATAATTCCTTCCGTTGCGATTTCGATCGCATCGCCCGTCAGTTTCGAAAAACGCCGAGCTNNTCATTGGTTTAGCTGCTGCCACTTTTTTCACTCTCCTTGTTAAATGTTTACCCCTTTTCAAAAAAACGACAATATCAAAATTCACTGAACCCCTGCGAAAGTACTGATTTCAAGTACTTTTCCTGTTGATTAGTTGAATATTTCAACCGATCCGTTGTAATTAAAAAGGGGGAATTCAGCTACTGTTATCAACTCTGTAATGGAATGGTAACAAATACGCGGCGCTTTGTCACGTTTTTTTTTCAGGTATGCAACAATTTTTCTTAGAGTGCGGCGGACAACAGAAAGGCCGCCAAACCTGAGGTCCGCCGGCCGATCGTTTTCAACAAAATTGTCGTGCTATTTTCCGCCAACGGCGTCTTTCATAGCTTTTCCAAGACGGAACTTGACGGTGGTCTTCGCCGGGATCTTGATCGTCGCACCAGTCGCTGGGTTGCGGCCTTCACGTGCCTTACGAGTTGCCTTTACCAATTTTCCAAAACCGGGAAGCGTGAATTCTCCGTTCTTCTTGACTTCAGCAGTTGCGAGCGCGGCGATCGCATCGAAAAGACTTTTGACCTCTGTCTTTTTCAATCCCGACGATTCTGCCAGTGTGTTGACGATTTCCGTTTGAGTCAAACGAGCCATAATTTAGTAACCTCCAATGTGATTGTGAATATAAGTAGTACTCTGAACTAACTAATTTGTCTGCAAGATAAAACAGCAGAAACGCGCAAAATCCTTTCGGGCTTCTCCGGTTTGGATGGTCGGGGCGGCAAGATTCGAACTTGCGGCCTCACGGTCCCAAACCGTGCGCACTACCAGGCTGTGCTACGCCCCGTGTTGAAGTGTTCAACGATACCAAGTGTCGAATTTTACAGGCGAAAAATTGGTTGGTCAAGTCAAACCGCCATAAAATCGAGCAAATATCGAATAATTGTGCGAGATGCGTGGGCGCGATGGCTAATTTCGCGTTTTACGCCGTCCGGGAGCTCTCCAAAGGTCCTTTCGTAACCTTTCGGAATAAACATCGGATCGAAACCGAAACCGCCGGTTCCGCGCGGGGCTAGAGCGATCGTTCCCGCGCAAATGCCCTCCGCGGTTGTCAGAATATCGCCGGTACCGTCGGCCAATGCCATTGCGCAAACGAATCGCGCATCACGGCGGCTGTCGTTCATAAGTTCCATTTCGCGCAGGAGCAGTACCATCTTTTGATCGAAACCCATCTCATCGCTGCCGTACCGAGCAGACAAAACGCCGGGCGCATTGCCGAGGGCCGCGATCTCCAGCCCGGAATCGTCGGCCAACGCCCTCAAACCCGTCTGCAAAGCATAACCGCTGGCCTTGAGAACGGCATTTTCCTCGAATGTCGATCCGGTTTCCGGAACTTCGGCGACATGCGGAAAGTCGAGCAGGCTCCTGAAACGAACGTCCATGCTTCGAAAAAGGTCTTTGATCTCGCGGACCTTTCCTTTATTACTTGTTGCTATCAGGAACTCCAATTTCATTTTAGTAGGTTAGCTGCTTTCGAACGGAACGGTAACCAGAATACCGCTACTGTTTGAAGACGCTAAATCGATGACTAACCTTTTTTGTTGCCAAGTATGCCGATTTAATTGTATAAAAGATATAGCGGAATTTCCGCTGCCTGCCTTTTACCATCGATTCTCGTGAGGAAATCCAAATTGGAACTTGCCGTCGCCGAACCGCCTGTCTATAATCCCGGAATCCAGTATAAATCCGAACTGCCGGAGGATTTTACTTTGCCTACCCAGACATTGCGTGATTCGGGCGAACTTGTGTTCGAGATCGGGTTGTGGCTCTCTGGGATCGAGAGTTTTTTGGCGAATTGGGATCATATTTCACGCGACGCCCATCAGACGGCCGGACCCACTGAAGATTGGACCAGGGAGNNTTTCGCCTTACGCATTCGGCACTTTTGATCTGCTCGAACCTGAACTATCGGCTTCGAAAAAGTTTGAGCGGCAATACGAGAACAGAAGGGATGCTCGATGTCGTTTCGGTTGAAGATTGTGACGACTTTGTTCTTGTACTCCGGGATATCATCACGCTAAACAACAGCTTCATAAAAGGTGAATCGCTTCGATTCGATGCGTGGAAAGCCTGGAACACACTCCTTGTCGAAAAGCTGCGGAGTTCAGAAACAATACAGAAATTTGCGGTGCATTCGAACCGGGACGGGATTCGATATTTGCCTGCCGATCTCCAACAGCTTCTCAAAGGCAAACACCTGCCGTTCTCGGACCAGGCCGATCTTCATGAAGTTTTATCTCGATTCGCAATAATTATACGTTCCCTGGGCGTCATCGGAGCCATGCTGCGAAATGACGAACCATTGAAACCGAGCGTATTGATCTTTGCAAAGGTTTACGAACGGTCGCAGGAACTGATCAGTTTTATAGACAACCGTCTCACCAGATTCAAGGACGAAGGGGCAGAGCTTTTTGCATCGCTCGACAGTGCTTCGTACACGGCTTCTTTGGAGCTGAAAAAAGTCTACCAGCAGGAACTGACCGGCCTCACCGCGATTCGCCCGGCGCCGTCGATCCACGCAAAGGTCGAAACTGCCTACTCGCTGCTCAACGACGGCTTCGAACAAATTCTTGCCGGATTTGCCCGTTTGATGGAGCCGGGGATCGTCGTAACCGAACTTTTCCCCAGCGTTCAGCTTAAGCTCGATCAATCCCTGAGTTTGCGAAGCCACTTGTGGAACTTGCTTCAGGCAGTTCAGACCGCCGAGAAAACCCCGGAGAAACCGCTCCTCGACGATATGAAAAAGAAGCTCACGGGCTTTATGGACGAACCCATCCGCTTCCTATTCTTCAAGGACAAGGAAACTCTGGAGAGATTCACCGAGGAGATCGTCGCGACCAACGATAACAAGGACCTCGTTCCAATTCTCCACCGTTTCGGTGCCTATCTCGAAACACTTTTCGGCTTGGTTAACATGCGCACCGTGCTTGGGGACCACCCGTTTAACAAAACATTGTAGAAATCCGGCATTTACTGCGAACGAAGCGTCGCCAGCGGTTTTCTGAACAGCACATCAAAGCTCGCGAGCCCGCCGACCAGCATCACCAGCACAGCGGTTATCAAGATCCCCAACAGAGCCAGACTCGGATTGAAAACCCATTCGATATCGAGAATAAAGCGGCTTACTGCCCACGAAAGAAACACGGCAAAGCCCGAGCCGATGATGCCGGCCAGAATTCCGAGCAATCCGTATTCCGTCAGCAGGATCGATGCCAGCGTTCCGCGCCTCGCGCCTAGAGTTTTCAGGATCGCGTTCTCATAAATTCGCTGAGATTTGGTCAGGGCGATCGAACCGATAAGTATCAGTATTCCGCTGAGGATGACGAAACTGCCGACAAAAGAGATCGCAAGGACGAAATTGCTTACCAATTTCTGTATCGCGGTTATGATGTCTACAACGTCAAAAATTTGAACATTCGGAAATTTGCCAAGCACTTCTCGTTGAAGCCGTTGACGTTCAGTCGGCGGAACACGCGTCAGGACGGTTGCCGCAAATGTCTGCGGGGCCGTGTCCAAGACGCCCGGGCGAAAGACGAAAACGAAAGCCGTTCTTGCGTTGCGTAGGTCGAGCTTTCGAATATTTGCGACCTGCGCCGTGATCTTTCGGCCTGAGATGTCAAAGGTGATCGAATCGCCAACGCCGATCTTCAGGCGCTCGGCCATGTCTTGCTCGACCGAAACCTGTGGAACCGGAACGTTGTCATTCTTGTTCCACCATTCACCGTCGAGCAGGCTTTCGTTCTCGTCAATATCTGCACGGTAGGTTATAGCAAACTCGCGGCCGATCTGTCCCTGCTGCTGGCGAACCTCACGTTGCTGAAAATCGAATGGCTGACCGTTTACAAAAGCGATCCGAGCACGCACGGTCGGCGTGGCTTCAGCCTTTTCGCCGATTTTTTCTTCTATCATCCCCACAAGCCGGTCTATCTGGCTTTTCTGGATGTCGACAAAAAACAGGCTTGGCAGACGCTGGTTTCGCGTGAAATCGAATTCGCGGACAAGATTTGTCTGAAGCGATTGAACGGCAAGGACGACGAATGCGCCGAGCCCGACCGCCAGTAGGATTATCCTTGTCTGGTTGCCCGGCCGGTAAAGTGAATTTACCGCCTGCCGCATTCCAAATGGGCCGATGACCTTCAAACGCCTAAGCATCCATGTCAAAACGACGGCTGCCAGATACAAAACCCCCGATGTCAGGCCCAGTCCGCCTAAGAAGAATGCTCCGACGGTTAACGAGCCTGCCTGCCAGACCGCGAGACCGAGAAGGCCGGCCAGCGAAACCGCTCCGAATATCCATTTTGTCAGATCGAGCTTTCGCAGGCTGGCGTTATTTTCATCACGGAGCAGCAGCTTTGGCTTGATATTGCGCACCTGCAGCAGCGGCAGCGCGGAAAACAAAAGCGATATCGCGACCCCTAAAAGAATGCCTTGCGCGGCCGTGGATAATTTGACCGAATATGTCATCCTCTCCGGTAAATCATCCAAAAATCTCCATTGAACGAACCATAATGCCAGTTGGGCCCACACAACGCCGAAAATACTGCCGATAAATCCGAGCGTTAGGATCTGCAGCAGGTAAACAGTTATGATCCGCGTGCCGCCCGCTCCGAGACATTTCAATACCGCCACTGACTTCCTTTTTTGCTCGACGAACGCGCGGGCGACGTTCCAAACGCCTACGCCGCCGAGCACTAGGATTAAGAGGCCGGTCAATGATAGGTAGTTTTCGGTTCTCGAAAATTGTTCGCGGAGGTTTTCCTGGGTCTCCCGGTAGGATTGCACGGTAAGGGTCGTTCCCTTTAGCACCTCGCGAAGCTGCTTTACAATCTCGGTCGGGTTGTCGGATGTTCGATAAAGTATCCGGCGGCGGACCCGGCTCCTGTTTCGCGTGATACCTGCTGTATCGAGAGCAGTCTTGGCCACAAAAACTCGGGCTCCGAGCCTGAATCCACTCGTCCCGCCCGGCTCCTGATCGAAGCTGGCGCGGATCTGAAACTCAGACTCGCCGATGCGGATCTTGTCGCCGACGTTTACATTCAGGTCTTCGAGCAGGATCTTCGCCACGACCGCGCCGTTATCGGTGAGGAGGCTGAAATCGAACGGCCTCCCGTCCGCCATTTCAAAGTTGCCAACGAGCGGAAACGGCGGCTCGATGCCTTTCAGCTCGACAAGCTTTGTATTAGGATTCACCGGGTCTGCGGCGCTCGCCATCGCGGAGGTCGTTATGGCCTCATTTCTCGCCTCGACGATGCCCGACTTGCCGATTACGTCCTCGATCTTCGAGATCTCGGACGGCGAGAAGTCCGCTGTCGAACTTACCTCCAGATCAGCCGTCATCAACGCACGAGCATCGGTGCCGACAGCTCGGGTGAGATTTTGAATCAAAGACCGAAGCGCGACCACAGAACCGACACCCAAAGCTATGCATAGAAAAAAGAAAAGCAGCCGTCTCCATGACGACCGAATCTCGCGGCGAGTCAGATTGAAAATGAATCTCATAGAAGAATTTCAACGCCGAACGCCAAGAAAGAAATTAGACACAGATGAACACAGATCGGCACAGATGAAAATCCCGATTACGTTAGTCGTTTTTGCTCTATCCGTGTTCATCCGCGTAAATCCGTGGCTCGTTTTTCTTTTTCTCTGTGTCTCCTGCGTCTCTGCGGTTAATTTCATCGGTTATTACGCGCCCGTCGCGCAGAACGATCTGCCGCTGTGCCTGCCCGGCAAGTTCAACGTCGTGAGTCACCAAAACAAGCGTCACATTGTTCTTTGTATGCAGGCCGGTCATAAGTTCGAAAATATGTTTTCCGTTTTTCGAGTCGAGGTTACCGGTTGGCTCGTCGGCGAGCAAGATTGTGGGCTGGTTTGCAAATGCCCGTGCTATGGCTACCCGCTGCTGCTCGCCGCCCGAAAGTTCGGTTGGGTAATGATGGCCGCGGTTTGTCAGATCGACGTCTTCGAGCAAAGCGTTAGCCCGGACCCTTGCGTCCCGAAGCCCGCGTATTTCCATCGGAATAAGAATATTCTCAAACGCCGTCAGGCTCGGAATGAGGTGAAATGACTGAAAAACGAACCCGATCTTCTTGCTGCGAATATCGGCCAGGCCGTCTTCGCCCATGGCGGTGATCTCGTCTTCGTCGATGGTTATCCTGCCGCTGGATGGTGAATCAAGTCCCGCGATAAGCCCCAGCAGCGTTGATTTACCGCTCCCAGAGGCGCCCGTCAACGCGACGAACTGCCCGTCCGGTATCTCGATCGAAACATCGTCAAGGATCGTCAGGTCTTCGGTTCCCGAACGAACGGTTTTGGTTACATTCTGCAAACGTATCATATGCAATAAGATACCAAAGTGCGGCGTTCTAATCGAAAATGACGGTCT
>DLHV01000241.1 GCA_002483395.1 Chloracidobacterium sp. UBA7659 | reverse complement strand
TTTGTCCGAAAGATAGGCCAGCAGCGTGACTGAAAAACAAAAGCAGCTCAACGCCCAGCCGGCGACGAAGAGCAAGCCCCACATCGTCGAAAACCAGTGCGGATCGAGCGACATCACCCAATCGACCACGGCAAAAGTTACGAGCAAAGCGTAAATGACCATTGTCGGCCCGCAAAAAGCAGTCGCCTTGCCGAGAAATCTTTCGGCGTCCTCGTAGTTGTCCGTTTTGTCCTGCTGCCCACCCCAGCCATTGAGCAAACGTTGAATAATGTAGAAGAGCACAAAGTAGATCGCCGACCTAAGTATCCAGCTCTGCGGGGTCATGAACCATCCGCGATCTCTAATTACCTGGTCGGTCTCCGGAGAAAGATGCGTCCATTCGTAGACATTGTGTGTATAAACACCTACCGCGAGAGGAACAAACAGAACTACAATTATTGGCAGCGTCCGCGATCCGGCCTCAACAACCCGGCGAATAACCACGCCCCACGCACCGCCCGTCAAATATTGGAGGATAAGCACGCCGATACTGCCGATGCCGATGCCGCCCCAGAAAATGAAGCCAAGCAGCCATGAACGCAGCGCCTGTTCACGCTGTTCAGGAAAGAACAATACGACCACTCCCCACACAAGAAGGCCGACGCCACCGATGCCAAGGGCAAGCGTTCGAAGCCGGTTAATCTCCGGAGGTGCCTGAAATTTTTCAAGATCCGCCATTATTTTTGGCCTCCGTGCTCGTCTGCTTTCGGGGCTTCATTTGGCTTTGGGGCCATGTTTAAGTTCATTTTTAGCATTTCATCCGGGTTCTGACTCACCTGAAGCGCCCGTATGTAAGAGACGATCGCCCAGCGGTCCGCCGCCGGTATCTGAGCCCCATAGCCGTTCATCTTTCCCCAGCCGTTGGTGATCACATCGAAGAAATGTCCAACCGGAGCATTCCGAAGACGGTCGTCGTGATAAGTAGGCGGCGCCCCAAAACCGCGGCGGACGATCATTCCGTCGCCGTTGCCCACCGGCCCGTGGCAAACGATGCAATAGATGTTAAAGCGTTCCTGGCCGCGGTCGACCAACTCTTTAGTGACCGGGACAGGAAATTCGTCGATGTCGTTCGGAAAGCTTGTGACTATCGTGTTGCCGGCGGCGTTCGTCGTAGTTTCGACCTGCACATTCAGGTTCGGATTATCGATCTTGCCTGTATGCAAAGCCTTGTTCTCTTTCAGTAATCCGCGGGCGACCGTGCCTTCTGGGAGGTCTCGCGAGGAGCGGCCGTCGGTGAAAAAGTCGCTCTTCTTATACGCCTTGTACCGCGGCTGGTCCTGCATATCGAATCGCACGCCGCAGCCCGCAGCCAGTAGGCAAAAGGCAGTAAGCAGTAGACAGCCAAAGACCGCTGACTCTCGACTCACGACTCTCGACTCTCGACTATTCGGGTACATCAAAAACCTCCTGCGGCTCAAGACTTTCCATAAATTTTCTTGCATCGTCGTATTCGAACTTCGGATCGGCTGCTTCAATAAGCAAAAAGAACTTCTCGCGGGTTGCCAGGGCAAATCGCGGCACGTTGAATACCGGATGATAAGGGCTTGGCAAACCGTTTAGGAACAACATCCCGAAAACCGCCGTAAAGCCCGCAAGCAGAATGGTCAGCTCATAAGAAGGCGGAACGAATGACGGCCAGCTAAGATAAGGCCGCCCGCCGACGTTTAGTGGATAATCGATATAATGCACGAACACCTGTAACGCGATCCCGGACAGCAGCCCGGTTATGCCGCCGCCAAACACCAATAATGGCAAGATGCTCCGCCTGATGCCGAGGGCCTCGTCGATCTCGTGCAGCGGAAAGGGCGAAAACGCATCGGTCTTCGTGTAGCCGGCCAGCCGAATTTTATTCGCCGCGTCAACCAACTCGGTCGCCGAATCGAACTCCGCCATTATGCCGTATAGGTTCTTTTCCATACCTTTTAACTCAGCAATCAGCAGTCAGCAACTAGCATTCTGCGTCCGTTCATCATTTATCCTTTATCCTTCATCCATCATCCTTTATCTATTCGGCGGATCGGTCCTCTCCCAGGTATATTCGATCTCCAGAACGCTTTCGTCAAAATCCTGCTGATGCCCATGCACATTCGCTTCAGGCAGCAAGGTTCTGACCTCGAAGATGGAAATGACCGGCAAAAACCGCACGAACAAAAAGATCAGGGTAAAGAAAAATCCGATCGTCCCGATAAACATCGACCAGTCGAATATCGTCGGGCTGTACATTGCCCACGACGACGGCAGAAAGTCGCGGTTCAAACTCGTGACGATGATCACAAAGCGCTCAAGCCACATGCCGATGCTGACGACGATCGATATCAGGAATAGCCAAAACGGGCTTTGACGAAAACGCTTGAACCACAGCAATTGGATCGACAGACCGTTGCAAAGAATCAGCAGCCAATACATGTACCAGTAAGGGCCTTCCCAGATACGGTTCTTCACCATGAAAACCTCATACTGGCTGGCGCTGTACCAGCCGAAGAACGCTTCCATCGCATAGCCGTAAACCACGATCAGCCCTGTCGCGAGCATAATCTTGGCCATATAGACGAGGTGCGTATCGGTTATGAAATCCTTCATGTTGTACCAGACACGCAGCGGGATACAGAGGATCAGCACCATCGCAAATCCGGCGAAGATAGCACCGGCAACGAAATACGGCGGAAAGATCGTCGCGTGCCAACCCGGAACCTGTGACACTGAGAAGTCCAACGAAACGATCGAGTGGACCGAAAGCACGAGCGGCGTCGAGATACCCGCCAGCAGCAGATATGCTATTTCATATCGGTGCCAATGGCGGGCAGAACCGCGCCAGCCCCACGAAAGAATCCCGTATACGAATTTAAAGAATTTGTTCTTAGCCCGGTCGCGAAGCGTCGCGAGATCGGGGATCAGGCCGACATACCAGAACAACAGGGAGATCGAAGCGTAGGTCGAGACCGCGAAAACGTCCCAGATCAGAGGGCTACGAAACTGCGGCCAGATGCCCATCGTGTTGGGATACGGGAACAGCCAATACGCAGCCAGCCACGGCCGTCCGGTGTGGAGCAGCGGGAACATCGCGGCGCAGGCGACGGCAAACAGCGTCATTGCCTCGGCAAATCTGTTGATAGAGGTGCGCCATTTCTGATTGAGGAGCAAAAGAATGGCGGAGATCAGTGTTCCCGCGTGTCCGATACCGATCCACCACACGAAATTGATAATATCGAATGCCCAGCCGACGGGCTGGTTATTTCCCCAGATCCCTATGCCTTTGGCCAACAGTACGGTCACCGCAAAGAGCAGGAGTTGAGCGACCATAAATGCGATTGCAAAGCCGATAAACCAAAAATACGGTGTTTTCCTCTTAAGAGTGATGTCCCCGATCTTGTCCGATACGGTTGCAAACGTGTGGTCGCCTTCGACCATCGGAGGATAAACTCTTGTCTGAATTTCTTTTAAGTCAGCCATATTTTTGAAAAGTTCAAAGCGTGTGTTCCACCTGTTCCAGTTGTTCCTCTGTTCCATGGAACGGAACAAGTCCACTTCTAATGACCACTTCCTCCCGCCTTCTTTTCACCTTCTTTCTTCTCGACGCCATGCGATTCCGGAATCTTTAACGGCTTGTAATCCGGCATTTCTTTGTTCTGATTCTTCAGGCCGGCAAGGTACGTCGTCCGCGGCTGAGTATTCAATTCGTTGAGCAAATTGTAATTGCGGTGATCTTTTTTCGATTTCGCGACCTTGCTGAGCGGATCGTTCATATCGCCGAAAATGATCGCACCTGTCGGGCACGCTGATTGGCAAGCAGTGACAATTTCGCCGTCGATGATCGCCCGTACGTCCTTCTGCGCTTCGATGCGCGCAGCCGCGATACGCTGAACGCAGTACGTGCATTTCTCCATCACGCCGCGGCTGCGAATCGAGACTTCCGGGTTGCGCATCAATTTGTACTGCGGCGTATCCCAATCCTGATACAGCAGGAAATTGAACCGCCGCACCTTGTACGGGCAGTTNNCAGCGGTTGTAAACCATGTCGTTCAGGCCTTCGGGGTTGTGGACTGTTGCGGTCACAGGGCAGACAACTTCGCACGGGGCCTGTTCGCACTGTTGGCAAATGACGGGCTGGAAATGCAGGCCTTCCGGATGATTTACATCGCCGCCGGTAAAGTATGTGTCAATTCGCATCCACTGCATTTCACGGTTGCGTTCCACCTGTTCCTTGCCCACGACCGGGATGTTGTTCTCCGATTGGCAAGCCAGAACACAAGCGTTGCAGCCGACGCACGCATTGAGATCGATCGTCATGCCCCATTTGTTATTGACCGCGTATTGCTTCTGATACACGTCGTCTGACGCGGTCTTGTACATCGACTTTGCGTAGAAATCTTCCTGATGCCCAAGATTCTGATTGGCCTCGAACACGTCGGCGTCAAAAACCCGAAGGATATCGCGCCCTTCCATGTTGAAATGAATCTGCGTTGTAGCGATGGTCGCCTTTTCGCCCGTTGGTTTAATGTCACCGCTGCCGAAACTCATCGCATCCGAACGCTGCACGTCGAACGCGCTGTATCCAAGCCCGGTGCCGATGCGCCCGGCACGCATGCGGCCGTAGCCCATATAGATCGTAACCACATCGTCCGGCTGTCCCGGCGAGATCCATACCGGCACGGGTTTTTCGATCTTCGAACCCTGATAAGTGAGCCATACCAAATCCGCCGCCATGTTCGAGCCTCGCGAATTGATAAATGCCTTTTTGCGTTCGCCGCCGGAGATTTCGTCCGGGTCATTGCCGCGATTGAGCTCGAGCCTCGCCGCCGTGTTCGGGCTGACAAGAGCAACGTTGTCCCAGGTGATCTTTGTGAGCGGATTCGGAAGTTCCTGCAGCCAGCCGTTATTAGAGAATCGGCCGTCGTAAATGCTTGGATCGGGCAGTATGGATATCTCGAGAGGGCCGGAACTTGCTGGCTTTGTCTCCGGCTGGCTCAGAAATGCCGAATTTACTATAACCGATTTTTGAGGAATCGCCGTAGTAAAGCCGGCCGATTCCGAAGAAATAGAGGTGTTCGGAACAACACCATTGTGAACCGCCTTTCGCCAGTTCATCTCAAAATCACCGTCCGAGATTGAGGTACCTTTTCCCTTCCAAAACTCTTTAACGATGTCGTAGTCCTTCTTATCGTAATTCTCGCGGAAGAAAAGCTGGAGAAGTTCGTGAGCGCTCTTGCTGTCGTAGATCGGCTGGATGAGCGGTTGTACGATCGAGACGGTGCCGTCGTAAGCTCGGGCATCGCTCCACATTTCAAGGTAATGCTTCTCGGAAACGTGCCAATGGCAAAGCTCGGCCGTTTCGTCGACATGCATTCCTAGATGGACGCGAAGGGCGATCTTATCCATCCGCTCTTTGTTGAGCTTGAGGTCGACGGGCGTCTTGTAAACAGGATTTCCGCCCAGGACGACCAACATTTTCACTCGTCCGGCGTCGATATCGCCGACCAATTCTCGCAATTGCTCGATCTGGGTCTTATCCGAAGGCGTCAGCGGTTCAGTATAAACGACGGTTTGCCCGACGTTTCCTAAGGCGGCATTCATTGCGTGCGCGAGCGCGTGGACGACCGGCGGCTGATGATCTCCCGCGACGACGAGCGATTTGCCCTTATGCTCGTTCAGATCCTTTGCCATCGCAGCGATCCATGCCGCATTTTCCGTGTAGCTGGTGTTTGCCCCGGCAACGCCCAGAGCCTTGGAGACGGCTTTTGCGATTTCTGGCACCTGGCTCGGCTTTACCGCCAGACGGTGATCCGCCTTTGAGCCCATCAATGTTGTTGTCGTTTCAACAACGTACATGCGGCTTATCTCTTTTTTCCCTTCGGAAAGTGCACGGGTCTTGATTGCGTCACCGATGTATCGGGGATTGAACCCGGAGAAAATATCCGCGTCGAGAGAAAGCACTCGCTCGGCTTTGTCGAATTTGTAAACCGTATGTGCCGCCGACCCGAAGGCAAGCTTTGCACCGGCGATCGCGTTGTCGTTATTTACCGGCTCGAACTGCACCCATTTCGCATTGGGGAGCTCGGTCGTAAGCTGCTTTATCTGTGCTTGAAGCGTCGGCGAGGTGACGGTTTCGGTCAAAATACGAACTCCGGCACCGCCGTCTTTGCCATTCTCGATAACAGCAGTTCGCAAGGCCGTAGTGAAATTTTGCCAGGTCTTAGGTGTTCCGCGATATGTCACTTCCTGCGAGCGGTCGGGATCGTACATATCAAGCAAGGATGCCTGAGCCAGCACATCGGTCGCCCCGAGGCTCCCCGGATGTTCGGGATTGCCTTCGAGCTTGATCGGCCGCGCCTCGAACGATTTTGCCAGTAGTCCCGTCGCGATACCGCCAACGGACATCGCCGTCGCGAAGAAGAGCGGTTTGCCCGGAAGCATGTCTTCGTTCGGCCGCACATAAGGAACTATCTTTTCGGCCGGTTGAATCACGCAGCCGCTGAGACCCGCAAAAGCAAGCGTCGCGCCCATGACCTTGAGAAAACTGCGGCGGGTAACGGGATCGTTCCATTCTTCGCCGTGCACCGGGTATTCGCGCTTTACGAATTCTTCGAATTCCGGTGTATCGGCAAATTCTTCGACGCTTCGCCAATAGTCCTTCCCGCTCTCGGCAAGGATCCGGTCACGCACCAACGCAAAGTTTTGTTTACTTTCAGGACTGGGCATATTTTTAATCAGTTGCCAGTTGTCAGTTGTCGGTTGTCNNTGTCAGTTGTTCGTTTTTGAAATCCGACCACTGACAACTGGCCACTGACCACTAATCTATCTGTGACAAGTCGAACAGCTTGTCATCATTTCCTTGCTTCTAATCTTGTTTTTTGCCTTCAGATCCAGGCGTTCTTCAGTCGTTAGATCGCCGTCCTGCCACTGCATGTTAAAGATCTCCGATTTCGGTCGGATAAACTTTTCGGGTTCTCGATGGCAGGCGAGGCACCATTCCATCTGCAGCGTGTTCTCCTGAAAAACCGCCGGCATATTATCGATCTGGCCATGACATGTCGAACAGCCGACTCCCTTTGCAACGTGGATACTGTGATTGAAATAAGCAAATTCGGGCAGATCGTGAACGCGTTCCCATTCGATCGGCTTATTTTCACGGAAACTGGCACGCACGGGTTCGAGGTAAGGGCTGTCGGCCCATATTTGGCTGTGGCAATTCATACACGTCTGCGTCGGCGGCATCCCGGCCGATGCGGTAGTTTCGACAGTCGAATGGCAATATCTGCAATCGATACCGTCATCGCCGACGTGGTGTTTGTGGCTGAACTGGACCGGTTGCTGCTTCTCCAGGTACCGCCCCGTCAGGTAGGACGAACGAGCCACCTGCGTGTATACAAAAAACGCAACCCCGCCCAGCACAACGGCCATCAACATTGAAATACGGGCGATGTTATTTGCACTTTTGTTGAAGAATTGTGCCATTTTGTGAATCTCTTGCACCCAGCGGTTTACGAAAAACTAGAGTTCGCCGCTTCTCAGGTTTTCCGGGAAACCTCGAGCCGTGGAATTTGCGAATTATTTTTGTTTGAAAATACTAACCGTAAAACTTTTACCAATTCTACTAAATCTTTTGGAATCCGCAAATTCCACGATATAAAATAAGTTCCGCTGCGATTCGGCGTAACTCAAAGTAAAATTAGCCTAACTCATAAGTGAAATTACCTTTTCGGCAACTCGCGTCTTAATCTTCGTTCGCTATGAGAGCGACGCCAACCGCCGCGGCGTTTGCACCGAGTTTGCCCGAAACGATCCGCGTACTGGCGAACGACGGGCCGAACGAAAGCTCTTTAGCACGGCTAATTATCGAGTCGAGCACAAGGTATCCAGCGTCCATGATCTCCCCTCCGACGACGATCGTTTCGACGTTCAAAAGATTGATCACGCTCGCTATGGCCGTGCCGACATATTCGCCTGTACGTTCGAGCATCATCTGCGCAAAGTCGTCTTCGGACTTGGCCGCCGAGATGATATCGGCAATACCGATAGATTGTTCATCAAGACTGCTGAGCGACGAGGTGCTGTCCTGATGAAAACGGTCGCGCGTGCGGCGAACGATGTTGGCCGAGGAGGCCACGTCTTCGAGCCGCATGCCTTCGGAGTTTATGGCGACGTATCCGAATTCCCCGGCAAACCCGGCCTTGCCGCGCCAAATCTCTCCTTCAAATATGAACGCTCCGCCGACGCCCGATCCGAGCGTCGCGTAAAAAATATTGTTGCTTCCGCGGCCAGATCCCAGTCTGAATTCGGCGTAGGCAGCGGCGTTCGCATCGTTTTCGATTATTGTTCTGACGCCCGCGGCGTCCTGCACCCCGTTCAGCAGGTCGATCTCCGAATGTTCCGGTATGTGCGTTGAAAAAGCCACGCGTTGCGTTTCACGGTTTATTAGTCCGGGAACGGCAACACCCACGGTTTCGAAATCGCCAAAGCCAATGCGAAGGTCTTTGATAAACCGGGCCAGTTGCTCGATCGTTCCCTCCGTCCGGTCGAATGCCTCGGTTCGGGTATCCAAAATAGCTCCGCCGTCGTCGATGCAAACCGCATTGAGGGCCGCGGTCGAGGCTTCGACACCGACAAACTTCCGCGTGTGACTCTGAATTTCAGCCATTTTCCGAAAACCTTCTTTTGTTTATGATCTTTAGAAACTAACGCGATTTTAGACAGTGCCCCCGGAACTGTCAAACAATCGTTTGTTTATATGACCACTCCCGGTAAGTCGCGAATAGTTTGACTGGAAGTCGTTCGAAGGCTACTCTTTTGAGAGTCTCTCCCGTTTGAGATCCCGCTTTTTTATGGATCAGCTTGAACTTATAATACAGCAGTACGGCATCTACGCCGTGTTTGCCCTCTGCACTATCGAGGGTGATATTACGCTATTGATCTCCGGGACAATGGCTCACGGCGGCTATTTCGGTAATTACAGTTTTCTCAAAGTCTTTTTGTTCGGCACGCTCGGCGGAATGGTCGGAGACAGTGTAGGTTACGCCGTCGGGCGCATCTTTCACGAGAATGCAAAGGACTACCGCTTCTATCAGATGGCCCAACCGCGGATAGAACGCCTGATCGACAAGTTCGGCAAGTACGCAATAGTCATTTCGAAATACATTTACGGCATCCGCGTCGCGATGTGCGTTTTCTACGGGATCGGCAAGATGCCGTTTCGTCGTTTTTTGGTCCTGGACGCGATAAGTTGCGGTCTTTGGGTAACGCTTCTCGCGGGTACCGGTTATGTCTTTAGCGGGGCGATCACATCGATCATCGGTGACTTCAAACAGATCGGGATCGCGTTATTTTTCGTGATACTTTTTGCGGTCATCATCATTTATGCCGCCGAGCGTTTCTGGCTGTCCGAAAGGGTTGAGGAAGTCAATCCCGAAGCGCTGCATAAACTCGAAGAAAAGCTCCACGCCGTGGAAGAAGTTGCCCAGGAAAAACTTCACGATCTCACCGAACGGCTCCACCTTACACGAGAGCCGAACCGGGACGAGGTCAATGCAGACGGAGAAGTAGTCAACAAGGAAACGTCAAAAGCCGCAAAAAAATAATCTCTCGATTATCCTTTGATTACCAATTTACGCTAAGATAGCGAATCATTTTACTACGGGCAGAAACGCGACTGTAAAGGAGCGTGCCCAACTTTGAACCTACGGGCAGAAACGCGACTGTAAAGGAGCGTGCCCAATTTAGCGTAAAAGCACGCTCGTTAACACTCGCGTTTCTGCCCGTAGCGTTAACGAGCTTTGATTACAGAGTACTTAGCTTTAATTACCTTATGATAATCGAATCTTCCGCTCCGACGCGGGTCGATCTTGCCGGCGGAACAATTGACATACCGCCTCTGTTTTTGTTTCACGAGGGTGCCGCGACGGTGAATTTCGCCGTCGACCTTCTGGCCAAGTGCCGTATCGAAACGCGTGACGACGATCAAATAGTTCTCGAATCGATCGACCGCGGCGTCAAGTTCGAAACATCGCTCGATAAAATGGGCGAGTTGAAGAACGAGCCGCGGCTTGAGCTTCTCTCAAAGCTCGTCTATTTTTTCAAGCCCGAAACCGGCTTCAACATGACCACAGATTCCGAAGCCCCCGCCGGGGCGGGCCTTGCCGGTTCGTCGACGCTGAATATCGCCTGTATCGGAGCGCTGAACACGCTGGTCGAAAACCGCTATTCTCCCGACCGGTTTATCCCGATCGCCGCAAATGTCGAATGCCAGGTAATAAAGGTCCCAACCGGATTTCAGGATTATTATTCAGCCCAATACGGCGGCACGGCTGCAATCCACTTCAGCCCCGAAGGCATTCGCCGCGAAGCCCTGGACATCGACATCAAGACGCTTGAAGAACGAGTTGTCGTCCTATACACCGGCGAGCCGCGAAATTCGGGCACAAACAATTGGGAGATCACCAAACGACACATCGACGGCAGCCGTGAGCTTTATGACATCTTCGAAGGCATCCGTGATGACGCTCTAAAACTGCGTGGTGCCTTGCTCGAAAATGACTGGATACGTGTCGGCGAAATTCTCCAACACGCATTTCCGCATCGCAAACAACTCTCTCCGAGGATCACAACTCCGCATATGGATATGCTGATCGACAAGGCGTTGAACAACGGCGCGATCGCCGCGAAGATCTGCGGTGCCGGCGGCGGCGGCTGCATCGCCTTCTTCTGCGAAGAAGGCCGAAAACAGGATGTCGAAACCGCACTCTCCGCCGAAGCCGGAGCCGAGGTCCTGAATTATAAAGTCAGCACCGATGGCTTGATCGTTAATGTTTCGTAACCCTTCGGGGAGTGCCCAACATCCGACGGCGGCATGGGCATGGTATGTGATCGGAGTACGGAGACTCGTATCTGTTCAACTTCAGTAGCCCCACATGAGTAAGGGCCAACGTCAATTGTCAAGACTTGGTCTAGCGATATGTGCGTGGCCTTCTCTTTATTCTTTGAAGGTGGCTTGGTTGAAAAAGCGATGGAAGAAAAAGAAGAAAGAATGAACGGAAATGTTTCCGCTGATCTGGAGAAGATACTAAATATTCACGGCTTTGGCTTCCAGTATTCCGTGATAAAGACTGCACGAGACCTATACGATCAACAGAAATGCGGCTGGCTTCTTGAGGCCTCGGAAATTCCGGTCGGAAACCCGGGTGAGCAAACTCATATTGATTTCGTTTTCGAGCTGACTGCTAAGAGCTGGGATGAGAACAGGAAGGCGTATTTAATCGGGGAGTGCAAACGGGTCGACCCTGCAAAAGCCAACTGGCTTTTCGTAAAAAACCCGCGAAAGATCATGTATGGGACTAGAATCGATAGCCTGATACAGATTGAAAGCATTATCCCAAATCTCGGATCTGCAGTGAATCCTGCTCGGGCGATGACAAGGACTACGCATGTCCAAAGGGGAACTTTTGAGCTTGGATTTGAGTCTAAAACCGATGCAAAAGGCGATGGCATTGGTAGCCACGATCGCTCACCGATCAATCAGGCATTGGGGCAGGTTTTTCGCGCGCAAAAAGGATTCATAGGTTACCTTGACCGGCTACGACACGACCTTAGAAACGATAAACTTCGTAAGGAGGCCGTCTTTGTTCCCGCGATTTTCACAACGGCAAAGCTATACACCTCTAACACACAACTTGACCTTGCAGATACTGCGACCGGCAAACTTCCTTCGGGTTCTGTCGAGGCAGTGCAGGTCCCGTGGTTATGGTACAACCATAACCGTTTTCTAGATGCCTCACCGTTTATCAGGGACGCCGACAAGGATCGCGATTCCTATTTCGGAGATTTTACGCGCTCCGTCGCCATCGTGAGTTCCTCAGGACTCGAGGAATTCATGAAAATAGATTTTCTAGAACTACTGAGATGGTAAAGGAAATGTTAGAGGAGCAAGGGAAGAAGGCAGCCAATTAATGTCGGGCGTGCGTTACTGAAGACTTCTTATTAGAAATTATGAACCCCGAGAAACGAGTTGTAACAACGCCGGGATTCGAGTGGCCGCCGACTGAGGAACAGCAAGCACGGATCGACGCTCACAGCAGACCAACTCAAAAGATCGACGAAGCGTTACCTATTATAATCATGCGATTCCGAGAACAATGCGAAGCGCAGAATTCTCAGTCAGATCCGCTCCGTAAAGCCGCAACGGAGAAATATGGTAGAATCCCGCGGACTACAACTCTCAGATTTACGTGCGATTTGATAACCCAGAGGAGTGTTTAAGCAGATGCCTCTCTTAACGCGAATAATCCTACTTTTTCTTCTTTCGCTTCCTACCTACTCGATGGAGTTTAGGTGGGGTCAAATAGACGAAACTAAAGGCCGTGCTCGCTCATCAGCGAAAGAAGTTATTTATATTACTGGCGATATCCAGTTCGCCGACTATGACCGTTTGCGAACTTTCCTTCTCAAGGACTTTGACAGCTATCTAATATCAACGCGGTCTATATACATCTCTTCAAACGGAGGCGATGTCGTTGAAGCCATAAAAATTGGTCGACTATTGAGAGAAATGTATGCGGAGGTTTATATTCCTCCGGACGCAAGTTGCGCAAGTGCGTGTTTCGTCCTGTACATTAGCGCGGTCGAACGAAGCTCTGGCGGAAAAGTCGGCATCCACAGACCCTACTTTGACCAGCGCTACTTTGCTGGACTAAGCCCGACGAATGCCGAGAAACGACAACTTGAACTTACAAAGGCATTCAATGATTATCTTGAGCGGAACTACGTACCGAGGCAATTAGTTGATCGCATGAATGCTACTTCATCGAAGGAAATACGTTGGTTAACAGAAGACGATCTGGATGAACTCGGAAGGTATGCGAACTGGTATGAAGAGTTTCTCTTAGCTAAGTGCAAACGCGCACCAAATTTCTGGGAGGGCATCGATTTGTTGCTTGAGAACGAAAAGGAATACGCGAAGTTTAACGACTGCAAGGAAAAAGTAATTCAACCCGAGCTTCGGGTTAGGCTAAAGCAGCTTTTACTTGGGCCTAATCCACGCCAGAAATCTCGATAAAGGGAGCAATCGGGGTCAGGCGAGCAATCGGGGTCAGGCGAGCAATCGGGGTCAGGCGTGCGTTTCTGCGATTTTCCAGCGTTCTCGGCTTTGCCGCTGTATTGCCGTGAAGCTGTGCTTCACCGTCAGCTAATAAATTCTTTGCGGCTATGCCGCCGTTTCCGCCTGCCAGTGGAGCGGCGGCACAGCCGCGAGAGGTCAGGCAGCTGGCCGGAAAAGCGCAGCTTTTCCGCAAATAGGCGGGCACAGCCCGAAATCATCCGATATAATTTGATGGAGAATGATCGAACGAGAGCTAATAGCCGAGCGAACCATCTATGCGATCGATAAAGATTTGCGAGGGTTCGAGATACGCCTTATGGTCGGAAAGCCGTATCCTGACGGCGGCGATTGGGCTTGTCCGGTGGCAATGATCGGTTTGCACGGAGCTTTTCCTGACATGCGCGGTGTCGATTCTTGGCAGGCCCTGACGATTGCCCAGCAGCTAATCGGGCGGCTCTTGACCTATTTTGTTGAAGACGGCGGCAGACTGTTTTGGGAAGAGAATGGAGCTGAACTGACGGTTGAGGAATTGTTTGAACCACCAACCGAAGAGCCCGAACCAGATTGGCCGATGACCGACGAACAGCAGGAACGAGTAAACCGGCTGACTGCCGAAGAAATTCAGAACATCGATGATGCGCTAATGGCCGGTGCTTCAACACAATTCCGAAAGGTTGCCCGGGTAGTCGGAATAGCAATGGCCGTTGACTCAGATAACTTCAAACTCGTTCCAGACATCTTCTATGCCTCGCGGGTTCGGAAGCTCGTGCAAGAAGGACGGCTCCTGTCGCAGGGCAATCTCGAATTCATGAGATTTAGCGAGGTCAAACTGCCCTAGAACCTCCCCCACGTGGAAACACGCGAACTTCACGAGTCACCATATACTCGGGTTTTGGTGTAATATATTTCAAAACGGTGTCGACCGGCATCGTTCCCACGGAAATGTCAATATTCAATCTTTTTTCGAGAAAACAAGAGCGCAAAGACGTCGCGTTTTGGAACTGGTTCCAGAAGAATGAAGCGAGGCTGTACGATTTTGAAAAGGAACAGAACCGAATNNCTAGGCGGGAGCTCGACAAATATCATCCCGGGATGGCGTTCGAATTCGGGCCAAAGATCGAAGGAGTTCGCGATTTTGTCATTAGTGCTGAAGGCATGAAGGCCGATTTCCCCTTTTTTACGGCACTGGCTGACGCGGCTCCTACGCTTCCAAAATGGAAGATCATCAAGTTTAGACCGAGACGTGAGTCTTTCCCGGAGATCGAGTATGAAGGAGTAAACGCAAAGATCGATGAGATAAGATTTTCGATGGAACCGGACGGCGNNGGCGACAAGCCGGGCATCACCATGTACTTTGATCACTTTGTCGAATCTCAGCGGAATGCCTACATGGGCATCACGTTTCTTTATCTTGATAATTGCCTCGGCGAATTTGATGTCGCAACAAAGGTCGGCTTTATAGACGCGAAGCCCGCGTCCGATCCATCAAATGTCACCAGACTGCCGCTTACCGATCTGCCTATGACCTTCGACCGATTTGTGACGATTCGTTCAAACTAGCTTAAGCGTAAAACATTTTTGCCGCTATGCCGCCGCTTCCGCCACGAGAGGATCGGCGCATAGCCGCGAGAGTTCAGGCGGTTGATAGGAAAAGCATAGCTTTTCCGCAAATAGACGGGCACAGCCCGGCGGGCGCGTCGTCCGATCCGCTGCTTCACTTCACCCCAGGCTTGAACATCAGTCGCCGTTGGCGGTTCTTCCTTTTCAATATTCGGCCTCTGTGCTTAAATCGTCCGGATGGCGGGAAGTGAATTCAATTATCGGATGGCGAATGAGTCGGATGCCGAAGCGCTGGTGCCGCTTATCAATCATGCGTTTGAGATGGAGCTGCAATATTTCGATAGCGAACGGATCGATCTCGCCCAAACGCGGGAGCATCTGAAAAAGGGTACGATCCTACTTGCGGAAAGCGATGGCCGGCTTGCCGGCTGCAACTATGTGGAGCTGCGGGGAGAGATCGGCTATTTCGGTCTTCTGTCGGTGGACCCCGTTTGGCAAGGCCGGGGGCTTGGCCGAAAGCTCGTCGAGCAGGCCGAGGGCTTCTGCCGCGAGGCCGGGTGTTGCGTAATGCAGATACGCGTCCTAAATCACCGCACCGAGCTTCCGCCGTTTTACGAGAAACTCGGCTACAGCGCCGCCCGCGTCGAAGAAGTCGAGCAAGTGCCCTTCGCCCGTGTGCCCTATCACTTCCTCATTATGGAAAAACCGCTGCTTTAGCGGCACGTATTTTCTTAATTTGTGTTGCTGGTCCAAACGATCTTTTTCTTCCTTTTGCGACCTTGGCGGATNNCGGGTCACCCTTCATCATGCGAAAGCCCGCGCGTCAGCAAGGGCGATACACTCAAGCCGCGATGCGGAAGCCCGCGCGTGAGCAAGGGCGAAACCTCCAACCCGCGCAGGAGCATTCCACCCGGCATGAGTGTATCGCCCTTGCTAACGCGCGGGCTTGTGCATCTCGCGAGTAACAGTGCAATTTCAAACTGACGCACTACCAAAGCCGTCGAACTCTTGACACGACCTTGCATCCATGCAACAATCATTCAGCCGCGCAGTGTGCGCGGGCTGGATGCAGATCTTTGACATTTTGAGCTTTGATGAGCAAAGGGCGTGATCTTCCCGGCTTCAATTTAAATCGCGTCTCGCTTAAGGAGTTGTGTCAAAATGCAAATGAGACGATTTTTGGCTGTAACCGGTTGTAACTGCAAGAGTTAAGTCGTCCCACTTTCGACACGCAGGCGGGAAGGAGCGTTAAAACACAAAATGGGACACTTTTTGCCGGTAAATAATTGTAATTGCAAGAGTTAAGGTGTCCCACTTTCCGCACGCAGTAGGGCTGATGATCTATCGTATGATGACACTTAGTAGGCACTGTCAAAACGATAAATATCCGAAACTCCGTGATTTTTGTCACAAAGCCTCGCAAGGTGGTGTTTTCTTTCTTAGAAAGGCAACTTTTTATCAAAAACATCACAAACGGAGGAAATTATGAATTTCAGATCAATGCTAATGCGTTCTTCGCTCCCCGCTCTCGCGGCGGTTTTGTTATTCGTGTTGGCGGGCGTGGTCTTTACGCAGGAGAAGGCGGAAAAGGCCGAGAAGGCCCATAAAGCGGACAACGCCGAATATAAGGCAAAACACAAGGAATTTTGTTCGAATAATAACTACTCGGACGGCGATAAGGTCTCGTTCAGAGAAGTCCGCGAAATGACCCTACCGGCATCAGGTTCACTGACGATCGACGGCGGAAAGAACGGCGGCGTCCAGGTCAAGGGCGAGAACAGGTCCGTTGTCAGCATCCGGGCATGCGTTCAAACCTGGGGCACTTCGGAAGAAGCAGCAAAGGCCGTCGCGGCGAATATCAAGATCGGCACGGGCGGCGTTGTTAAGGCAGAAGGCGGCGATGACTCGAACTGGTCGGTTTCATACGAAGCTCGCGTCCCGAATTCTACGAACCTTAACCTTAAAGCTCACAACGGCGGCATTTCGATCGGTTCGGTCGAAGGCACGCTCGAGTTCGAAACTACGAACGGCGGAGTGAAGGTATATGACGTCGGAGGCGATGTGAAAGGCCGCACAAGCAATGGCGGTGTGAATGTTTCGCTCTCGGGCAGTAGCTTTAAGGGTACCGGTTTGGATGTAACGACAACAAATGGCGGTGTTAATTTGTCGCTGCCGGAGAATTATGCCGCGAATATCGAAACCGGCACGGTAAACGGCGGTTTCAAGAGCGATATTCCGAGTCTGAATATCACAACGGAAGATGTCAAAGGTGATGGTTACGGCCGATCCAAATCCCGTCGGGTCAATATGGCCCTGAACGGAGGTGGTGCACTGGTCCGTGTTTTAACGACCAATGGCGGCATCCGAATTAACTCGCCTGAGAAGCGACAATAGTTATCGCCTTAGCCAGCGAACGGAAAATGTCGCGACCGTCGTTCGAGCCGAGCAGCTCTTCACAAGCCCTTTCGGGATGCGGCATCATGCCAAGCACGTTGCGATAAACATTGCAGATCCCAGCGATATTCGAAAGGGCTCCATTCGGATTCGCTTCGGGCGAAAGTTCGCCGTTCTCGTCGCAATACCGAAACACGATCTGGCCGTTTTCTTCGAGCGAGTTCATCGTCTCGTCGTCACATACGTAGTTTCCTTCGGCGTGGGCGATCGGGATCGAGAGAACTCTTCCTTTTTCAAGTTCGGTCGTATAAGGCGTATTTGTGTTCTCAGTTCTGATATTGACGTGCTTGCACACAAAATGGAGCTCCGCGTTTCGCATCAAGGCGCCGGGCAGCAGGCCGGTTTCGCACAGAATCTGAAAACCGTTGCAGATGCCGAACACGAACTTCCCGTCCGCGGCGAAATCCCTGACGGCATTCATCACCGGCGAGAAACTCGCAAGAGCACCGGCACGAAGATAGTCGCCGTACGAAAAGCCGCCGGGAATTAATATAGCGTCATAACCGCTTAGATCGGTGTCCTTGTGCCAGACAAAATCGACCGGTTGGCCAATGTGCTTCGAGACGACGTGGTAAGCATCGTGATCGCAATTCGAACCGGGAAAAACTATAACGCCAAATTTCATACGTTGGTTGATGGAACTACGAACCAGCAGCTATCTCCACTCGATAATCTTCGATTATGGGATTCGTTAGAATGTCTTTCGCAATCTTCTCAGCGGCTTCGCGCGCATCGATCTCACTCATTGAATCTTCAAGCGCAATCTCGAAATACTTTCCCTGCCTGACATCCAAAATACCCTTAAAGCCCAGCGATTCGACCGAATGATGGATCGCCTTGCCTTGCGGGTCGAGGACACTTGGTTTCAGGGTTACATATACTATTGCTTTCATTTAACTCCTCAAAAGAAATTTTAGATTGTGACGCAGATTGTTGTTATTATCAACAGCATGTGGTAACTTTCATCAGTCCTCCTGTCGACTGGCTCTTGTAAAATATTCAATTCCCTTTAAGGAGAAACTTTTTATATGCAAAACATGTCAGGTGGTAAAACTGCACTCGGATTAGATGCAAATGTCGGAGCAATGCTTTGCTACTTACCAATCTGCGCCGTCAATCTGATTTACAGCATCATCGTTTTAGTAACTGAAAAAGATAATCGAACCGTACGATTCCATGCCTTTCAATCCCTGCTATTGATGGGCGCAATAGTGGTGATCTCCTTTGCTATCGGCATCATAGGCGCAATCCTCGGATTCGTATCGAGCACGCTTGCGATGTTGTTTGGCCTTGTCGTTTGGATTCCCGTGCTCGCTTTCATCGCCCTCGCGATCTTTATGTGTGTGAAAGCGTATGGCGGCGGCTCGTACAAATTACCCGTAATTGGTGATATGGCAGAAAAATGGGCTGGCTAACCGAACACTCGGTCAAAGACTTTATCTACGTTGCGTAGATAGTGCTTTATATCAAAAACGCGGGCAATTTCTTCGACGGATAAACGCGAAGAGATGTCCGCGTCTTTCTTTATCAGGTCTTCGTACTCGCCGCCTTCGTCCCAGACCTTCATGGCGTTTCTTTGCGTCCACGAATACGCGTCTTCGCGCGATACGCCCTTTTGCGTGAGGGCAAGAAGCAATTGGCCGCTGAACACGAGTCCGCGAGTTAAACCGAGGTTCTTGAGCATGTTTTCGGGATAAACGATCAGCGTGTCTAAAAGGCTCGTAGTCTTCGCCAAAATATAATCGAGCGTCGCTGAGGAATCAGGCAGCACGATCCGCTCGGCGGACGAATGCGAGATGTCGCGTTCGTGCCAGAGAGCGATATTCTCCAACCCGACAATAGAATTTGCCCGGACGGTCCGTGCCATTCCGCAAATTCGTTCGGAAAGGATCGGATTGCGCTTATGCGGCATCGCCGACGAGCCTTTTTGTCCGACCTTGAATTTCTCCTGCGCCTCGCGAACCTCGGTACGCTGCCAGTGCCTCACCTGAAGTGCCATCTTTTCAAGCGTTGAAGCGACGATCGCCAGCGTGCAGAGATATTCGGCGTAGCGGTCGCGCTGTATCACCTGCGTCGAAACATCGGCTGCTTTTAGCCCCAGCTTTACGCAAACACGTTCTTCGACATTTGGCGAAAGATGGGCAAATGCACCGACCGCTCCGCTGATCTTGCCGACGGAAACCGCGTCTTTTGCTCGTTCCAGCCGTTCCCTGTTCCGCTGCATTTCCGAATACCACAACGCCCAGACAAGGCCGAACGAAGTCGGTTCGGCATGAATCCCGTGCGTACGCCCGATCTGCGGCGTTTCCTTGAATTCATACGCACGCCGTTTCAGAATGGGCAAGAGACCGTCTATCTTCGCAAGCAAAACGGTGCACGATTCCTTCAATAGCAACGCATTTGCTGTATCCACTACATCGCTTGACGTCAACCCAAAATGTACAAATCGGGCCGCCTCGCCGATGTTCTCCGCCAGATTGGTAGTAAACGCGATCACGTCGTGGTCAGTCGTTTTCTCGATCTCGTTTATACGCTCGACGGTGAACGCGGCTTTTGACTCGATCTGCTCAAGAGCATCGTGCAGGATAACGCCGTCCTCCGCGTGCACCTCGCAGACGGCCAGTTCAACATCGAGCCATTTCTGAAACTTATTCTGGAGCGACCAAATGGCTCCCATTTCGGGTAGTGTGTAACGTTCGATCATAGTAAATTATCGTGAAATAACTTCTATCTTATTGTAACAGTTTATGGTTATTGACGTTATTGAACCCAATCTGCATCTAAGACCCAAAATAATGGCAAAACTGAGTACCGCCAAACGTCATAGCTGTGGCTATTTTATTTCTCTTGCGAGGCAAATATGGCAAAAAGAACAAGCTCAATGGGAAGCCAGACACGACTGGCCAGAATGCTGTTTCAGGAGCGGATAACCGGAACCGATCGTGAGATTGCCATGGTTCACGAGGTTAACCGGCAGAGCGTCGTAAAGGAGGTCCTGGTTCACGTATTCTTCATGGCGAAGTTCCGATTTATTCCCGGTGTTGTCACTGTGGAAAAAGCGGAAAACCAATATCTCGTTTCTCACGGCAATGACGAAGCCGCCCATTGCGCCCCTGGTCAGATCCTCTCCGGGGCACAGTCGATCCAAAGCCTTTTGACCGCTTCTGACGACCTTCAACTAATCGTCGAAAATCTGTTTGCGAAAACCGACGGGATTCACCTAAAGTTTAATATGGCCGACTCGCGGGCGGAAGAGAACGGCCTGCGTTCGGCCTTTGGCAATGCCTGCAATAACGTAGCAAATGGGGGACGAAACGCGAGATTTAACCGGGCCGAGGCGTTCTATCCATATATCGACTCCGCGTTTAACCTTTACAAGATACAGGGAGCTATGGCTTTCAATAACGCAATAAATATACAGCGTCAAAAAATGCGAAGAGGTGAGCCGCTACAGGGAGCCACGCGTGCGGAACTAATATTTATCCTTGAAACGTACCAGTCAAAGCTCGCGTCTTCGCTGAACACCTTTGAGACTGTTCTTGGGCTTTTTCCCGAAGACCTGTGGAGAGATTACAGGGCGATCGTGTGATACCCTACACTTCTTTTTCATGTTCTTCTTTGATGTCGCGGTCGCCAAGGACATCCTGAACATACACCATTTGCACTACGACCATCACAACCGCCAGTAACGGCGTCGCAAGAACTAATCCCAATCCGCCGATAATTACGCTAAGAGCCAACTGAAATATGATCGTTAAAGCGGGCGGCAATTCCACCGTTTTGCGTTCAATTATTGGGGTAACGAGATTCGATTCGATAAGCTGCACGCCTATGAACAGCGCAAGCACGTAAACGGCCTTTATCGGACTGTCGATAAACGCGAGCAAAATGGCAGGCAGTGCGGAGATGATCGGCCCGAAATTCGGAATGAACGAAAGCAGTCCGGCGATCAGGCCAAGAGCCAATGCCAACGGCACCCCAAGAATCAAAAGGCCGATCCACGTCAGCACTCCGATAAAGATCATCGAACCGACCTTGCCTATCAGCCACCACCTAAGCGTATCGCTGATCGCAAAGAGCACCTCCCTGACGCGAGTGCGCTTATCAAGCGGGAAAAGATTCGTAAACCCGCGGCAATAAACTCTTGGCTCACTCGCAAAATAGACCGCCAGGAGAATTACAATGAAGAAATTGCCGATCGCTCCGACCGTTGACGAAAAAAATCCGCCGACGCCGGCAAGCAGCGTCGAAGCGTTTACGTTTGCACGGACGTCGTCGATGCTCGGCAACTGCTCGATCAGCGCCCTGCCCCAGCCAAATTGCGAGATATAATTTGCCGCCGCCGCCGCTGATTTCGGAAGCTCTTCACGCAGATGCCTTACCTGTTCGGCCACGTCCGGGGCAAGAAAAGCTATCGCACCGGCAAGGATCGCCACGAACACGCCCGAAACAAGCAAGACTGCCCAACCTTCGCCAATATTAAAGTAGCGGTGCAGCAGATCGGCAAGGCCTCGAAGGAAGATCGCAAGCAGAGCGGCGGCAAAAATGAGAAGCAAGACGTCGAAGGTAAAATAAAGGACAGCCAGGAGAAAGACCGTCAGACAAACGATGCCGACCGTTAGCAGGAGCTTCCTGGCAAAATTATTGTCGCGGCCTGCTTCTGGCATCGTTTTTTAGATCACTCGTTTATCGATCAGCAACTCGGCATTCAGGATCGCCGAACCAGCAGCACCCCGAACAGTATTGTGGCTCAACGCTACGAATCTGTAGTCATAAATATTGTCAGGAAATACGCGGCCAACCGTGATGGTCATGCCATTACCGTTGTCGCGGTCAAGACGTGTCTGCGGCCGCGAGGGTTCGTCCGTGACCTCGATAAATCGCTCAGGCGACGAGTGAAGATCGAGCGACGGAAATGTCCTTATCGAATCCACGACGCCCTCCAATGTTGACGCCTGTTTTAGATTTACCCGCACAGACGCCATGTGGCCGTCGATAACGTTTACCCTGAAACATTGTGCCGATACAGTGAAATCAGCCTTTACAATAGCTCCATCGACGAGATCGCCGATTATCTTCTGCGCCTCGATCTCAACCTTTGGCTCTTCACCCGCGATGTAGGGAATGACATTATCCATTATATCGAGCGATGCAACGCCTGGATAACCGGCACCCGAGACTGCCTGCATCGTCGTAATAATGGCTGATTCGACGCCGAATTTGCGGTGCAGAGCGGCAAGCGGCGGTGCAAAACTGATGACCGCACAATTTGGATTGGTGACGATAAAACCTTTAGTAAATCCGCGATTCGCACGCTGTTTCTCGATCAGTCCAAGATGGTCATAGTTGATCTCCGCGATCAGCAGCGGCACGTCTTCATCCATCCGATAGCTCGACGAATTGCTTATAACCGGATACCCGGCCCGTGCGAATGCCTCTTCCGTATCGCGCGCAATCGACGACGGCAAGCTCGAAAAAACGATGTCGCAATCAAGCGGCGGCTCGATCGGCTGAACAACAATATTTTTGACATTTTCCGGTATCGAGCCAGCCAATTTCCACGCACACGCTTCCGAAAACGGCTTCCCCGCCGACCGGTCCGACGCCGCCAATGCCGTGACCTCGAACTGCGGATGATTTTCCAAAAGCTGCGCAAACCGCTGCCCAACCGTGCCCGTCGCACCTAAAATTCCTACTCTATATTTTTTCGACATTGATTCTCAATTATGGTAACCGATTCCGCAATTTAGCTCGAAGGACAAGAAACAGACTTGATCCGGCCATGAGTCCAAAAACGATACTACCCACCAAAAACAAGAATAAGAAAATCACCCCTGCGATTGCATGAGGGTCATTACGTTCATTAACTAAGACTTTTGACCGAAGAATGAGAATCAAAATCGCTAAGGAAAGGAGAAAACCAATCAAGCCGGTAGCAAATCCAGATAGTTTTGGATGATCTAAAAGAAATTTGACAAGTCGATTCTTGTTCATCACCAAATATTTATGTCACAGCAGCGCTTCTTTCATCCGTCGCACGCCTTCGGCCATTCGTTCTTCCGTGTTACAAAACGAAATTCTCAAAAATCCTTTTGCTTCGTCGCCGAAAGCAACGCCCGGAACCGTTACGACGCGATTTTGCAGGCACTTCTCAGCGATCTCTATATCGTCGCCCNNACGCACATCGAGCATGGTGTAGAACGCTCCTTCTGGCGATGTCGCCCGCAACCCAAGTTCCTTATCGAACAGATCGACCAAAAACTCACCGCGCTTTTTGTACACATCGCGGGCATGCTGTTTCGCAGCTTCGGCTTCTTCCGTCCAACCGAGCAATGCCGCTTTTTGCGTGATCGCCGAAGTACAAACTGTCAAAAAACCATGGAGCACATGTATGGCATGCATGATTTCAGCCTGTGAACTCGCCGCCCATCCGAGCCGCCATCCGGTCATGCTCAAGGATTTCGACAAACCGCTGACAATAATGGTCTTGTCGTAATATTCGGACGCCGAATGCGGCTTCTCTGTAAACCATAGATCGCGATAAATCTCATCCGCGATCAGAAAAATTCCCGTGTCCTTTAACGCATCGGCGATCTGCTTTAGATCATCCGCCGTTAGGATCTTACCGGTCGGATTCGAAGGGCTTATGATGACCGCGGCTTTGGTTTTTGGCGTGACCCCGCGTTTGAATTCATCAATATCGAAGGCAAAATCCTTCTCCGCAGGCAAACGGTAGTAAACCGGATTGCCCTGCGCAATTCGGGCGCATGCGTCATACGCCGGAAAGCTCGGATTCGGTATCAGTACATCGTCGCCCTCATCAACGATCGACAAAAACGCCGCCGTCATCGCCTCCTGAGAACCGACCGTAACGACCACATCGCTCAAGCCCAAATTCAGATGCGGGTATTGCTCGGCGATCTTCAGCCGCAATGCCGGTAGTCCCGGATGCGAAGTGTATCCGTTCTGCTCTTCAAGCGTAACGCGGGCCGCCTCCGCACGCATAAACTGCGGCGTCGGCAGATCAGGCTCGCCGAGGCCGAAATTTATACTGTCCGGCAATGACCGCTCAAAAAACTGCCTTATAAGCGTCGGCTGCAAGCCGCGAAGGCGCATCGGAAGAACAAACTCCGGTCGATCTAATTTTTCCACGTGAGCGCTCATTCGGTTTTACTCTGTACCTCTGAGTCTCTGCGGTTAGAATTCTCCTCAAGATCGTCTTCGATCTCCTCGCGCACCGTGCCGACCTCGACATTAAACTCACCTTCAGCCTGCGCGAGCGGGTCGGCATTGATCACACCGGCCAGCGACTCGATCTCGCCGATTATCTTCTGGCCGAGTCCCGAGATCCTATCCTTTAGGCCTCCGTGCTTTTCCGAGTTGTTTTCTTCGTTTTCGATCTGTTCAATAGCCATGTTCTTTGAAACTTATCTCTTATCAAATATTTCTTACGATTCAAACACGCTGCTGCAATGTGGCAGCCAGGTCCGCCGGAATAACGAGCGGATAGAAGTTCCTCGCCTCAAATAAATAATCTTCGCCGTCCTCGTCGATTACCCGAATCATATCATCGGCTTCAGCTTCCGCATCCGCCACGATCTCGTATAGCTTACCTACTTCGAGTGACGCCTCGAAACCCTTATTGTTAACACAAACTGCAAATTTTGTATTCATATCTAAACAAGCCACCGCTTTATTTTACCGTTCCTTTTACCTATGCCGTGTGCTTCATACCAATGAATTTCAGCTAACCTGACCCGGCCGTTTGAAATCCTCTCGACAGCGGCTACACCTTTCAATTTTCGCCAACGCCCTTTGCCAAATTTTTGTTCAAAAAAGGAAGAATTCGAATCGAGGGACCAATTGCGCAATAATTTCAACCTGCTCAATCTTACCAATGATTCTGAATCCTTCCAACATTCGAGCTCACCTTAGATAATCTTCCAGCTTCGTCGATGCATCGGTCTTTTCGTCGCGGTATTTGACGATGATCGGGCAGTAGATCGAAAGGCCGTTTTCTTTGCCGAAGCCGGATGTGATCCCACGCGATCCTTGCACGACGACGGCTCCGGCGGGGACTTCGAGCGGCTTTTCGCCGTCCGATTTGATGATAGCAGCGTTCGGCAGATCGAACAGCGGCGTCGAGCGTGTAAGAATGACGCCCGAAGCCAGCACGGCACGCTCGCGGACGATGGTGCCTTCGTAAACGCCCGTATTTCCGCCGACTAAAACGTCATCTTCGATGATCACGGGCACCGCCCCGACCGGCTCCAAAACACCTCCGATCTGTGCCGCCGCGGACAAATGCACGCGTTTCCCGATCTGCGCGCACGAGCCGACCAGAGCATGCGAATCGATCATCGTGCCTTCGTCGACATAAGCCCCGACGTTGACCCAGCAAGGCGGAGCCAGAACAACCCCCGAAGCCACGTATGAACCGTCGCGTATTGAGGAACCGCCCATCACTATACGAACATTGTCCTCAACGGTCATCGGCCGGAGCCCAAATGTGTCCTTGTCGAAGAATTTAAGCGTTTCGGTCGATTGCGAGAATTCGGCCAGTTTGCCCATCCGAAATCCGAGCAAAATTCCCTGCTTCACCCAAGCGTTCGCGCGCCATTTGCCGTCCGCGTCCTTTTCGGCAGAGCGAATTTCGCCGCGTCGAAGTGCGGTTTTGAATTCTTCGTAAACGACGCGGTCATCAGAAGTAAATTCAGTCTCCGCAAAAAGCTGTTCGATTTGTTCACGCAAACTCATTAGATTTCTTGTGTTCTCTGTGTCTCTGTGGTGAATTACTTCTTCAAATCCGCGATCACTTCACGAAGCTTCTTCCGCGCCGCCTCGGTCACCGGCACAAGCGGCAGCCTCAAATTCTCTTCGAGCAGGCCCATTTCCTTCATCACGAACTTGCACGGGGCGGGCGATGATTCGATAAAATTCGCCTCCATCAACGGAAGAATTTGATAATGGATTTTTCGCGCGGCGGTTTGCGCTCCATCGAGAGCTTTTTCGACCATCCACGATGTTTCCTTCGGAACCTCGTTTGCGCAGACCGAGACCAGCCCGTCGGCTCCGAGCGCGATCATCGGGAGTGCCGATGCATCGTCGCCCGAAAAGACCTTGAAATTCTTTGGCCTGTTTTTGATTATCTCCATCACCTGCGAATAATTTCCCGACGCCTCTTTTGTCGCGACAATATTCTCATGCTTCGCCGCGAGCTTCAGCGTTGTTTCGGCGGAAATGTTCGAGGAAGTTCGCGACGGCACGTTATAGAGCATGATCGGAAAGCTTTTGACAGATTTAGCGATCTCGGAAAAATGGGCGAACAGGCCCTCCTGTGTCGGTTTGTTGTAATAAGGTGTAACGATCAGCGCAGCGTCGGCACCGGCCTCGCGAGCTTTCCGCGTAAAATCTATCGTCGCGGCGGTGTTGTTGCTGCCGGTGCCCGCGATTACATAAGCCTTTAGCTGTTTCGCAACCTCGACCGTCATTCGAATGACATGCAGCCGTTCCGCTTCCGACATCGTCACGCTTTCGCCGGTCGTGCCGCACGGAACCAGGATCTTCACGCCGTTCTTTATCTGCCTTTCGATGAGCGCCTTGAAACACTCGCCGTCGATCGATCCGTCCTTTTTGAATGGCGTGACGAGTGCCGTCGCACAGCCGCGCATCCAGTCAACCTTCATCGTCATAAATCAAAAAACTATCGTTCCCGAAANNTCTCAACATTGAGTAAGATACAAAAATAGATAGCGGGAATTTATGGTATTCATAAAATTTTGTTTCATAGCGGCCCTATTAGTCATTACCGTCGCCTGCTCAAAAACCGAGGCACCGCAGCCCGAGCCGCCCGCGAAACCCGCATCAATCGCTGACTCATTCGCTTACCCGATAGGCACCAAAGAAACCGTCACGCAGGCGAAAGATTCGGACGGCTGGTACAACNNTAGGCGAGGACTGGAACAAAAACACCGGCGGAAACACAGACTGCGGCCAGCCGGTTTATTCGGCCACCAACGGAATAATTACTTTTGCCAGGGACGCCGGACCTGGTTGGGGTAATGTCGTTATCGTAACGCATACACTTACCGATGGAACAAAAGTTCAGTCGCTTTACGGGCACCTTTTGGAAATTACAAAAACAAACGGCGAGGTGAAGAAACGCGAGCAGATTGGTAAGGTCGGAAACGCGAATGGCAAATATCTCTGCCATCTGCATTTCGAGATCCGCGACGAAAGCTGTCCGTCGTGGGACATGGTTTTTGTCGGCTACAGCCCGATCCGCTACGGCTGGGTCGATCCATCCGACTTCATCGACGAAAGGCGGAAACACGACCGGTAGGGAGTGTGTCCCATCTTCAAAATCCCTTTACGGCATTGAAGAACAGATCTAGTTTGGTCAGATCCAGCATCCCATCGGTCCTAACACCCGAACACAGATCAAGACCGAAGGGCTGAACGGTCTCGATAGCATCACGAACATTTTTGGCATTCAACCCGCCCGCAAGAAACACGGGCTTACCGCAGGTTTCAACGATCTTCCGGCTCAAACGCCAGTCGTGCCGGCGGCCGGTTCCGCCAAGCTCTTTGACAGCCAATTTCGGGTTTCCGCTGTCGAGCAAGATTGTATCGACAAACTCGGCTAGTTTCGCTGCTTCGTCCACCGAATCTTCGCCTGTAACGTGAATGACCTGAACCAATTTTACGTGCGGCAAAGCCTCGCGAATAGCCTTATAATCGCGTCCTTCGAGTTCGTCAACGATCTGGATCGTGTTTGTCCGTGTTCGATAGTGATGGTCGATAATTCCTTGAGCTNNTAACGGACTTCGCGATCTCAAATATTTCCTCATCCGAAATCGGTCCCGGCCCGGAAGGCATCTTGCCGACAAGACCAATCGCCGACGCGCCAAAACTGATGGCGTCAGCGGCCTCTTGTTCGTTCGCAATGCAGCAGATCTTTATTCGAGGTGTCATAACAAAGCTCCTCTCCTTACGGAAGGTTGAGGCAATTCATAAATCCGGTTTCGCCTCTGGCTATTGTCTGACTGCCGCGTTCGCGGCAAAGCGATTTTCGGCATCGTCGCTAACCTCAATGCTCTTGAGGATTTTAATCCTTTGGAGCTTCGGGCCAGATCTCGTCCGGGCTTGCGGGTTCGGGCTGGTCGGGGCCGAGGCGTGAAGCGTCTATCTTCGCGACAATAAAATTCTCCGGAGCGACCGGAACACCCGCAAGCCGCCTGAGCATCGCAAGCTGTCCTGCGTGGGTCATTGCGTCGGAAAACGGGCCTTGTAACAAGCGTTCGGGAGTCATATCGCCTTGATATGGCGTTCCCTTTTTCAAATGACCCGCAAGGTCTTCGATCATTTCGTGAAATCTCGCCACTTCATTCTCCAGCGTCGGAAGCGGTTCAGGCCGATAATGCCCGCCGATAAAAAACGTCCGAGCGTAGCCCAGAACGCTCGTCATGTGCCGAACCAATTCGGCAGGCGTGCGCGTCTCTTTTCCCGCATTGAACGAGCCAAAACTCTCCGGTGCTCCACGAAGTGCCTTTTGCGTTCGATAGGCCAATGCCGCCAGAAAATGGCGGAGCATGAAGGATTTGTCGCTCAACATTCTTATTTCGGGCAAGGTTCCTTCTTCTCGTCTTTCTCAACATGCGCCCAAATGTATTGATTTCCGGCCTTGATCACAGTACTTGTACTCTTGGCGTTGTCGATAAAGATTTTTGTAAAGTAGTCCTTGTAATACCAAACGAAGAAGATCGCTCCCAAAGACGGCTTTTCCTGTTCGCGATAGTTCAACCATATTTCACGCGGTGGTTCGGACTTAAAACCGCGAAAGCCCTCTTGAAAATAACTCTCATCCTTCGTGATCTTGCTGCCGGTTTTGTCAATTTCATACACGGCTTCACCGCCGTAAACCGCCAATCCATTAGTTTGAAATGCGGGCAGCATCCACACGGTAAATGACTTTTCCGGATTTCTCCGAATATATTGATTGAATTTGGGAGAATTTGCTGGAATTGAAGTTGCAAGCTTCTGTCTCGCGGTGCTCAGCGCTCGGGCGTGAGAATCGAGAAACTCCTGATCGACCTTTTCCTCGCTTCGCGTGATTTTTGATGCCGGATCCAACAGGAAATGAAATACAGGATCATATTTATTGCTGGTAAGTTTTCCGTAGACAGCATGCCACGTTTTATTTTTGCCCTGAAAGCAAAACCACTCTGTACCCAATTTTTCTATTTCCGCTTTGTCCTGCGTCATTAGAAAGTCCGTCGTCTTCCATGCGACATTGTCATATTCGACCAGCCATCGAACGACCTCAAACTTCCGTGTGAAATCGGCGTTGTCAAAATTGGGCTCTGTCTTTTCGGTATTCTGGCCAAAGGAGATGCACGATGCGAGCACTATCGCAAACAAAACGCGTGATAATTTTGTGAGAACATTCATAATTCTAACTGAGTATTCTGCATCTCTCGCCAGGAGCGGGTCTCGCCTCCTTCGTCGACGCGGATCATTGAAATCGCTCCCGGCGAAGGACAAACCAAAGCGCACAGATTGCAGCCGACGCATTCTTCTTCTATGACGATCGGGTAACACTTGCCGTCAACTTCCTGAAATTCAAAGCTCTGGTGGGCACCGTCTTCGCAGGCGACATAGCAAAGGTTGCAGCGGATGCAGTGTTCATTATTGACATGCGCCTTTACGTCGTAATTCAGATCGAGATTGCCCCAATCGGTCACTCGGTTTACGGATTTGCCGATGATGTTATTCACCGAAGCGAAGCCTTTCTCGTCAAGATAATTATTCAGCCCGTCGATCATGTCTTCGACAATGCGATAGCCGTAATGCATCACCGCCGTGCAGACCTGAACATTTCCGGCGCCGAGCAGCATAAATTCGACCGCGTCACGCCATGTGTTGATGCCGCCGATGCCTGAGATCGGAATATTAAATGCCGGATCGCGGGCCAGTTCCGAGACCATGTTGAGAGCGATAGGCTTGACCGCCGTGCCGCAATAACCGCCGTGGGCCGCCATACCGTTTACGTTGGGGTAAGGGATCATCGTATCGACATCGACGCCCATCACGGAGTTGATCGTGTTGATAAGCGAAACCGCATCGGCACCGCCATTTTGAGCGGCACGTCCGGGCGGAACGATGTGCGTTACATTCGGCGTGAGCTTTACGATCACAGGCAGCGTCGAGACTTCCTTGACCCATTCGGTGACCATGCAGGTATATTCGGGCACCTGTCCCATCGCCGCGCCCATTCCGCGTTCGCTCATGCCGTGTGGACAGCCGAAATTTAGCTCGAAACCGTCGCACCCCGTGTCCTGCGATTTTTTGACGATCTCCTGCCAAGCCTCGCGTTTCGATTCGACCATCAGGCTCACGATCACGGCATGGTTCGGGTATTTCTTTTTGCACTCGTAGATCTCTTTGAGATTTACATCAAGCGGCCGGTCGGTTATAAGCTCGATATTATTCAGCCCGATCATCCGCAGCGCACCCTGATCGAGCGCCGCCAGACGCGACGAGACATTGACGATAGGCTCGCCAAGCGTCTTCCACACCGCTCCGCCCCAACCAGCGTCAAACGCACGCTCGACCATCGAACCCATATTCGTCGGCGGCGCCGAGGCGAGCCAGAAAGGATTGGGGGACTTAATTCCTGCAAAATTTGAAGTTAGATCTGCCATAGGATTTTCAGTTTAGCCATTCAATTTTCAGGCCTGTGGCCTTAACAACTACGTCTCGCTGCTCTGGTGTTTCATAACCAATAACAAAGTTCTGACCACCTGTATCGAAGGCCGTGAATCGACCTTTTGTCTTAAGTTCTCGGGTTAACTGACCGATTTTCGTAAAGAATCCTTCGTCCACCCAATCATTGTCCACCTTCAAATCCCATTTGTAGTTCTTCCCGCGAACGGAGAAAGAAACCCATGCTTTTCCACCTTCAACATCCACGAAATCTTTAAGCTTTTCGAATTTGATTTCGCCTCGGGTTATGCGTTCGAGATTCCTCACAATCTCAACATAAGCGCCATGGTCTTCGATCGCTTCTGTATCGAAATCCCAGCACCGATCGGTGAGCGGAGTCCAGGGCTCTTTTTGAATTGTGCGGCCAAGCTCCATGTACAAGATCGCATACGGACGTTCAACAATAGATTTGTCTCTACGCAGGTCGTCTACAACGGATTCGTCAATTGACGAATTCAACGCAAAACCCAACTTACGAAAGGTCTCCATCTGAATCTCAAATGAAACAGCCTTTCCTTCGACCGAAGGCGGAGGAGGCAGCGTTTGCCCGTTTGCGGTCTTTTCACCGCACCCCGACAGGCTCAGGTTGAAACTTAACAATCCCATCGCCAACAATATCGAACCGGATCTCGTCATATTCTAAAATCACCTCCGAAAAAGTGGACCAACATCAAACTGTTCCAAGCTTCTCCTTCAGCTTCTTCAAAAACTTCTTATCATTCAAAATATCACGCTCGAACCTCGTCGTGTCGGTCGGGCCGTTCTCCATAACCTTTCGCAGTTCATTGTTGATCTGCGTTTGATACGGCGCAGCATTCGGCTGTTCAGCGCGTTTGCGGAAGTATTCAAGAACATCACCGTCGAGATACATGGAAATTTTTACCTTTGCATCGCTGGGTTCAACACGGAAACGCGACGGACGATATCGGCGAACGCCGACCTGCGGTATTTCTGCTTCTGGAACACCATCCGAACGCATTTTCTCCTGGTCTTCGGCGGTCGTCCTGGCCTCAAATATCAAATCGGTTTCTTGCTTCTTCATAATCATTTCTTTCGTAATGCTTTGCGTTTCTTGCGGATATTATTCGAATGACATCTTGGCCTGTGCTACCTTCTCGCACCGTAAACGTCACCCGCAAAAGTCTAAATTCGGACATGCCAATAATCGTAAATCTCTCTTCCTGATTATCCGAATGCCGTGCGTCAATATCTTCAATATTCCACTTGTCGTAGAACACCAGCATTGCGTCCTCGAACGAGATTCCATCGTGTTTTCTGATGTTCTCCGCGTTCTTATTCTCATCCCATTCGAACTCCATAAACGATTATACCGATATATATGGATATATCAAGATTTTTTATTAAACGGCCGTGGATTTCATCGATAGATAAAATGATCCGCGAGGCAACCAAATATTATTTCTTTTTGACGATTACGGCAAAACTCTCGTGTCAATTATCACCGCTACCCATTGCTTGCGATCTGCTCCGGCGGTTTTCCATTGATATGCCTATGGCTTCGGTGTATATTTGCTCGATAAGTTAATTTACAGGATACACTTACCCGCGAAACGCCCTTTAGCAATTTTCTGCAATGCTCGAGGCTGATCAACAGATCGGACGATACCGGATATCCGCGGCAATTGGTGCCGGCGGTATGGGCGAGGTCTATCTTGCCCATGACGAGGAGCTTGAACGATCGGTCGCTCTGAAGTTGCTTCCGTCCGATATTGCGGACGACGCCGAACGCGTACAGAGATTTATACAGGAAGCAAAGGTCGTCTCTGCCCTTAATCACCCCAATATCTTAACCATCCATGAGATCGGCTCCGAAAACGGTATGCGTTTTATAGCTTCCGAATACGTCGAGGGACGAACCTTAAGGACGATCATCGACCGTGACGAGCTTGAGCTAAAAGAAGTTCTCGAGATCGCCGTACAGATCGCGTCGGCGCTCGAAACCGCCCACCGCAAAAATATTGTTCACCGCGATATTAAGCCCGAGAATGTGATGGTGAGGGACGACGGCCTTGTGAAGGTGCTCGACTTTGGACTCNNGGACTCGCAAAACTTCTGAGGGCGAGTGGCGAGGCGATCGATACCGAGGCGGCAACAAAAGCACGCGTTATGACGCAGTTCGGAATGATCCTCGGTACGGTGAACTATATGTCGCCCGAACAGACGCGCGGTGTGGCGACGATCGACGGACGAACCGACATCTGGAGCCTTGGCGTCCTGATCTACGAAATGCTCGCCCAGCGCCTTCCGTTTGAAGGCGAAAGCACTACCGACACGATGGCTTCGATATTGAAGTCCGAGACGCCGCGATTGTCTGATGTTTACGAGGACTGCCCGCCGGAACTCGAGAGGATCATTCAAAAATCTTTACAGAAAAACCCGGACGAACGCTATCAGGTAGTGCGCGATATGGCGCTCGACCTGAAAAGCCTCGGCAAGGAACTTGATTCTTCGGCACGTTTGTTTAGAAGCACGGGCGCCTTTCCTAAAAGTGCCACGGCCGAGTATGAACGAAGCCAGATAGACACGGGAAGCCAGATTCACAGAACAGCGGCACAAACCGCTAACCGATATCGGATCTTTGCTTTTGTGTCCGCGGCTCTCTTCATCGGGCTAGTAGCGGTTCTGGGAATCTGGTATTTTGCGCCATTCGGACAGAATTCCGCACAAACTTCGCCGGCGGTGAAAACAACCGAAGTTGTAAGTTGGGCAAGCTCGCCCGGAGAAATTTACAGCGTCGGGTCGTTTTCGCCTGACGCCAAGATGATCGCTTTTACGTCAACCAAGGCGGGCTCAAAGAATATCTGGATAAAACAAACTACCTCGGGCGAAGCGATCCAAATCACGAAAGACGAATTCAGAAACGAACAGCCGATCTGGTCGCCAAATGGCGATGAACTGGCTTTTTTTTCCACCAAAGGTGGTCAGGCCGGATTCTGGCGCATGCCCGTGCTTGGCGGGTCTCCGAAATTGGTTTCGGCAATTGACGATGGAAGCAGCCGATTATTATTTTGGTCAAAAAATAATCAAATTTACTACGAATCGAAAAACGATATTTTTGCAATCGATGTAAATTCGGGGCAAACAAAACCCGTGACAGACTTGGCGTCAAAAGGCATCAAGGGAACATCATTAAGTCTTTCGCCCGACGAAAAAAATATCGCTTATAAAACGCTTGAAGGCGAAATATCGAGTCTTTGGACCACAGATCTAAAGGGTGAAAGACCAAAACAATTGCTGAGTTCCCCGACCGAAATCAAGAATATTGCGTGGCATTCCGACGGCAAACGCCTCTTTTATAGTGTTGTAACCGACGGAACTTTTCAGATCTTTGTTACCGATATTTACGGAACTCCGCCGCGTCAAATTTCGACTTCCGAGCAAGACAGTCTTGTGCTTGATGTTTCAGCCGATGGCACAAAAATTTTATACGGTTCGGCAAAAGAGGAGTCGGATCTTTGGGGCGTCAATCTAAAAGATGCCAAAGAATTTATTGTAGCGTCCGATATAGACGCGGAACTCTGGCCCGATGTTTCACCCGATGGGAAGACGCTGGCGTATCAATCGATCAAAAACCTAAGCCAGGGCAATAAACTGTTCAGCGGTGATATTTTCACGAAAGGTTTAGGCACAGATGAGCAACCGATTGAACTTGTCAAAAATGGCGGTTTACCAAAATGGTCGCCTGACGAAAAAACGCTTGCCTTTCTCCGGGTTACGGGAAAAGATTATCAAATCGAAACAATCAACACACTTGGCGGGGAACCAAAACGAGTAACGACCGATGGCATTTCGCCTGTTTCTTACAGCCTTTTGCCCTATAATCGCATGCAGACGAGTGACTTCAGTTGGTCGCCTGGTGGCAGTAAAATCGCGTACATTTCCGAGCGAGGCGGTCAACGCAATATCTGGCTCGTCAATGCCGATGGCTCAAACGATGGGCAGTTGACGAATAACTCGGATTCAAATCTCCTTCTCTATTGCCCGATTTGGTCTTCGGACGGCAAGCGCATTGCTTTTACTTCCAAGGCAAGGAAGCTCACACCGGAGAGAAAGCCGACTTGCGGGGTTTGGGTAACGGACACGGAAACCAAACACGCAAAGCAAATAATTCAGGAAAATATGTATTTGCGGCTCATCGGATGGGCGCCGAGCGGTGACGAACTTATTCTGGCTTCGGTTGCTGGTTCGGAAACAATCGACTTGCAACCGGAAGTTTCTCTACTTCAAGTCGGAATTGAACCCGGCACGATGCGTCAAATAGCTGTACTGAAAGACGCCTATCTTTATAATATCCACCTCTCGCCCGACAAAAAGACTATAGCGTTCGCCTCGCATCGTGATGAGAGGGACAATGTTTGGGTAATGACATCTGCGGGCGGCGAAGCGAGAAAAATCACCGCCAACAATGATTCACGGCTGTATTTTTCGAGTCTGGCGTGGTCGCCCGACAGCAGTTCGATTTATTTCGGCAAGCAATTGCGTTACAGTTTGCTTTCAATGTTAACCAACTTTCAATAGGAGAAGAATCAATGACGAACAAATCAATGCTAAAAATGGCTCTGCTGGCATTTTCTCTGATGCTTGCGTTTAATTTTGGAACTTACGCCCAAAAAACGGATTGTTCCAAAACAACTGATACGGCAATAGTTGATGCAATCTACGCCAAGATACAGGCAAAGTACAAAAGCCAAATGAGCCATATTAACGTCAGAATTAAAGACGGCGAGGTTACGCTCGAAGGCTGGGCAACGGCAAAGAAAGTGAAACAGGATATCGAGAAGATGGCGAAGAAGGCAAGTTGCGTGAAAAAGGTAATGAACAATCTGACAATCGGTGTTGGCGGCGGTTGCGGTCCGGGAACAAAGCCCTGTGGCAGTATTTGTATCCCTGAGTCGGAACCCTGCAATATTCGGGGGAAGGGCGATTAGCTCCGTTAGTTAATTTTTGAATTTGCGGAAGGTTCACCGCGGACGCAAAGTCTCGTATTTTACTTAGCGGCCTCAGCGATCCCTGCATTTAACCCGGATTACGCATTAGAAACGTAGTACTCCGGTGCACAAGCCCGCGCGTGAGCAAGGGCGATACTTTCAACGTTGTGTGTTACGCCCTTGCTTACGCGCGGGCTTGTGCAATTTTTCAAGCATTTCGAGTTTAATTCCTCTAATGCGTAATCCGGGTTTAAATTTTCTTGCCCTGACGTAAATTATGTATCGCCCTGGACTTTTTGGTGACTATACAATGAGAAACAAATCTTGCGGAGTTTTTATGAGTCTAAGGCATTTAGTTACGACGTTTATTCTGGTCGCGATTCTCGTACCAACAACTGTTAGATCGCAAACAAATCCGGTTCCGGCAAATCAAGAACGGCCGAACTTGGAAAAGCCGTGCGGTGAGCGTACGCCTAAGGTTGCAAGAACGTACAAACTTCGAGATCCTCGACCGTGGTTGCGGCCGGCTTATGCGCCGCCTGAACGGCATTGGTATAGCCCGATATTGAATGTCCTGGGGATAGGCAAAGGCGGTCAATCTGGGTCGGAAATCGCTGATCCGCAGTATTCGAGTGCCGACATCAGCAGTTATGCCAAAGGCGAGTTTGGAGAAAATCGCCCGCTTCCTGTCGGGATGACGGTGCGGCTCAGGCAAATATTTTCAGATATCGAACAGCCGCTCATTGAGGAAGAATCTCAAGCCGAAAAGGACTGGACCGTTTGGAAAACACAAAATCCGAGTGCCGAAATCGAAGGGCAAGATATGAAGGAGCAACAAATTCGACTTCGCGGATTGGGAGCAAGTAAATTATCTAAGTTTACCTTGCCGGATGATCTTGGTTTAAATGTAGGCGAAGTGGGACAGCAGGCAAATCTTTGTGATAACTGCTGGGCCTTTGCGTCGGTCGATGCAATGCAGATCAGCCGTCAGCTTTCCGCAAAACGGCGGCAGAAACCGACTGTGGATGGAAACTACCGTGCCGGCGCTGATGAACTCGTTAATTGCATGGTGCCGGACCCGAAGGAATATTGCAGAATAAACTGGCCCGGTGCGGCTTTCACCTATTTGGTTGACTATGGTTTGCCGCTGCTTAAATCAAACGAAAAAGATCTCCCGAAGAAATGCGATTCCAAAACCCGCGTAAAAGCAGCCACGTGGAATTATGTCAGCCCGACTCCATACAAAGTGGCGTCGCCCGAAGATATCAAGCGTGCTCTGGTAACTTATGGCCCTGTGGCTTCACTCATCTTGTTTGAGGATTGTTTTTATCAATATGGTGGAGATTACGAGCTTCTCGGAGAACCTTTTGTCCCCAGTGGAACCTTCAATGAGGAGGAATTTAATAACGGTGATCGTGCTCTCGGCGCCGAAGGATTTCGTAACGGAACCCATGTGGTGTTAATTATCGGTTGGGATGATAAAAAAGATGGAGGTGCATGGTTCGTAAAGAATTCCTATGGCCCTAATTGGGGCGACAATGGTTTTGGCTGGATAAAATACGGAAGCAATAATATCGGGCAATGGGCAACATACGTCGTGCCCGATCCAGTTGAGGAAGAGCGAATTGGCAATCCTCGTCGTCGCCTGAAAAAGTAAATTGCATTTAGAGAATTATGCAAAGTGTTATCTTTTAGAAACTGCGTCAATCTTTTGACCACGATGCTTGCTGGGCTCCTTAGCAATATGAATTTTTCGTTGCGATCAGTTGCGTCTATTTTTTTCCTGGCCGTGTCGTTCGGAGCAACGTCCGTCAATGGTCAGGCTGTAGAGGCGGGACCGGTGGATGCTTTTCAGGCAGGGCAGGAAAAGCTTTGTCGTGAGCAGCGAAAGACGGGTGAGCGGACGTATAGTTTTCGCATTCTCGAAAAGAGCCGCGGGGATAAAGGAGCGTACGGCAGAAAGAAGTGGTACGACCCTCTGAAATCCGTCTTTCCGTTTTTGAAAAGCCCGCTGGATAAATACGGTGTTGACGACATCCGTTTTATCAAGACGACATACGGGCGGCCGGTGCCGCTTGGGGAAACGGAGCGTTCGAAACAGATCCGGCTTAAAGCCGAGGCGAAGTTGAAGCAGATCGATCAGCGAGGCGAGCAGCAATGGCAGGAATGGCTTCGGCGTCACCCGGACGCCGGTGAAGACGAAAAGGAAAAGGCAAAGCTTCTGTATCAGTCCCGCGGTCTGGGAGCGGAAGGTTTGCCTAAATTCGACTGGCGCAAGCGCGGCCTCGATCTTGGTCCCGTCAGCGATCAAGGCGCTTGCAATACCTGCTGGGCGTTTTCGTCGGTCGATGCAATGCAGATCAGCCGTCGGCTGGACGCAATGCGGTCGGAGAGAACGTTACAGGCTGACGGCGAACTTCGTCCAAGCGTCCGGCAGCTGGTGAGCTGTATGCAGCCGAAAATGCCGGACGAATTTTGTAAATTAAACTGGCACGGCTCGGCTTTTTCCTTCATGGTGGACGAAGGCCTGCCTCTGGGTGGCGGGACGCGATACGAACCCGCGGATTTTCTGACCTGGACATGCAGCAAGGAGCAGTCGGTCAGGGCACTGACTTGGGATTTTGTCAGCGCCGAGCCACAAAATGTGCCGTCCGTACCGGAGATGAAACGTGCTATCGTCATGTACGGGCCGGTTGTCGCGACCCTAAACCTTGATAACTGCGTTCGCCTTTACGGCGGCGGAACGTTCAACGAGGAACAGCTGGACGACGGGCCTTATCACATGATCCTGATCGCCGGTTGGGACGACGAGCGCAAGGCATGGCTAATCAAGAATTCGTACGGCGAGGGCTGGGGTGAAGGCGGCTTCGGCTGGGTAAAATTCAACAGCAATAACATCGGCAAATGGGCCGCCTGGATCATGGCCGATCCGAAGGAAGAAGAGCGGTTGTCGAAGCTGCCACGGCAGGAAACGAATTAAGCGATTTTCGGTTCGGCGGCGACTAAAGGATACAATTCCCGGATCAAAGATTCAAACATCATCAGGTAGCGACAACTGAGATCGCTCCGGATAATACCGGATAATGAGCGTGAAAAAAAACTGCAAAAAATTAGTCGTTGTTTTGTTGGGGGTCGTGTTCTGTTCACCGTTGGCAAAGGTGGCGGGGCAGGCAACTGTGCTAGGCGCGCTCGATTTCGATCCCGCAAAAAACGGCTTTTCGTTCAAAAATTACACAAACAACTACAATACCTGGAAAGATGACATCGCGTCGGACGATCTTATTCGCATGTTCGGCATCAAGGCGATTTGCAAGTCCGGGTCGAACGCGAAAAACTGCGTGCCGCATGCGAGCACTCGGAAATGGATCGAGGAACGGCTGAAGCAGATGGAGATCGGGCATTGCGAGGGAATAGCCGTCACATGTTTTCGATTTAACTCGGGCCTGGCGTTTAAAGGCAAAAGGGGTCTGTCTCAATTTCAACCGGCTGCAAAGTCCATATTCGACCTGAAATTCGATCAAACGATCCAAAACTATATCTCTTATTATTGGATCACGCAGGTTTTGCCTGAGATCAAGGAACGCACGGAAAAAACCGCTGCTGAAGGGCCCCTTACGATTGTCCGGAAGTTGGTTGAGTGGATGAAGAATCGCGATGATACATATCTGCTCGGCTTGAGAAAATATGACACGAGCAACGGGCGTATCTCGGACGGACACGCCGTCGCTCCGTTCAAGGTCGAGGACACCGGCAAACAGTATAAGATACACGTCTACGACAATAATTTTCCCGGCATGACCCGTTATTTGTTCGTTAACAAAACGCCGGCGGAAGAATGGTTCTACGCTTCAAAGAAAGATGGCAAATACGATTACGTTGGCAGGAAAAGCACGCAAACGCTTGATATAACAGCAACATCCTCGCGGGACGGCTTATGTTTCGGTTCATCTTTCGAAAAGGATTTTGCAGCAACCGCGGGTTGTGGTGAAACACTTTGGTCCGGAACGTCAACTTATCCGGCATCGGTTTTCCGCCATGCATTCTTTTCTCCCGATGACGACGGCGAACATGCCGAGTTTTTCCTGACCGATGAAGGCGACATGCTCGTGATCGACGAAGCCCGGCGGCGTATCGGTTACGACCCAAGGTCCAACCGCTACTATCGCGAAATTCCGGGCAGCAGAGCCACGGTGCTGAACGGCGGGCTTGGGCTGAACGTTCCTAATTACACTGTGCCGTTCGACGACACCGACGGCGATTTTACAATCGTGTTCTCAGGCAAATATCTCGACGATAAGAGCGACTTCGATTTTGTTTATTCTGCTCCCGGCTTTACCGTCGGGTTTGACGACATAGTGCTCGATCCGGACGAAATCCTGGTAGCGACCATCTCCTACGACGGCGAGGAGATCGGTTTTACGGCAAGCAGCGACGGGCAAACTCCCGATATCTTTTATGCCTTTGACTCAGATAACGATAGCCAGGCCAGTTACCTTACCGAAGTAGGAGGCGTCGAGCTCCTCGCCCNNCAAGACGCTGACCTTCAATTTTGACTTCGAGGACGGAAAGCTGTTTATGGCAGACAATGACGGGAACGAAGACGAATACGATATCGAGATGATTCGGATCAACGCCGACGGCAGCGAGCAGGTTTATAAACAGAATGACCTCGATATAGGAAA
>DLHV01000172.1:22367-22675 GCA_002483395.1 Chloracidobacterium sp. UBA7659 | reverse complement strand
CGCGGCGGTAGGCTTTGAGCGAGCAGCCGTAATCGTGTAGGTGAACGCCGCCAATCCAGGAGATGACACGGTTTGCTATTTGCGACGGTACCTTTCGCGATATCAGTTTGTCCTGCCGGTTTTTTCGCCAGCCGGAGACAACGTCATAGCCTTCGTCCAATTTCTCCAAAAGCCGTTTGATATCTGCCGGGTCGTTTTGGAGATCGGCGTCCATCGGGATAAGAATTTCGCCCTTTGCGGCGTCGATCCCCGCAGACATCGCGGCCGTCTGGCCGTAATTTCGCCGAAGCGAGATAACACGGACGCGC
>DLHV01000172.1:0-22354 GCA_002483395.1 Chloracidobacterium sp. UBA7659 | reverse complement strand
GCCGTCATCGACATAGATGACTTCGGCCGTTTTACCCAGTGCATCCAAAGCGCCCTGTATTTTTGCGTGCATCGGCCGGAGGTTCGATTCCTCGTCGAGCACCGGCAAAAATAGCGAGAGTTCCGGTGCCGGTGCGGAGATGGTTTTTAATGTTTCGGGCGAATCCATTCTGATCACAATAGCAAACTTAATAATTTAGAACTTTCGGGACGGAAAATACAGTCAGGACGGAAAATTTCACGTAACGTCAGCCATGAACGCCAAGGACGAATTAAACGGGAGACGTCGGAACTGACTACCGGTTTCGACACTTGTTGCTCAATAAATCTCTGCGAACTTTGCGTCTTTACTTGCAACAGAACTAAACTCGTATGGATACGAATTGAACGAATTCGGAGGTTTTTTCAATGCTCGACCGTCGCCGATTCTTGGAGTTGCCACTGCTTGGCGTTCCGCTATTTCTTTTCAACCAGGCCTTTGGGCAAAGGTTTGAGACGTTATCGACCGTAAAAGTGAAGATTCCTGTCGTCGTTTCTACCTGGGACAGCGGGTTGACGGCAAACGCCGCCGCGTGGCCGATACTGGATAAGTCGGGCAGGGCATTAGACGCAGTCGAGGCGGCCGGCCGGACAACCGAAGACGAGATAAGCTGCTGCGTCGGCCTGGGTGCTCTGCCTGACCGCGACGGACGGGTGACGCTGGACGCATGCATCATGGACGAACGGGCGAATATCGGAGCCGTTTCTTTTCTTGAGCGGATAAAACACCCGGTTTCGGTCGCTCGCAAGGTGATGGAAAAGACCCCCCACGTGATGCTCTCAGGCGAGGGTGCCCAGCAGTTCGCGGTGAAGAACGGCTTTCCGCTCGAATCCGGCGTGCTTTCGCCAAATTCCGAAAAGGAATGGAAAAAGTGGCTCGAAAAATCGAAATACAGACCCGTCGTGAATATCGAGAACATGAAACCAAACGGCCAGGTCTCGCAGTTTGCACCATACTTTTTTGAGGACGGCCGCCCGAATCACGACACAATGGGCACGATAGCCATAGACGCCAAAAGCGATTTGTCGGGGATGGTCACGACAAGCGGAATGGCGTTCAAAATGCATGGGCGTGTGGGCGATTCACCGATAATCGGGGCGGGGCTTTTTGTCGATAACGAGGTTGGCGCGGCTGTTTCCTCCGGCGTCGGCGAAGAGGTAATTCGAATTTGCGGCACGCACACCGTCATCGAGCAGATGCGTTTTGGACGTTCGCCCGAACAGGCCTGTATGGAGGCTGTAAAGCGAATCGTCAAACGCGATCCGGTGAAGGCGAAGGAAATTCAGGTCGGCTTTTTGGCGTTGTCGAAAAAAGGCGAGATCGGAGCGTATTCGATTGTCAAAGGTTTTACCTACTCGGTCACGAATTTGCAGTATCCGAAAGGAAAAGTTTTTGAGGCGAAGAGCTGGTTTTAGTTATTTTCACCACAGAGGCGCAGTGAAACACCAGATTTTCTTGAATAGCTTTGACAGATTTGCCATCCTTTTTATCCTGTACATCTTGTTTGATTTTCTTTGTGCTCTCTGTGCCTCTGTGGTGAAATCAGTCCTTCCTGATCTGCGCCCCAGAATAAACATGAAAATGCAGGTGCTTCGAATCCTGATACTCGCCTAGATTTGTCAGCACGCGTGCCGCGCCTTTTTCTTTGACGACGTTGGCGGCAACTTGTTTTACCACATTGATAAGCTCGATTAATAGCGTGTTATCTTCGATCGTTAAAAGCGACCCGACATGTGTTTTTGGAATAACGACGATGTGAGTTTCCCAGAACGGGCGTGTGTGGTTATACGCGAGAATATTTTCGGTTTCGAGGATCTTTTCAACCGGGGTATTTCCGCTTAAAACTTCATCGCAGTAGAAATCTTCAAACATACAAGCATCTAAGTATCGCAGGTGATTTCATCCCACTCTTGATCCAAATAATGAACGAGCCAATTGAGAGCATAGTGACGCTCATAAACAATTCCCATTTCCAAATTTCCTGGTATTGGCAAGTCATTCAGCTTAGCTTCGACACACGCCCAATCATAACGATAGATCAAATCCAGTTCATCAAGAATTGTTGAAAGGCTGCGCAACTTCGAACCTTCGATAAAGCGATGCGAGGTTTTGCATTCCCAAAGAATCCTTACGGCTCTATCAACATCGCATGGTTTATCAGGCCTGCCAAATTCATTTACCCAACCAAGGGCCCAAAGTAAAGTCCAGAAACCCTCATAACGCCAAGAGAAACTATCCAATGATGATTGTGTTGGGTTGCTGTCGAAAACGAATGAGCCTTCATTCGGGCTTAGGTGTGATTCGAGATCATATTCATCTACGATTTCGATTACTTGGTCGAGGGGCATTCCTTCGCCCTTCATGGCAACAAGGCAAAGGCACATCGCCCGCCAAGCCGCTGTTTCGACATCTCGCAACTTAGTATCTTCTCCACTTTCGACGACGGGAAGGCTAGTATTTACGGGGATTCCTTCATTCCGGCAAATCTCTTCAGACCTGGCTCTCCGCTCTTCTTGTGTGGCCATACATACTTCTTCTTAGAAACTTCTTCTTCTATGTTGCAGTACATGGGATCAACTGTAGCCCGAAGGCCTTTGCTTGTTTTTGCAGGTGCGCAAATCGACGCTCCCGATACTTCTTGCGTGAAACTCATTTCTTCCTTGCTTGGACAACGATAGAAACGCCAAACGGAAAGTCAAAATTCTTCAGCCAAAACCGCTCGGCGCCGAATAGTTTGCCGAAAATGCCGTTTAGTGCGGAAATGTTCAAGTTGTTCTCTGATACCGGCTTGATTCCCGTCAATTTCATCGCCGTGCGGCCGCCGAGGATGGGCGCAAAGAATGTGAAATTTGCGTAGGTCGCCCGCTCAACCGTGTATTCGGCTTTTTCCAGCCGTTCGACAATCTGTTTACGCGTGTATCGGATGCGGTGGTTCGAAATGTCGTCCTGCACGCCCCAGAGCCACATGAAGGCCGGCACAAAAATGAGGGAATAACCGCCCGGTTTTGTGACGCGATGCATTTCCTTAAGGCCGGCGATGTCGTCATCAAGGTGTTCGATAACGTCAAGCGCGGTTGTCAGATCAAACGAGTCGTCCTCGTAGGGCAGGGTTTCCGCAAGGCCTTTTTGTACTTTCAGGCCTTTTCGGCGGCAGAATTCGAGAGCGTCGTCCGATACATCAACGCCTTCCGCCGCACCGAACTGGGCGAGCATTTCGAGATTGGCTCCGGTCCCGCAACCGACATCCAATATGGAAAGTCTTGAGTCTTGAGTCTTGAGTCTTGAGCAGGAATTGGTTGGAGTTCGAGTCTCGGTGGAGTCATGAGCAACGTCAGTAAACGAAAGATTCGGACTTAAGACTTAAGACTCCCGACTTAAGACTCCAGACTATTCAAATAGATGTTAGGAGCAAGCATCGGACGCGGGGCAATGCGGATCATCAATTCAATGGTGCGCGGTTTGGCGTCCGCTGGAGTTCATCCGAATATCCTCACGGCGATTGGCGTTTGCATCAACATCGGCTGTGCAGTTCTTTTCGGGCTTGGCGAGTTTTTTGGGGCGGGAATTGTTCTGATCGTCGCCAATGTTTTTGACATGCTTGACGGCAACGTCGCACGGCAAACGGGCAATGTAACGAAATTCGGCGGGTTTCTCGATTCGTCGCTCGACCGGCTCTCCGACATGGTTGCGTTCTTTGGCATAATGATCTTTTATGCGGGAAACTCGCCCCAACATTCGCTCCTAAACGTGATTCTCGCTGGGGTCGGCATGATCGGATCGGTGATGGTCAGCTATACAACCGCCCGGTCCGAAGCCTTCGGCGTAAAGGCGAACGTCGGCTTTCTCCAACGGCCCGAACGCATTGTGCTTTTGATTATCGGAGCGCTTTCGACTTGGAATTGGAACTCCGATTTCTTTCTCTTCAACAGAATGCCGCAGGTGCTGTGGGTGCTGGCAATTGGCTCTATCTGGACGCTCGTGCACAGAATGTATTTCATCTGGAAGGAATTTCGCAGGCTAGAAGGAATTGAAGCGGAATGATGAAAGACTGGCTGGCCGAATTCTGGACATCGCTGACATGGGGCAAGATTCTTTTTGCAACATCGCTTTTTCTTGGTTCGATGCTGGTAAGTATTGTGATCGTAGCCGTCGTGATCGTGAAAATACCCGCGAATTACTTTAGCTCGCACTACCAGCAGGACTTTCTCCCAAATAGTTCGTGGCTTACTCGTTGGGGGGCGACGATCACAAAGAACATCGTCGGCCTGGTACTTGTGATTGCCGGCGTGATCATGCTGATCGGGCCCGGCCAGGGAATTCTCACTATTCTTATCGGGTTGATCTTGCTCGATATCCCCGGAAAACGGCCGATCGAGGCAAAGATCATAAAACGCCCCACGATCCTGGCCGCGGCAAACAAGCTCAGAGCTAGATATAATAAGGAACCTTTGATGCTCGATTAACTATGGGATTTTTCAGCTTTCTAAGACGAAAAAAGGCCGACCCATTTGCAGGAAGACGTGAACACCTGCTCGAGCACGGTCGCATCACGGACGGCGTAATTATAGACACTGAAACAAAGCCTAGCGGCGACGAGATCGTTTTTTATGTGTATTCGTTGAACGGCGTCGATTTCGAATCTTCCGAACTTTTGAGTGCCGAGCAGCGCAGCGATCCGCTGAAGTTCGCACCCGGCGCTAAAGTCGGTATTCGCTACGACCCGAAAAATCAGGGAAATTCCACGCTCGCTTAGGCCATGTTCAAAAAGATTCTCATAGCAAATCGCGGCGAGGTCGCATGCCGCATCATTCGTGCTTGCCGTGAAATGCGGATTAGAGCGGTTGCAGTATATTCCGACGCAGACAGAGACGCTCTCCATGTCCGAATGGCCGACGAGGCATATCATGTCGGTGCCGCTCCGTCGAGCGAGAGCTATCTTCGTCGGGATAAGATCATCGAGGTCGCGAAAGGGTGCGGAGCCGAAGCGATCCATCCGGGTTACGGTTTCTTATCCGAGAACTCAGCCTTCGTCAGGGAAGTAAGAAATAGCGGCCTCGTCTTTATAGGCCCGTCGCCCGAATCAATGGAAGCGATGGGCGGAAAGATGTCCGCACGAAAGATCGCGATCGCGGCAGGAGTGCCCGTCGTGCCGGGAACGACCGAACCGCTACGGGGCTATGACGAGGCGGTGGAGACAGCGGCGAGTATCGGTTACCCGGTCATGCTGAAAGCGTCAGCCGGCGGCGGCGGCAAGGGAATGCGGCTGGTCTTCGACGAAAGTGATTTAAGGTCGGCTTTTGAATCGTCGCAATCGGAGGCCCGATCCAGTTTTGGTGACGACGCCGTGTATATAGAGAAGGCGATCGTTCGCCCGCGTCACATCGAGATCCAGATTTTTTCCGACACGCACGGCAACCATGTTCATCTCGGCGAACGCGAATGTTCCATCCAACGCCGCCATCAAAAGGTGATCGANNCGAAATCCAGGTGATGGGCGATAAGCACGGCAATGTCGTTCACCTGTTCGAACGCGAATGCTCGATTCAGCGCCGCCATCAAAAGGTGATCGAAGAATGTCCGTCGCCGATCAACTCCTCGGAGCTTCGGGCAAAAATGGGCGAGTGCGCCGTAATGGTCGCGAAGGCATCTGGCTACGTCGGTGCGGGAACGGTCGAATTTCTAGTTTCTGACCTCGACAGGTCATTCTACTTTCTTGAAATGAACACGCGTTTGCAGGTCGAGCATCCCGTTACCGAACTTGTGACCGGCATCGATCTTGTACGCGAACAGATACTCGTTGCCTGGGGCGAAAAACTCTCGTTCGCACAGTCTGACATACAATTGAATGGCCACGCGATCGAATGCCGGGTGTATGCCGAAGATCCTGATAACGATTTTCTGCCCTCGCCCGGCAAGATCACTCGCCTGCGTGTGCCTCAGGGCCCGGGCGTCCGTGACGACGGAGGCGTTTACGAAGGCTCGGAAGTGTCGATCTATTACGATCCGATGATCTCGAAATTCGCCGTTCATGGGAAGGATCGTGACGAAGCTGTCGAACGGATGCGGCGGGGCCTGGCGGAATACGAGATCGGCGGTATTAAAACCACGCTTCCATTCTTCCGCGAGGTTTTAGAGGATGAAGAGTTTGAAGCGGGCCGGATCGACACCGGCTTTATCCCAAAATGGCAGGAACGGCGAACGAAATCCCCAATTAACCCATGTGAGGCGGATTTGGCACTTGTAGCCGCCGCAATGGCTTTCACTAAATCGCAGGCAGCTATCCAGGGCTTAGCCGTCCAGCCCGCGAGCCAGGCGAGCCGTTGGGCAGTCGCCGGACGAACTGCTCGCCTCAATCAACGACTCTAGCACGCCCGAACAGGTATGCTTGCAGCAAATTTCCTCTCGATCCAAACAAAAAAAGGCGAGCGGAACGGTCCACTCGCCAAATTGATGAACGATCGTTAGATCGCAACTTTTCTGCAAAATGCAGAAACTCACTTTTTCCGCTTTACCGGACTAAGCACCTCTTCGCGTCCGCCCTTTGCCTCAGGCAGATTTCCGATAAAGGCCAATCCCGTAACATTGTCGTTCAAGGTGAACGTAACCGTTGCGTTCGGGAAGCGGTATCGTTTGTGCTGAACACGCACTACGTAAAGGTCACCAGCCTGCAGATCCTCGATGAGGTATTGGCCGAACGAATTGGTGCGAACCGAAGTCGCAACACCGTTGGCTGCATTTGTCGCCGTCACCAGTGCATTGAAGATACCATTACCGTTCGAGTCACGAACCGAGCCTTCAATAGAGACAGAAGCGGCCGTCGGACCAGCGATCGTGAATATCGTCGGATCAATACTGGCAGGATTCTGAGGCTGGGGAACACTGTCAGAGGGCGGCGTTGAGCCAGGTCCGGCAATGTCGATGTTAGTTGCATCGACGTTGTCCGAATTGGCTGAAGATACGAGGGTAGCGCCGCTCGCGACGGTCTGATTCCTTAAGACCGTAAAGTTCGGCGTACCCACGTTTACAACCATATCAACGACCACCTGAATACGGCCGTTTACCTTAAGCAACGCACCACCTGCCAAAAGATCCGAGGTAGCATCGTTGCCGACACCATCATAAGCAGGATTTCTCGATGCCGAGCTGCCCGCAGATACGAAGGTCACCACATTCGATGCGGGAACCAAAGTCAGGTTAGCCTGAATTACGTCGCGGATCTGGAAGTTCGGAACATCGACCGGGCTGTTGTTAATGTAGTCGATCGTCCAACGGACCGTGTCACCGGCTCCCAAGGCACCGCCGTCCAAATTAACAATTCGTCTAACCGATTTGTAACCCAGAACGTTGGCCTGCTCGATTCCGCATGCCTGGGGACGCGTGACCGGAACAAACAGAGAATTCAGGTACATGCGCCGCCCGTTGATCATCGAGAGAGCAGTCGCAACCGGGAATACCGTGTTATTTCGAGCATAATCATGCCCGCCGAGTTCGAAAACAGACCCACCGGCTGAACTCGGCCCGTTTGCGCCGGATACAGTTGCAACAAATTTATCTGAATCGGCTCCAGAGTTTCGTACCGAGATCCGGTTGCCGTTTGCGGCACCGCCACCCGGAGCATACGCGTATTCGGTGACCCTGCCGTCCTGGTTGGCCAGAATTCCGATGAATTGATTGAAAGGCATGGCGCCTTCAGGGTAAATTAGTGTCGTGTCGACAGCGTTAGCCGGCGCGTTCGTTCCAAAAAGCGAGTAACCGGGATTCGTCGTCTGAAAATGACCAGACATATGGTTCTCGAACGTTTCAACCGAGGCACACTGCAGCAGCAGATTACCGCCGCTTACGACAAATTGCCTGTACAGGTCAACAAAGGTCGGATCGGTCGAGTGCGCCTGTGTAGCTATCGAAAAACATGAGCTCGAATTGATGATGTCGTCGGTTACCAATTTGTAGTTCGTTATACCGGCGGAATCAAGAATACTCTGGTGAACATTCGTGCCGAAGTTTCCGCCGTCGGGTCCGATGGCGACTTTCGGCTTGTGCGTCACCGTGTACCGAATATCGATCAGTTGAGGGGCCGTGGTCCTGTAGACCGTGACCGTCGGAAACAACCCGATCAGAGTATCTACCACAGGAGCGAATTCCGGCATGATGACAAAAGGTCCGCCCGAGAAGGCAATATTAGTACCGCTGGCGTTGCCGGCTGTCCCCTGGACCCGTGTAAACGAAGCCGTGAAATCGGTGTCGTCTTTTGCTTTGCCCGGTTTAATCGCCCATTTTACAGGAATGTTGTTCTGAAGCAATAAATTGGCGAGTCCGTAAGCTCTCAAATTGAAAGTCGTTTGAGCATTATTACCCTGATGAAAATTGTCCATCGGGATTATATACGCACCCGTCGGGATATTTTCCTGGGCCGGCACCGGATTTGGGGGTGCCTGTCCAGCAATAGTAAATGCAAATACGCAAAGTACGAAGATCCCGGCAAGTGCGTTGCCGGCTATATTTCGCAGTGATCTATTCTCAAAGTGGGTCTTCATAAATTTAGTAACTCCTCTCTCAAATTCAATACCGAACAACGGCAAAATGTTAACTCCAGTAAATAATGTCGTCAGAATCCAATGTCATTGCTTGCCGCAGCGAATGTTATGGACGCAGGTTACGAGAGCTGATTTCTCAATCGATTAGCAGCGATCGTAAACCAAAAAAATTGCAACCAGCAGAAATACTCTGTGCGTTACAAACGTAGATAAAATTGCTTAAGCGAAGTTTTATCACAAGTCTTTTCGAAAGTAAACACTTTTTTCCACAAAACTGATCAAGCGTTGAATTCTAAGTCGTTTGTTTAGAGCACCTGAGCCCTATCCGAGTATCGAATATCCGCCGTATATACGCATGTGTACGATACAATACACAAGATATGGAAATTTTGCCGCTAAGTTGTTAGACGGTTCTTTCTTCCTTTTTTGCAAGATATATGTAATCGAACCCTCGTTCCACAAAAAAAGGCCTGTCTGCGACAGGCAAACAGGCCAACTACGGGAAATTGATTGTCGAAATCTAGTACACGTTCATTCGAACGACCGGCGTAACCACGTAAAAATCAGCTTCTAACGCGGAGTGCCGACAAAAGCGACCGGAGCGAAGTCTTCATTGAGCGTGAAGGCAAGCGGACTGTTTTCAAAATTATATCGCTTGTTCCGGACACTCATCACGTAAAAATCCCCTACTTCCAGATCCTCAAACCTGTAATAACCAAAACCATTGGTAATCGCGGTTTTGAATATCGACGAGGAAGCATTTTGCAGGGTAACCGTAATTCCCTTCAGCCGACGGCCGCTGCTCGATATAACAGAACCCTCGATTGAAGCTGTGCCAGCCGTTGGGGCAACCGGATCCGTAAAAAGCATCAGGTTCGGCGATGCTCCAACGACCCCCGCCATTTGCCCGGCGGTTCCGTCGCCAAGAAGTGAACCGGTAACCTGGGTGGGTGACGCACTCGGATGAGTTTCAAGGTACAGAGCAGCGGCACCGGCAACGTGCGGGGTCGACATTGAGGTACCGCTGCTGATATTGGAAGCTGTGTCGCTCCAACTCCAAGCGGACGTAATGCCCACTCCAGGAGCAAAAATATCCACACAACTACCGAAATTTGAAAAGCTGGCCATTGTATCAGTGTTGTCGGCCGCTCCGACCGTGATCGCACTTGGTATACGAGCAGGCGAGATCTGGCAGGCGTCAGTGCTGGCATTTCCCGCGGCAATGACAAACGTGATGCCGGACGCTATGGAGTTTGCGACAACATAATCTAGCAGCTCCGAGATAGAACCGGAGCTCAGGCTCATATTTACAACGGCTGGCGATACACGGTTTGCCGTTACCCAGTCGATTCCCGCGACAAGTGTTGAGACCGTACCGGTACCATTGCAGCCGACAACGCGGACGCCATGCAGCCGCACGCTTTTTGCGACTCCATAGTTAGTCCCGCCGATCGTACCGGCGACATGTGTTCCGTGGCCGTGGCAGTCTACGCCGTTCTGTCCGTCACCGATCGTGTCGAAATCCGCGGACGCTCGCCCTCCAAACTCTACGTGGGTCGGCTTTATGCCCGTGTCAAGCACGTAAACATTTACGCCGTCTCCGGTAGCGGCGTAGGTATAGACTGTGTTAAGGGGCACGGTCCTCTGATCGACCCGATCCAGCCCCCACGTCGGATTGGTCTGGGTCGCTTCAACTGAAATTTCTGAATCTTCTTCGACAAACAAAACCCGAGGATCGTTGCTCATTGCCTCGGCCTCACTTTGCGACATTTCAGCGGAAAATCCTTGAACGACGTAACTGAACACTTTATCGATGGCTCCACCGTAAGAATCGGTCAATCTACCGGCCGTGTCATCCGGGGATTCGCCGGCAGTATTTAGGGGTGAAGGATCGAGAACTACAACGTAGCGGTTGGGAATCGGATTGTCAGCCTTCTTAAGTTTGGCTTTTTGGCCTTTGGTTGCCGGAGGCATGATCGAAACGGCAGACGCGCAAACCGCGACAACCATCAAAAGAATCCAGAATTTTTTCATTTGGTACTCCAGAAAAGTGAGAAGATTTCTAAAAGCAGGCCAGGGAACTTGGGAATGGGTCACACGACGGGTGAGGCCGGTTACTAAACAATGTATAACACGTACAAATCAAAGTCAACAAAAAGTTCTCAAACTGAATGGAAATCGGTTAGCGTTCGATCAATCTGACTGAATCGGGCGAAAAATTAGCGTTTAATTGGAAATTCTGTAGAATAAGTACGAAGAGAATTATGTAGAAATGGACGCGAGGTTAGGCATCGATGGAAGAACTATTGACAGGTTTGGTTGGTAAGAAGATAGATGTGAATTGCGGAACGACTGCCGTTTACCGGGGCGACGCTATTGGCGTGAAAAACGGTGTTCTTCATTTGCGAAATGAAGACGACACTGATGTTTTCATTTCCATCGATAAGATCGCCGCTATGTTTGAATGTAAAGACCTTCCGTCGAGGCCCGGTTTCATTGTCTGATCAACAAACACAAAACGCCCGGAAATCGATGGATTTCCGGGCGGTTTGTCAGACCGGCAACTCGAGAGAGGCTTGTTGTTTGACGCCGCCGTTCGGGCAGCGTCTTAAAAGTCGGTCCGCGAAACGCCGTTACGGATTGGCTATGAAGTCAACGTCCGCGATATCGTCATTCAACGTAAACGTCCTTGATTTTTCCGCGAAGGTATAACGCTTGTGACTAACCCGCAGTATGTAAAACTGGCCCACCGCAAGGTCATCTATGGCGTAGAATCCAAACGGATTTGTCAGAGATGTTTTTGCTTCGCCGGTCGCCGCGTTGATCACCGTCAATCGAGCGTTTGAGATTCCGGTTCCGTCGGACGTCACGACTCGCCCGCTGATCGAGACGTCGGCCGCGCTGGGCGCTTGCTGAGTGTTTGTAAACGTACACGTCACAACCTCGGCGAGCTGAACAATTATCGAAGCAGACGGTCCTAATGACGGGCTTTTTGTCGAGTCCTGCAGCCCACTTTCAACGCAGTTCACATCTGAAATGGTCCAACCATTTGGAATCGGGGTTTCGGTAACGGTTATCGTGTTCCCCGGTCCGAAGCTGGTAATGGTTTGACCTTGCTGCGTATCGATACCTGGCCCTCCATCGTCGTCAACAAGCGAAAAACTGGTGGGTCCGAAGTTCGCTCCGGCAGTAAAAGAAAACACGGTTGTAGAGGCCGTACCAGGAGTGGGAAACAATGTGTTTACTACTTTCTTAATAAATACCGCACCCGATGCTGTAACGGCGTCAGCTGAAAGCGACCGGTCCTGGTTTCCGCCCTGGCCGTCGAAAGCGATCAGACGCATGTGATATGGCGAACCGCTGATGCCCCCCGCCGAATTTCCGGCGCCCCAATCACCGATCCAGCCAACGTGACCGCTCCATGCGAGGACCGGATTTGCCACCGACGCCGTGAACGTGAGCGTAACTGTGCGCTCCGTGTCACCGCCGCCAACATTCACTGAAGTATATGAAAATGACAGCAGATTTCCACCCCACATTGTAAACTGGCCGGGAAGCTGGACTATCGGCATACCCGTGTTTGGATTGATATTGTTCGTCACAGTAACGGTGTCGGCTGTAATCGGAATCGTGCTCGTCGGCAAACCCAAAGTGCAACCGGACACGCTGGCACAGGGGTCGGCGGTAGCTTCCGTATCATTAAAAGTTCCCAGATAATCGATAGCGTGCGGGCCGCCCTTGATAATATCGTAACCGATCTCTACCGTATGCACCGTGGCACCCGGCGTGAGACCATCGAACAGCATCCTGTAGGCAAGAAATTGATTCTCGGCCCAGTGCGAGTTCGAAAAACCCGCGTTACCGGTGACCCATCCCGTGGCTCCACCCGGCGACACACAGCCGACCGGAGCGCCTGTATCACCGTTGCGGCACTGTTCGAGCGAGGCGCTTGCCGCGAGGAGAAGCTTCTGGGCATCGATCGAAATTGATAACAATCCGACGCACATCAGCACAGCCAAAATGCGCGCCGTGAAAAGAAACCTGATATTTATTGACTGAGAGAATTTCATGGTTAACTCCTTACTTCTTACTTCCACGATGTCAGACCCCGTGATTTGTTTTTACCTGAATTTGCCAAAACTCCGAATGCATAGCTAATTCCACAATTTATTCGGAACAAACTCCCCAGAGCCGCGTCCAATCAGAAATCTAAACTAAACCTGTGTGAAGATTTAACAACATTAGTTTTTCCAAAGTCAAGACCTCTCTATATGTAAACCGCTATCAGCAATCGTCATTCATCCGGTCGCTAAACGACTCTACATTCTTGAACCGGTCGCCTCTTTAAAACAGAACGTGATCTGCTCTTTGTTTCGCATAAAAAACCACGANNAAAAATATACGAACGGTACCCACAAACAAAAAAGAAACGAGGCCGCCTTTTTCGGACAGCCTCGTCATATTTCTGCAATAAGATGTCTTTACTCCAACGCAGTAAAGTCAAGTTCCGTAAGCTCGTCCATGAGCGAGACCACCCTTGGACTGAACCGGTATCGTTTGCGGGCAGCCGAAATCACATAAGTTTTGCCGATTTCGACTTCGTCGAAACGGTAATAGCCAAAGCTATTTGTTAGTGCCGAGCGCCCGGCTCCGTTCTCACCGGTGATCGTGACACGGGCATTTGATATTCCCCGTCCGTTCGCTGTTACCACCCGTCCGGCAATCGAGACATTGGCGGCAGTCGGAGCTGACGGTTCACTCGTAAACGTGCATGTGATCTCTTCAGCGGGTTCCGCAAGAATGGTCGCGGTACGGTTTGCGAGATCGACGGTCGAATTCACGATCGCGGGTTGACCGCTTGAGACTTCAACACAATCGATTGACGTGAGTCGCCACCCGGCTACCGGGGCCTCCGTAACGGAAACCACCGCCTGACCTGTAGGAACGTACACGTTAGGATCATAGTATGATGTGTTGTCGGTAAGTGTGAAATCGGATGTCGCGAGATTAGTAGCCGAATACGGAAATTCCACGTTCGAGGAGGTTCCGGCTGTGTTTTGCCTTTGTTTTCTGATCCTGACTCCGGCCCCAGGCGTCGGTGTTGGGCTTGGCGTTGGTGTTGTCGTTGGCGTCGGCGTCGGGGCTGGTGCACCGGACAGCCAGGAATAAAGAAGTCTGTTCGGCGAAGTGCCGTCTATAAGCGTCACCACGCCTGAGGTCGCGGCATCCCGTATGGCGTCACCCACAGCCACCGGGCTGGCCGTAGGATTTGCACTTAGATAAAGCGCCGCAGCTCCGGCAACCGCCGGCGCCGCCATCGAAGTTCCGCTCAGCACCCTGGTATCTGTGTCGTTTAAGTAGGACAGCGAGGTAACCTGATGACCGGGTGCAAAGAGGTCGAGACATGGGCCGTAGTTTGAGGATAGAGAGCGATCGTCATTGTTAACCGTCGAGCCGACTGTGAGAGCATTCGGGGTGCGGGCCGGAGTGAAGCCGCATGCATCGGCAGAACTGTTCCCGGCCGCGATGGTATAAGTGACGCCGGAGGCTATCGAGTTGGTGATTCCGATCTCGAGCGCGGGCGAACTTCCACCGGCCGTGATGCTGATATTTGCGACAGCCGGATTTACACGATTGGCTGTGACCCAATCCACACCGGCCAGAAGGTTCGAAATCTGGCCATAGCCATTGCACGGTATTACGCGAACCGAGTGAAGCATGGCGTTTTTGGCTACGCCATATGTCGCGCTTCCAGCAATGCCGGCGACGTGCGTTCCGTGCCCGTTACAGTCGTTGCCATTCTGACCGTCATTTATGTTGTCGTAAACGGCATCTGCTCGGCCGCCGAAATCGACATGCGTATATCGTATTCCCGTGTCGAGGACGTATACGTTGACGCCGGTGCCCATAGACGCATAACCGTACGTAGTGTCCATAGGCATTGCCCTTTGGTCGACTCGGTCAAGATGCCACGGAGCGTTTGTTTGCTCGGACGATACCGAGATGATTCCATCTTCTTCGATCGACCGGACGCTTGAGTCCAGATTCATGGTTTCGGCCTGCTCGGGTGTCATCTCGGCGACGAAGCCTTTGAATGCGCTCGAATAGACTTGACGGACACTGCCTCCGTAAAGGTTTGACAAATACTGTCCGCGGGCTTCGACTTCGAGTTCGGCCGTTTCAATGACACTGTCGTCCAAAACGACGATATACCGGTTCGGTATTGGTTTTGACGTTTTTATCAGCTTATTCCTTTGACCGGAAATCGCGCGTGGCAGCATAAACGCCCCGATGCCGAAAGTGAGAAGCGCAAGGACGATAAGAATTCTTTTCATTGAACTGCTCCGGAATGTCGTGAGGTGGAGTCTTGAAACGGAAGCGTGAAGTGAGAATGTGAGAAAATCGATTGCAGAAATCGATCAATTAACAAAGTATAATGTTGTTAAACTTATGTCAACATATTTTTCGCAAAAAACCCGATTTTCATTGGCTTATACGTCAATTTGACCGATTGTGCGAAAGGGGGAAGTTGCTCTATTTGGAAAGGCAAGCGTCTCTATGAAATCAAAAGACCCGACGACATATAATCATCGGGCCCTCTTTTTTTGTTTGAAAAAGATTTTATTCCACAGTTTTTGGTGCGTCGGCAGTTGCAAGCCGTCGGAAACCTACTACACGCTTTTCCCAGTAGCCTTTGAATGGTGAGTATGTAATACCTTTGCTGGACGAAGCATGGAAAAAGCCGTTTTCATCAGCGACGATTCCCATGTGACCGAGTCCGTTTAGGAAAACCAACGTCCCGAACTTAAATCTATCATCGCCGGTTACAGGTATTCCGGCTGCCCAAAGGCTTCGGGCGCTGGAACGTGTAAATTCGATGCCGGCGTCACGGAAAACACTCCATACAAAACCCGAACAATCGTAGCGATTGGGGCCGGTCGATCCGTAGCGGTAAGGAATGCCAAGCCGCGATTGTACGCCTCGCATGATCGCCGAAGAGACTGGCGAACCATACACCATTCGTCCGGCAGCTAAAGAACTCACGGCGTTCAAAGCGTTTGACGAAGCGGTCTTTTTCACTAAGGGTTGAGTTTTTTCAGGTGCGACAATGTTGATCTCACTGGTGAGCGCCGGGCGGCTGGCTTTGTTGGCGGAAGGTAACGATGAAGAAGGTTTGGGACTGTCGGCCGGAGGCTGGGGTTGATTGATAGGCTGGCTCGAAATGGTTTTCACCACTCTTTGCCGGTCCTGTCCAGACACAACCGAATATGAACCCACGAATACTAGACAAGCTAAAAACGACAGATACGAAACTTTCTTAAAATCTTTCAAAACTTATACTCCTAATTTTTCAATGCCCGATCTAACGGCGCGTCCTAAACGGCGATTGTGATTTTTCGAGACACGAAAATCATCATTTGAGTCGAAGGCATCGCTCGGCTCTTGAACTCCGTTACAAATATTGTTCTTTTTATTAATTAGTCTGGCTATTGAAATTCCCGTGGATCCCGGCCGGCTCGGTAAACAGCAAATGGTATCACCAAATCGGTAGCCTAAGTAAGACTAACATTTCGGTCGAGGTGATTGCAAGGCGAGCGAAAGACACTTCGATATAGCGAGGCCTTTCTTCGTTTTGAAGAAAAGACCCCGCCTGCCTTTCCACCTTCCGAGCTCCTGTTTGTCCTTTCGTATGACAAGAGATAGGTCTAATCAAACACGGCTTCCAAAAAACAAAAGCCCAAACACAATCATTCGGGCTTTTCCGCAATATACTGAAAGCTTTTTAGGCAGAGAACGAAGTGCCGCAGCCGCAGCCGCCGGTCGCGTTCGGGTTTTCGAACGTAAAGCCCGAACCCATCATGTTTGTCGTGTGGTCGATGGTGATGCCATTCAGGTATTGCGCCGAGAACATATCGACAAAGAGCCTGATACCTTGCTTATCCATTACAAAATCACCCGATTTCGATTCTTCCTCGATATTAAGGCTGTACTGAAAACCGGAACATCCGCCCGGCACAACCCGGACGCGAAGGCCCGCCGTCTCCGGCAGATCGTCCTCGCTCGACAAGAATTTCTTGATCTCCTCCGCCGCGCTGTCTGTAACGATCAATTCGACGGTCGGTGCTGCAACTGCTGACATTTGTATTGTTCTCCTATCAAAAGTTTGGACCCAGCCTGAGCCGAATCCTTACATTAATTTCAATTTTAACGAGTTCAGTCTATTTTTTCAAGCGCTAATGATCGTTTCGCCGTATCGGTCATTGGGAATCCTGGACCCGCATATACCGCACGCTCAGTGCCGGATTCGAGCCCTCGTTGAGCAGCGACAGCGTCCGCAGCCATATACCGCCGCTGAACTCGTCGTAGATACGGACTCGAAATTTGGCGGCACCTCGTCCGCCGGTGATGATGAGTTCGCCCCCGCGAAGTTCGTAGCGTCCGTCTGCTGCTCTCCCGGTCCTCGTTTCAAGTGTTGAGAAGGTTGTTGAGGTGCCCTGACCATACTCATAACGGCCGTCTGCCAAAAACTTGTATTGGGCCATGCCGGAGCTCTCGGTGTTTCGCCAGGTTCCCCGCAGTTCCGCGGCGAAAGCCTTGCCGCCATCCGAGGTCCAGCCGCGCGGCCGCAGGCTGTGAAACAGGCGAGAGAAAGCATGATCCTCTGATGAGCACACTCCCGTACTTCCAAAACCCCATACGATATTCACCCGCCCCTGGCCCGCCGGGAACGCCATCGTCATGGCCGTAAGGTTTTCATAGCTTGCGCCGACGAGGCGTCGAACATCCGTGCGAAACCAAAAATAGGGCCACCCGGCACCCGTAATGCCGCGCATTGCGTTGTAATGATCACTTTTGACCTGCCAGCCGGGCAAAGGCTCGAGTATGGCCGTGGCCGCATCTGTGTCGAGCTTGCCGCTGGATGGGCGGGACGGGCTGATGCCGTAGATACACGGCGTATTTCGGTCGAGCGTCGTCGGTTTCAATACTATGGTGTTGCCATCGCGTCCGGAAACATAACCGGGCGGCACGTCAAAGTCGACCTCGATATCGTTTGATGTCGCGGCCGCGGTCGAACCTGGCGTGATGGTCAGGCTATCGAGGAAGGCGGTCACTTCACGGATGGCCTCGTCTCCGGCAGTCATTGTCAATACACCGATCGCTCGGCCGCGGCCGACGTAGGTGACAAGCGTGATATTCGTGATCGTGCCCTGGGCATCGACACGCTGGGCTCCGACGGCAGCCACATAATCGCCATCGCGTTGCACCTGAGGCTTCGGGGCCGGTCCGGGCAGAGTTGGTCCAACACGCGCGCGCCACATCTTGGCGAATTCGTCCGCGGCCGAGCCAGTCGCCGTGTAGCTCGCGTAGAAGGTGACCAGCCCGATCCCGCTCGTTCGCCGGTAAACACTTCCATCGTTTGATGCCTGCTTCGTCCAGCCGCTCGGAGGTGTAAAAGTAAGATACTCGAACGTGTCGGCGTACACGTTTCCGGCGAGCAGAGTTACAACTGCCAGTAGGCCAAACACATTGCGGCAGAAGCTTTTCGTCATGTTTTCCACTCCTCCACGATCATTGTTAATTTTGGATGTGCACTTTTTCCTTCAGTTTTAGCGAATACGCCGCAGCATCCATCTGGTTTGAAGCTCGTATGTTTGGTCGACCACAGTACTCTCTCCTTGCTGATGTATCTGTAGCAATGGAGGCTTCTCGACAATGCTGCCTTCAATTAGGTCCGGGAATCCCGGCTTCATTTTTCCGTCGAATCTGTATGACGCAGTGTTTTTCTTGTCTGTGATGTGGTTTGAATAGTTCGTCGGCTTTGCATCGCAGGCATTGACGTTTCGGCTACTGGTCATCGTTCCGGTGACGGGTACGTTGAAAAAAGATACGCCAATGCTATAGTTACCGTTAGCTTGGATACTCAGCGTAAACACGCCGCTGCCCCCGCTTTCCCCTTCAAGAAAGTTCTTAATACTGGTTGTAACAACAAAAGGCACGTCCGGCTTCTTTGCCGAACAAAACACCCGGCCGGTCTCGATTGTCCCTGCATCCAGACTCGAGGCAGCATATCCCTTCGCGCTCGACATCTTGCCGTCTTCAACATAGATCGTTCCAATGTAAGTTGTTTTCGTGGCCGTTGTATCGGTTCCGCCGTTGGATTTAGTGATCCCGGCCGATGGACGCGGATATTCGGTTCCTCTGGTGGCGATGCGCCCTGTTGTTTCAGATGTTGACACCTTTTGATGTACGACATAGCCGAACCAACCATTAGAACGGCAGTTGGCCGGAAGCGACGTCAACATCTGCAAAATGAACTTTTCGCTCTCATTCTCTGCCATCATCAGCTGCAGGGCAATCTGCTTCATTTCCATTCTTTCAAAGTAAGGCTCGTCAGGCTTCCGCGAGCTTTTGTTCGAAAGACACACCCTCCGAAGATGATCCAGGTAGTGTTGCGAGATCTGCCGCAAGCATCCGCTGGAGGGAGTCGTCTCAGTTATCGAGCAGTCATAAGGATTCATCGTGAGTGAGGAAGTAGCTCCTCCTTTTACACGAACGGATCTTTGCGCATTTTTGATCGACTCCAGAAGCCTCAATAGCCGTTCCTGTGAATACAGATACGGACTTCCATCGGCCACCTCTCTGGCAATGAATGTGTCTATTTGGAATTGGGATTCCTGAATTGCGATTCGACTCGTCCTTAAATGATTCAGCAAATCCTGCTTATCCGCGCATCCGCAAGGCTGGCTCTGCGCGTGTGTCGATACAAATCCCAACAACAACCAAACCAAAGTGATCGCAAAAATATTTATCTTCATCATCAGCATCTCTCCGCGCTACGCGGTCTGCACTCCAAAAAAATACCTCAACACCGCTTTTGCCATTTCTCTGGAGTCGGATTTCATCTTAGGGTTGTTCACTTTATGAACACAAGTCGGGCGCCGTAAATTGGCACGCTCACCTGGTTATTTGGTTCAACGAAAACCGCGTGGAAGTTCGCCGCGTTGGTCAGGGCAATGCGGTGAAATCCAAGCCGGTCAATTCGTCCTGTAGATTGATCACACGCATTGGGTCGGCAAATACAAAGCGTTTAGACGCGATCCACAGAATATAAGTCTGTCCAACCTCGACGCCATCGAAGGCGTAATAGCCGAATGTCGATGTGATAGCTCTGCGAATTGCGCCTCGGCGCACGTCGCGGCGGGGTTGAGGGCGATACTCTGCAGCGGGCCCAATACCTTCATCAGCCAGAGCTGCTGCACCTGCTGGAAATACTCCTGCGGGCCCCAATCGGGCCGCGCGGCGGCGCCCATTATCTGGCGTTGCCGTTCGAGCGCTGTCACCGCCCGCATGTCGCTCTCGATGCGGGTCCGCTCGCGCCTGAAAGCGTTCCAATCGCTTGCCAGCCGCGTAACGTCGCCTGGGTCCGCGCGTCCTACCTCAAGGCCCCAGCTGCAAAGAACCCTGACAGGACCTGACAATAACAGCAGCGCAATCAGGATTAGACAAACGCAGTTGCGGAAATGATCTTTTTGTACGGTCATAAGCTTTCCTCCTGTTCACGTTCGGCGCCGGTACGGTTTCGGTTATGGCTTGATGCCTACGAGGTTCAAGTTTTGGGCCGCTGTCAGCTTAACGGCCTTAAGTTCCTCGTCGTTCTTTTCCTTTACGGCTTTTTCATAAAAATGATAGGTAAGTCCGCCGACCATTACCAAGAGTTCGTATAGTTCCTGTTTTTGTCGGTCCGTCACATTATTGAAAATGCCATTATCAGTAGCATATTCGGCTACAACGTCTCGCACTCCTATGTTCTGTTCAAAAGGAAGAATCGGTTTCTCCGTTTTCCCGTTATAAACGTGGCTATTGAGACCGGTGTAAGAAACAAATGCTAAAGCCCAGTCATTCGGATAGCCTTTGGCGGCGGCTTCTGCCTCGTAGTTTTTGAAGATTCCCAGGACCAGTTCCTTTAATTCCGCCTTGTCCTGTGGGCTGATGTTGACGGAATCAAGATATTCCTGCAGCGTCAGCCGTGTTCCGGTCGATTTGAATTGAACAGCCGGATACCTCCGGTACTCCGGAATCGCAGGAGGTGAAGCCGAAGCAGAAGATCTTGATTTTGAGGCAGTGGAGCTTCCTCTGTAATTCTTCGTGTAAGTCTTCATTGAAGAGTTCCAGATACTGTTCGTGATCAAGTTGTTTATGTAAGTCGAATAGCCGGGACTGGTATAAAAATTTACCAGTTGGGCTGAAACCTGCTGGGAAAGGGTAAATATCATGATGGCGGTCAAGCCAATCGAAAACAGTTTTGTTGTTTTCATTTTTTATTCGCCTTTTATTTTCTGTGCCTAAACTAGCTTACGGCAAGTAGCGCAAAAGGGCGATCAGACTGATGTTACCATCGATTGATCTCTTCCGCCGCGCTCGGCGTGACCGCTAATTCGAGTGTTGGTGCTGCAACTGCTGACATTTATTATTTCTCCTAAATTTATCAAACTCAAGATTCCCGAAAAAGAATCTTTACTTATTTTTCAATTTTAATGGAGTTTTTTGGAAAAATCAAATTGTTTCCTTTGCCGAAAGATTGTTAGAATTAAAATTTCCTTAACCCCGGTTAAGTTGAGCCCTAACAATAAAATGCTGAAATATCTGACAGTTGACATTACTCCATTAAAAGTTTCGCGTGATTATCGCCTTCTTTTTTTTGGGCAGTTGATTTCGTTTTTCGGAACGATGATGTCGTTTGTGGCGATAAATTGGCAAATGTATGAACTGACTCAATCAAGCGCAATGGTTGGTTATATTGCCCTTGCCGAGTTTTTCCCGATGTTTATTTTAGCATTTGTCGGCGGCGCGATTGCAGATGCGTTTGACCGCCGGAAAATTTTGCGATTGACGGAATTGGGTCAGGTTTTAACGACGGGAATTTTGCTGATAAATTCGATTTTGCCGAATCCGAAAGTTTCTCTGATTTTCATCGGGGCGGCATTTCACGCGGGATTTGCGGCGTTGCAGCGTCCGGCGTTTGAATCATATATTCAAAAAGTTATTCCGGTTGAACAGATGCAAGCAGTGATGGCACTCAATTCGATGCGTTACAGCATCGGCGCAATTATCAGTCCGGCGATTGCAGGGATTATTGCCACAAGTTTCGGTGTATCAATAGCTTACGCGATTGATTTCGCTTCTTTCTNNCTTTCGGCGCAACCATCATCGCAGTTTATTTGGTTAGTCACGTTCCGGCGGCGGCTAATGCGGATAAACCGAGTTTGAAAGGGATTTTTGAAGCGTGGAAATATGCTTTCAGCCGACAATATCTGGTTGGGACATATTTGATTGATATTGCGGCAATGTTTTTTGCTTTTCCTCAAGCCTTATTTCCTGCGTTGGCAACAATTTACGGAGAAAAATATCTTGGATTTTTCCCGGCGGCAATCGCGCTCGGAGCATTTTTGGCAAGCGTCACATCAGGTTGGACTCGTAACATTCATCGGCACGGTTTGATGATAACGATTGTAGCTATATTATGGGGCGTGGGAATATTGTTGTTCGGGCTTTCAAATAATCTCTGGATTGCCTTATTCTTTCTGATGACAGCCGGTTTTTTTGATATGCTTTCGGGAATTTTTCGCGGAGCGATCTGGAATCAGACCATTCCAAATTTTTTGCGCGGAAGAATGGCTAGCATCGAAATGATGAGCTATCTGACCGGACCATATTTGGGCAGTCCAAAAATGGGAGTTGTTGCCGAAAAGTTCGGTATCCAGAATGCTTTGATTTCAGGC
>DLHV01000124.1 GCA_002483395.1 Chloracidobacterium sp. UBA7659 | reverse complement strand
CTGGCGATGGCGACGATGGACATCATCAAGCTCGCCGGCGGCGAGCCTGCTAACTTCCTCGATGTCGGCGGCGGCGCTTCGCAGGAGCGAGTCGAGCAGGCGTTCAAGATTCTGCTCGCCGACAAAAACGTGCGGGCCGTCCTGATCAACATCTTCGGAGGCATCGTCCGTTGCGACATGGTCGCCAACGGCGTCGTCGCTGCCGCAAAAAACCTCGGTGTCTCTATCCCAATCGTCGCCCGTCTCGAAGGCACAAACGTCGAAGAAGGCCGCCGAGTCCTCTTGGACTCAAACATCGGCATCATCCCCGCTACCACAATGAACGACGCCGCCGAAAAGGTGGTATCCGCCGCAAACGCCGAGTTCTAAGTGCAGAAGCCCGCACGTAAGTAAGGGCGAAATGCTCAAGATTGACGATAAATGGCGGGCTTGTCCCGCCTTTTTGTATGATTTGTTCCAATTAGGCCACGACCGCCTTAAAGCAACCTATCCGAACTCTCACCTCATCTCTATCGGTAGTTTGGCAGCAATCTATTAGGCACAAAGGTAATAAGACAATGAAAAAAGTGATCCTTCTCCTCGTAGTATTAGTGTGTTCGGTCGCCGGTTATTCACAAGTAATTAGAAATAAACGAGTTACTTCAAATCCGGCAGCCAGGGCTTTCGTTGCAGAGAATCCGGCGAATACACTCCCGATCCGCCGCGTAATCCTTTATTCCAATGGCGTCGCGTATATAGAACGCCGAGGTGTCATCACCGGCAATGCCGAAGTCAACCTTTCATTCAAGCAATCGCAGGTCGACGACGTGCTCAAGTCGATGCTCGTGCTCGATCTCGGCCAGGGCAAGATCGGAGCGGTCAGCTACAACTCCTCGATGCCAGCGTCGGCTCGCACCGCCGAGATTCCATTCTCAGTACAGTCTTCATCAAGCGACGGCGGCGGCATCGCCGGCGTACTCGCCCAGCTCCAAGGCGCAAGAGTAGCTGTCTCTACTGCGAAAGCAACTATTACCGGTTCGATCTTGACCGTAGAACGCAAGCAGCTTAGGGCTGAAATCGACACCGTGTGGACAAGCATTTTGGTCATTGCGTCGGAAAGTGGTGAAATCGCGAGTTTTGATCTTAATTCTGTGCGAAGTGTCCGTGTTCTTGATGAAGATACGCGCAAGGACCTTAACGAATTTGCAAACGCGACCGCATCGTCTCGGCGGCGTGACGCAAAAACGATCACCGTAACAAGTGATGGGCAAGGCCAACGCGAAATGGTTGTGAGCTATACAATATCGGCACCCATCTGGAAAACAACTTACCGCGTTGTCCTGGACGAGCAGGGCAAACCGTTCTTCCAAGGATGGGCGATAGTGGACAATGTAAGTGAGGAAGACTGGCAGAATGTACAACTTTCGTTGGTGTCGGGGTCACCCGTTTCGTTTATTCAAAACTTGCAGAAACCGTTTTATCGTTACCGGCCGGTTATCGCCACACCACAGGATTTGCAGCTTCGTCCGCAGATTTATGAAGCTGGCGGAAATTCGGCGAACATGATTTCGGGGGTCGTTACCGATATGAACGGGGCCTCAATACCAAACGCGAACATAGTTATCAGAAACAACGCGACTGGCCAGGAAATCTCAACCACTAGCGACAGTTCCGGTAATTTTGTTCGATCAAACCTGACGGCTGGTATGTACACGGTAACTGCCAATGCACCGGGATTCAAAGTCATGCGATACGTTGATGTAGCCGTCGGAGCCAATCTCGGGGTCAGGTTAGAGGCTGGGGGTGTATCCGAAGTGGTAACAGTAACTGCGGGCTCCGAAGTACTCAATACTTCGAGCTCCAGCGTGTCGAGTAATATTTCAATATCAAGCACCGTTGAAACGTCGGTGAGCGATGCTCTGATTTCGGGTCGTACTGGCGTCACGACGGCCGCTGTGGGCGAGGAGATCGGTGATCTTTTTCAATACAAAATCGAGCATCCGATTACCTTACTGCGTAATCGTTCGGCCCTGATCCCGATCGTCCAGACAAAAATGGACGGAGAACGAGTGTCTGTGTATAACCCTAACGTGCGGCAAGACCGACCGTTCAGCGGCGTGTTATTGAAAAATGGCACGAATCTAACACTCGAGAGCGGCAGCATGACGGTTCTCGACGGAAATGCATATGCCGGTGAAGCTCTAATGGAGCGGCTGAAACCGAAAGAGCAGCGATTGATCTCGTTTGCCCTTGACCTCGGAACTCATGTTCTGGTGCACCAAACAGGTGATCGCGAACCGGCGAAGCTGATCACGGCCGTTGACGGCGTTCTTCAGGTGCATTATTTCAGCGGCGAACAGAAGACCTATCAGATCTCGAATCAGACAGACCGGCCGAAGGTACTTTATATCGAATACCCGATCCGTGATGGTTGGGAGCTGTCGGAAAATTCGCCAAAGCCGGATTATCAAACCCAGCGATATTACCGGTTTCGTGTAGAGCTAAAAGGCCTTGAGGAAAAAGAGATCACGATCGGCCTTCGGCAGCCTTTGATGGACAGCTATCAGCTCACTTCTATTTCAAAAAACGAGCTTGAGCTATTTGTGGCTCGCAAGTATATCAACGAGGAAACCCGCGCAAAGCTCTCAAAGCTGATCGATATTCGCGGTTCGATTGCCCAACTGGATGCCAAACTTGANNATGAAGTTGCAAAAATCGAAGCCGATCAAAAACGCCTCCGCGAAAACATCGAATCACTCTCGAAAACCGCCGAGGCAAAAACGTTGATCGCCCGCTACATCGCCAAGGCCGGCGAGCAGGAAACGCGGCTGGAGGAAATGGAGAAGGAGCGAAAAACGATCATCGCGGACAAGGGAAAACTCGAAGTAGAGCTGGCTGTCGAAATCAGGACTTTTGAGATAAAGTGACTCCGACTCACCCGTCGGCGGTCCAATCTTGTATTCACGGAGCAGCAGCAATTTCCCAAGCGATCAGGAACGGAACAGCCGCCGCCCCGCACATCTCTGCGAAGCTAGGCGATGCACAGATTTTCGGCCTTAGCGCCCGTGACGGCGGAGAGAGAGATGCCCTGGTCGAATGTGGCCAGTCGTCCATGATGTTTTGTTGCCAGGGCCAATAAATAAAGGTCAGTAAGCTGCCGCGGGCCATGAATGCGATCGGGGTCAAAAAGTGAATCATCAAGCATGGAGATTTCATCGGCCCAAAATTGATGATCGGTTTTTTGGATAAAATCTCTTAGCTGTCCGATCAAAGCACTGACCGAGAACCGATACTGGCGATCATAATTAGGATGCGACATGATTCTTAACACCGCGTTCTCTGTTAGCGGACAGCTTGCCCAACCGGCGTTTCCATCCGTTGCCCACCATGAGTGCGCTCGCTTATGAAACACGTGCTTAGAGTCAAGCAACGCGATGATAACATTTACGTCTAACAGGGATCGCAAACCTAAATACCTTCCTCATCCATGATGCTTTGAATGTGTTCCATAGTGATTATCTCTCCATCCCTGTGTTGGAGGACGGGCACACCATTCTTATAAACAAAAGCTTTTCTTGTCTTCTCAGATGTGCCGCTTAGAGCCTGCCGCGCCAGTTTGGAAATGACGCGTCCCGCCGTACTGCCTTCGCACCGCGCCATCTCTTTAGCCGCTTGCAGCACATCGTCTTCAATGTCTAAGGTGGTTCTCATATATCTGATGATACCGCATCAACGCATCAACGTCAAACCATTGGTGCCATGCTCCTCGCTGAAACGGAAAATTGTACTCAGACTTTGATTAAAATCCTCTTCCTGAAAAGCAGCCACATGAGGAAAAGCCAGAGGAGGATAAAGCAGATCGCAAAGGCTAGCGAGGCGTTGATGGGCTGGAAAAGGGCGAGGAAGATATTTTGGATGACGGTCTTTTGCAGCGACCACGGCTGGCCGTCCAGGCCGGTGATCCGGTAGGCGGCGATCATCCGGGCGAAGAAACCGGTGAAGATAAAGAGGGCAAGAGCATTGACGCCGAAGACGACGAATGGTCTAGCCCAGCGACGATAGCCCTTGATGTCGATCAGCCAGTAGCAAGCGCCGAGCACGAGCAACGCAAGGCCGGTCGTCGCAAGCACATAAGAGCTTGTCCAGAGCGATTTGTTAATCGGAAAGTAGCTGTTCCAGATAAGGCCGATGGCTAAAAGTAAAACGCCAAAGAAGAAAATGCCGGAGACATTATTAAGGCGGGCAGCAGTGTCAGAACCGGGAGCGGTAGCGACTGGGTTCTTATCTCCCGCGTCAGAGAGAACCACCCCTTCGGCGGAAGCCGCCACCCCTCCTTCGTAAGGAGGGGAGCCTGATGGCCGGAGAAGCCACGTTCCCGTCAGCACGCCGGAGATCGTAGTGACGATCGCTGGGATAGTCGACAAAATACCTTCGGGGTCGTAGACCTTGCCGCCGCGCCAGATGTGCGATTCGGTCAGGATAATCCGGTCGATGTAGGCGGCGAGATTACACGCTTTGTCGCTAACGGTGGTGATCTCGCAGCCGGGCACCGGGATGACGGTCATGACGAGCCAATAGCCGAGCAGGAGAACAACGCTTATTCCCACTTGCTGCTTCCAGTTTGTATGCAAGAAGATGAGCGACGTAACGAGGTAACAGACGGCGATCCGCTGGAGGACGCCGAAGATGCGGAGCGTGCCATAGTTGTAGGGCACGACGTTGTAACCGGCGAGATTCAGGCCCGCAATGCCAAGAAGCGCAACGCCGCAAAGAATGGCCGCGACCTTGTAATTCCGCAGCAACAAAAAGAACAGCGACGCCGAAAACACCAGCCAGATCAGCATTTTTAGCGGATCGGGCGCGTCGGTCGATTGGAACTGAAAAAACGGAACGATCGAGATCGCGGCTCCGAGCAGGTAGATCGAGGCGGCACGCGAGGCGATCTTCCAATACGCCTTTGCGTCAACTTTCTCAGCTACGCGTTTGCCCAGCGAGATTGAAATTGACACCCCGACAATAAATAGAAAGAAAGGAAAGATCCAGTCGGTGGGCGTGAGGCCGTTCCACTCGGCGTGATCGAGCGGCCAATAAACGGGCGAACCACCCGGATTATTCACCAAAACCATCCCTGCGATGGTCATTCCGCGGAAGACGTCGAGAGAGACAAGTCTTTCAGTTTTCTCACTCATTTTTAATCTGCCGAAAACAAAAGAAATATTAGCCGCAGATTAACGCGGATGACGCAGATATAGGAAATCACCTATATAATTTCCGATCCGCGCAATCCGGCTTTTATCCGCGGCCAAAATCTCTCTTACCATTCGTTACGGTCGCGCAAACTCGTAATATGTGCCGTGTGATGCCGCGAATGCCATGCGTACAAGGCAAGAACTTTTTCGAGCGTCCACTTGCCCGTTTCCGGATGCACGAACTCGCGCTGATAATCCTCGTCCGTCATCGATTCGAGCAGCGAAACCCACCGCCGATGTACGCCATCGACTATCCCAAGCGAAACATCGACCGGCATTTTGCTGTCGCCGAGTTCGGCCCAGCGGTCTTCGTAATACGGCCGGATGGTCGGGGCCTCGTCCTCAGTCAAAGCGAGTTTGAAGCGGCACAGCGAGTTGATGTGGCTGTCAGCGATGTGATGAACGGTCTGCCGCAGCGTCCAGCCTTCCGGTCGATACTGCGTGTCAAGCTGTTCATCGCTCAGCCCGGCGACAGCGGCAGCAAGTTTCGCCGAAAGCTCGGCAATCGTCTTGATATGCTCACTTCGCGGCGTTGCGTCGTTCGCGTTGAACTTGCCAATTGGATATCGAAGGTCTTGTTCTTGTGTTGCTTGAGTCATAGTTTTCTCCCTGGGAACGCAGGCGCCCTCGCCTGCATGAGCGTTAAACGCGAAAGCTCCCGCTAAGTCATAAGTCAAGATGGCCGACAGTTTAAGACACAAACACAGCCGCGGCTACTTGCCTCATTACAATGTCGAACTGTCAACTCAGTTTGTCACATTTCGCCTCGCCGATTCTTTGCCGCAGAATCTTCTACAAGCATGGAAATCCGAGATTGAACGCGGTGAATGCACGGATGTCGACTTCAGAAAGCGAATAGAACACTACCTTGATCGAGGCTACGGGTCATGCGCGTTGAATGACCACCGCGTCGCGGCGAAGATCAGAGAGACGCTTTTCAAATGGGACGATGAAAGATATCGGCTGATCGCCTGGGTGGTGATGCCGAACCATGTCCACATTCTAATCGAACTGTTGGAGGAGAATTCTTTATCGGAAATAATGCACTCAATAAAGTCTTTCACTGCTCACGAGGCAAACAAGATATTAGGACGCGGCGGACAGTTTTGGTTCGTTGAATCGTTTGACCGCTATATCCGCGATGCACGCCACTATCACGCGACAATCCGTTATATTGAAAACAATCCCGTGAAAGCGGGGTTATGTCGGACGGCTGATGAATGGGAGTTCAGCACTGCCTTTGTTCCAAGTTGATGACGGAATTCTGCCACACGGAATCTTTGCTGCGGACGGTTCGTGCTTCGCACTCATGCAGGCGGGGGCGCCTGCGTTCCCAGGGGGACGACCGCTCCAGTCGCGTTTGATCTTCTGGCCGCGTCCAGGACCCGCTGGACTTTCAAGCCGTCTTCAAATGTCGCGGCATATTCGATTTCGGTTTTGCCTTCCCTGATCGCCGCAATTATTTTTGGAGCAAACTCCATAAACCCGCGTGAAAATCCTGTATCGGGCACGCCGGGTATCTGTTCGCCAAATTCAACCTCAATCTCACGCAATTCTCTATCACCGGTCGTCGCGATAAATATCTCGCCGCGGTGTTCGATGCGGATCGCTCCGTCAGTGCCGAATATCTCAAGGCGGTTCACATATTCCGGCTGTTCGACCATCGACACCGACACCAGCCCGGTCGCATCACCAGTCAATTCCGAGTCGGCAAATCGCAGCAGCATATTCGCCTCATCGTCGGTCGTCACATCGCGAAAACCGCCATCTTTTGACGGGCGTATTTTGACATGCGTTTGTAACTGACAGAAAACACTCGAAACTTCGGTTCCGAGAAACCAGTTGAACGAATCGATGATATGCGAATTGATCGCCCCAAGCGCTCCGCCGCCTTGCTCGATGTCAGACCACCAGTTCCACGGCAGACTCGCATCGCCGCGGTGCGGTGCCCGGAAATTCCATTTCGCGTGCCTGATCTTCCCGATCCCGCCGTTGCGGATCATCGCGTAAACCTTCTGCCGTCCCGGCTGAAAACGCAATTCAAAATCGATCAACGCCAACACACCAGCCGATCCCGCCGCTTCGACCATCATCTCGGCTTCGGCAACGTTCATCGCCATCGGCTTTTCGCAAAGGACGTGCTTGCCATGCTCAAGCGCGAGCAGCGTAATTTCTTTGTGCAGGTTTGGAGGCGTCGTAATACAAACCAGATCGACATCGTCACGCGAAACCGTCTCGCGCCAATTATTCGTAAAATGCCCAAAGCCGAATTCCTCCGCCGTCGATCTTGCGTTTTCCAAGCTGCCGCTCGCAACCGACACGATCTCGACATTTTCACACGCCGCAAACGCGGGAATCTGCACTTTCCTCGCAAAACCGGTCCCAATAATTCCAATCCCGACTTCTTCACTCATTGCAAAAATTAAGACACAAAACCGGCGCAAAAACAAAAAAGCGTGAGTGTTTAACCTCACGCCCGTGCATCAACTGTAAAATTTTCTATTCGGCCCCTAATTCAAAAGCCGCTGCAAGATTACCGGACGATTTATGCCCGTGTGCAAGAAAATGCTCGTAAGCCCGTTTGTCCGCTTCGTCTACGGAGATTATTTCGGCCCCGACAAGGTATTTTTCCGTCGAAATATGAATGCCCACTTTTTCATACCGGCGGCCGCGGACCTGCATGCGGACCTTTGTGCCGGAAAGATCAAGCTCCACATTCAAGAGGCGTTCCTGGCCAACAAGATATCTGTCCCTGATCCGTATTGCCGAGACCGCAAACCCGATTCCGGTTCGGCTGACGTCGGTCGTTTCACCCGATAAAAACGCGTCATCCCATGAACGCGGCTGTTTTACGCCATCGTTTTCGGGAGCAAAACAAACTTTGACTGGAACATTGAAATTTTTTCGAACGGATGCCCGCCTGGCGGCGATAGTACTGCTAAATCTGGAAACCAGTTCTCGTAACATTGTATTGCTTGGCTATGAGATCGACTTCGGCAGGTTAGATGGGAACCTTAGTCCGTAAATAAATATACGCTCAATCGCGATTCACTTCCAGTCATTTCTTTAATGGCTTGCCGCCCGTGTCCTTGGCGCTCAAAAGCGGGGATTTCGCGTCGTTAAGTCTGACCAAAAATGAGAGCTTGCCGCTCTTTCCATATTCCGCCGGGGTAGCTGTGGCGGAATATCTTGTCTTATCGTCGGTGATGGTAACGGCGTAAAGATAGCCGGTCGATTCCGGCGTCTGCACATCAGACGGCAAAAACCCGCTCTCGATAAGGGCCGGTATCTCGCCAAATTTGCCTTGATTCTGCGTAGAATACGCGATCTGCGCTTTTGAAATACGGTCTAGCATCGCCTTCGCCTCGTCATGATGCGTCTCGATCCGCAGAGCGTAGAAATAGTTCTTGCCTTGCTGCTTGATCTGTTTTTNNAGAATGACCCAAACGCCGTTTTCCCGACGCAGCCGTACTTCCTGGATCTCCGATTTATCAGGATCGTCGCCGGGCAATTTCGTCGTCACGGTCGCCGAATCACCTGAGGTTATCTCGCCATTTATCTCGATCTCGGCCGGTACGTTTTTCGCCACGGCCTCGAAATCTACCTGAAACTCCTTAAGTTCCTTGTCTGAAAGGCCTTCGATCGCCGGCCGCANNGCTTCGCGAAATTTCTTCTCTCGCAATTTCGCATAAAACGAACGGACCGTATCGGCCGGAGAATTCGGCTCGATCTTGATCGTCGCACCTTTCGGTGCCGCCGCTGCCGCATTCGAGGTGATCGTTTCCGCCTCGGTCTTCGGCGCGGCGACCGAACAGCCCGAGAAAAACGTCGACAAAATTAGTGCAAGACAAACAAGGAAGCCCGACTTCAGATACTTGTGCCGCATGAAAAAAACTCTCCGAAAATTCAATTGCCGATGCTCGTGGGTTTTAACTTGGATAGCGTGCCGGAAGAAAAAAGGACACGCTATCTGCATTATAGCGTGTCCTGTACAAAAAGGTAAAACAAAAAGTTTTGATTTGTGAAATTAGGCTTTTGTCTTGGCTTTCAGCAGCAATTCCCTGCCGACCAAATACAAAACGATGGATAATATCACGAACGGTATCATCCCCAGCCAGTCGCCGCTGGTTCCCGCATAGAATGGATTCGCCTTTGCCAGGAAGTCCTGCGTGCCTTGGGACAAATTTAGAAACCAATCATAGTTCGCCCCCTCAGGTCTTCCCTGCGCCACCCATTCACTTGCATTCTTTACGAGGGTTCCACCTGACCATTCGTTGAATCCGTCCTGTATGGCTTTCAGCGCCGGCAAAAACGCGAAAATTGCGAACAATATTCCGGCGACAGCCGCACCCGCGATATAGCCGGAAGCTACGAGAACGCCGTTCGATTTATCGGTTTCCGCGACGATCTGTTCCTCGGTCAGATTCTGGCTGGCAAGTTTTCGCTTTAGATAACGATCAACCAACGAACGGACAACGCCGCCGACGAAGATGGGCGACGACGTCGAGATCGGCAAATAGATACCGACCGCGAACGCCAGCGACGGAATACCGACAAGCTCGAGCGTTACGGCGATCACGGCTCCCATGATGACCAGGCCCCACGGAAGTTCCTGGCTCAAGATTCCCTTGATGATATAACTCATCAAGGTGGCCTTCGGAGCGTCGTATCGTTCTAAATTACGATTGTTGTCATCCTTCTTTATCGCCCCGTTTATGGCCGGATCGACAAAATATACCGGTTTGCCCTGCGAATCGACAAGGTACTTGCCCGTCGGCCCCACGCTTTGATCGGTATTGTGCCAGACGTTGTAAATGTTCTTGTCGGATTCAGCATACTTACCCACTTTTACCGATTCCGAACGAACGTGTCCGTCTTCCTGTGCCATTTTGTCCGTCGTCACCTTAAATCCCGCCGAGAATGCCGTCGGAGCAACCGGCTGGTAATATGTCTTGGCGTCGTTGAGCCACAAGAGCAGCGGGCCGAGGAGGAGGGCAGACGCAAGAGCGCCGACGAGGATGGCGATCTGCTGTTTTCGAGGTGTAGAGCCGACGAGAAAGCCGGTCTTCAAGTCCTGCGAGGTGGTCCCGCCATTCGATGCTGCTATGCAGACGATACCGCCAACCGAAAGGGCCGTGACAAAGTAGGGGTTGGGAGCGGTCCAGCCAATCGCCAAGAAGATCAGACACGTAAAAAGAAGCGTCGCAACCGTCATTCCAGAGATCGGGTTTGACGACGAACCAACTTCACCCGTCAGACGCGAAGAAACCGTTACAAACAAAAAGCCGAAAATGACAATGAGTAAAGCCCCGAAGAAGCCCACTTTGAGTGTCGGGATGAACGAGATCGCCGCGACCAGAAGCAGCAGCCCGATCACTACATATTTCATCGAGATATCCCGATCGATCCGCTCCAATTTTCCGTTTTCCCCGGTTGAACTCCCGCGGAAATCCTGCAAGCCCGCTTTAAGGCCATGCCAGATCGTCGGCATTGAGCGCCCAAGGCTTATCAAACCGCCTGCCACGACGGCCCCGGCGCCGATGTAAAGAATGTAGGCGTTTCGGATGTCGCCCGCGCTCATCGCATTGATCAGTTTACCCGGGTTTGCGGCGAGCCCCGGAGCCACCGCGACCGTCAATGAATCACCGAAATATCTGATCATCGGTATGAGTACGAGGTATGAGAGTACGCCGCCGCCGAACATTATCGACGCAATATATGGCCCGATGATATAGCCGACCCCGAGAAGCGCGGGGTTATTTTCAAGCGAGACCGAACCGCCTTTAAGTATACTGTCCGGCATTTTCTTTTCCGGATAATCCTTAAACAGGCTGAAAACGTCGACCATCGATTTGTATATGAATCCGATGACAAAACCGATAGAGATGATCTTGCCGCCCTGCAGGGCCGAGTCGTCCCCCGCCGTGAATGTGTCGCCCTCGTGCGAGGCTTCGCGTGATTCCTTTGACGCTCCGGCGATCAAAACCTGCGCGCAGGCCGTGCCCTCGGGATATTTCAGAAAGCCGTGCTGGTCTTTGATAAGCGCGCGTCTCAGCGGGATCATCATCAAAATTCCAAGCAGTCCGCCGAGCACCGCAACCAGCGTCACCCGCCAAATTTCAAGATCGAACCCGAGAATCAGGATCGCGGGCATCGTCACGCCGACGCCAAACGCTATCGACTCGCCGGCCGAACCCGCCGTCTGCATCACATTCGACTCGAGGATCGTCGCATCTCGCACACCAAATTTAGACATTAGGCGGAACAGCGTGATCGCGATAACCGCAACCGGGATCGACGCCGATACAGTCAAGCCCGTTTTCAAAACAAGATAGAGCGACGACGCTCCGAAGATGATGCCGAGCAGCGTGCCGACGATCAAAGGAAACGGCGTCAATTCGCGAAGACTCGACGATGACGGAATATACGGGCGAAAATTCTCGAGAAATGGATTCTTCATGCCTTAGGGCCTCCTGGGTTGTTTACGGGCGGAAACGCGACTGTAAAGGAGCGTGCATTTGTTTTCGTGTTTCTTTCGGCACGCTCGTTGACACTCGCGTTTCTGCC